>NZ_NPDS01000006.1 GCF_002811925.1 Leptospira barantonii
AGGGGAGAATCTGATTCCGGACGTAATCTCAAGAATTCAAAAAGTTACCGGCAAAAAGGAATACATCCTCGGAGGGGGCGGAGGCGGAAACGCTTGCGGAGGCTAAAGGGATCGTATCGGACCCGGCATTTCGGTTTGAAAAACTTAAGAATACTTTGGATCTTTATAATATTCTTAAGTTGTAAAAAAGGATTTTTGGAGTCGCATTGGGCGACTCCGGTCTCCTTTCAGGGAGAGCCGCCTTCTCGGTATTCCGAACTCGAAAAAAGTTTGGATCCGGAAAACTGCGGAGTTTGTCATAAGGAACAGTATGAAAAATGGAGTTCGAGTCTTCATTCGAAAGCGAGCGGACCGGGTTTACAATGGCAGTTAAAACGGATCGGTAACGAAGAATCTTCCTCCTGTTTTGCCTGCCATTCTCCTTTGATCGAAACTCAGAATTTCATCCGAGAATCCAAATTCAAAACTGCAAACAACCCGAACGAGGTTTTGTCCTATTTAAAAAAAGAAACCGCAGAACGAGGAATTTCATGCGCGTCCTGTCACGTCCGCAATCAGGTTCGTTACGGACCTCCTCCCCGCGAAGAAAAACAAAACGATTCTTCCTCGGGCCGTAAGGCCCACGGAGGTTTTGTCGTTCAGAAAGAATTCGAATCTTCAAAGTTTTGCATCTCCTGTCACGAAACACCGGAATACGGAAAGCCAGTGAACGGAAAAAGAATGATGGAAACCTACAAAGAATGGGAACAAAGTCGGTATGCAAAGGAACAAATCACATGCCAAAATTGTCATATGCCGGATCGTTCCCATTCTTGGAAGGGAATTCACGATCCTGAGATGACGGCGAACGCGGTGACGGCGACGCTCGGTTTTAAATCAATCGGGGGAGAATCGTATGTTTATGCTTCTTTGAAAAATACGGGAGTGGGGCATAAGTTTCCGACGTATTCCGTTCCAAAAATATTTCTATTCTTGTCCGTTTACGAAAACGGAAAACAAAAACGGATTCTTGCCGAAAAAACGATCGGAAGAGTGACCGATCTGGATCTAAAACACGAATTCGAGGACACTCGTCTTTTGCCGGACGAAGAAATGGTTATAAAAGCGCGACTAACGCGAATGGATTTTAAAACTCACGAAGAGATCCGATTCACAGCGATCGTAGAACCGGACGAGTTTTATGTTCGGATGTTTCAGCATAACTGGGATCGCCGAAATGAATTCGGAATCACCGGAGTTGAAGAAAAACAACTGGAAGAAGCCTTAAAAAAGGCAAAGTCGTCACGTTATGTTCTCTTTGAGAAAAGGATTCAGACTTCCTCTCTTACGGACGGATTTTTTTCCTCGGACCTAAGGGTTTCGAAATAAGAATCCGAGATTGGAAACTCGATTCGGAAACAAGCCCCCACTGCGGAGGAGACGAGTTCTAATATGCCGTCGTATTTTTCGACGATTCGTTTGCAGATATCCAAACCCAGACCGATTCCCTCGCCTTGTTCCTTTGTGGAAAAGAAAGGATCGAAGATCTTCGACTGGATCTCTTTGGGAATTCCGGGGCCGTTGTCCTGAAAGAAAATTTGAATCCGATTTCGATCAGGGATCACCGAGCCGTAGATGTCCACGTTTCCATTTCCCTCCGTCGCTTGGACCGCGTTTAAAATCATGTGAGTCCAAACCTGATTGATTTCTTCGGGATCGCAGTCGATCGGAGGAAGATTGGCGAGGTTCAAACGAAGGACCGTATCTCGGAGCGAAAGTTTCAGATTGCTGTCCAAAACCTTTTGAATCGATCTTTCGATCACAATCGGAGTAGGCGAACGACTCGATGAAAGGGAAGAATAGGAACTGAGCGCAAAAACCGTCTTTCTCGTTTTTTCAACGGAAAGACGCATAACGCTGATATTCCTTAAAAATGAAAGTGTGGAATCGATAAAACCCAAGAGTTCGAACACGTCCGGATGATTCAAGAATGGAGTCCATCGTTCGTGGACGTCCTGAAGACCGAGTTCGGTAAGAAGGATCGAAATTCTTTCCGCGTGAATGATATGATAAAAATTTAATGTTCTTTCCAGGGACTTGGCTTGTTGTCTCATCTTGAAGCCGAGGGGAGGTTCCTGGGAATCCATAGCGATGGCGTAAATTTCAAAAAAGGAATTCCGATCCTCTTCGTTCAAACGAGGAATCGTGACCGAAACCTGAAAGATCTTGTTTTGGAAGGATTGAGAAACGGCTTCTATGGTTTGTAAACCGGCCTTGATCGCACCGAGCGGATTGTTGATCTCGTGCGCGATACTCGTTACGAGTTGTCCGAGACTCGCCCATTTTTCCGAAGAGATGAGTTTGTTCTGCGCGTTTTTCAATTCCTGAAGAGCGTCTTCGAGTTCCTTTTTCTGGATCTCGATGATCCGAGTTCGCATTAAAATTTCGCCGTTCGCCTTTCTCAAGTCCTCGGCTTGTCTCCAATCGGTGACGTCGAATACGATCCCGGACAAGGTTCCCGAAAGTTTTTCGTCATTCGGAGGTTCCGAGATTCCCCATCCGCCCCTGGCTCGAAACCAACGAACTCCTTCGGGCAATACGTTCGGAAAAAGGATTTCGATTTCGTTCGAATTTCCATACACGAATTTTTGAACGTAACGAAGCATTTCCATTCTTTGCCCGCGATGGAATCTTTTAAGAAAATCCTTGATCCGCATCTTTCTCGTTTCGTCCACGGATAAGCCCGAGATTTCTCCCTCGGGAAAGAATACGATCCCACTTTTAAAGTCGAGTTCCCAGGTCGCCATACCGGCGCCCAATAACGCCATTCTCAACTTCTGATTGTTTTTACCGATGATCGTATTCGAAAGTTGTAATTCTGCGAGGACGTTTTTCAAACTTCTCCGCATCGAATCGAGGGAATGGACCAAGGTTCCCAACTCGTCGTCCTCGGTATAAGGAATGGCGGCGTTTAGATTTCCCTTTTCGATTTCTCTCGAGAAGGCTTCCGCTTTGGAAAGTCCGTTTAAAAACCATTTTTTTAATGCGAAGTTGAGGAAGCCCAAGGCGAACAAAGAAAACAAAAACGTAAGGATCGCGTTTTTCAGGATCAAACCCGCGAGTTCCTCGTAGAATATGGAGTGCGGAATTCCGACTTCTATAAACAATTCGGTTCCGGTGTTTGAAAAACGCATCGGAAGAATCGCTCTATAATAACGTTCCTCGTCGAACGTGGACGCGCTTTTGATTTCATTCTTAATAAAATCGGAAGAAGGAATCGGAGGTTCGTCTCCGGAAGCGGGAGGAAGAGAACTGAAATCCGGAAAGATGATTCTCGCGTAACCCTTTCCCTGCAAGGGTTTGAAGGACTTTATCTTTTCGGAGAAATCCTTCAACGTAAAATCGATTCCGATCACGCCCGCAAAAACACCTTTTCGAATCACGGGCGCGATCAGGGATACGATCCAAATCCGATGCCCGCCCGCGTAATAAAGATACGGACTCATCACTACGTCCCGTTTCGTTTTTTTTGGGGTGAAGTAATAGGTCGTTTCGTTCGTATCTTTTTCGAAGTTTACGTTTACATCCACGGTGAGTTCCGTGGGCGACTTGGATTTGTTCACGTAGTAGATCAATCTTCCCGTGGAATCGTGACCGAACGTATTTTTATACCGCGCATCCAAACCGTCGAACGCGTTCGGCTCGAAGATCGTCCAGGTTCCGAAAACGAGATCATTCTCAAGCGTAAGTTTTTTTAAGAGTTCGAGAATTTCGGCGCGGTTTTGTTTGGAGGTTTGGACCACGTCCTTGATTCCCATCAAACGATCGAACGGTCTTCCGAAAGAACTTTCCACTTCTCTTTGTATACGAAGGGATTCGATGAGAACGATTCTTCTTTCGTCCTTTTTAAATTCCGTATAGGTAAGAATCGACTGAGCGATCGTGATGAGCAGAAACGCAACCAACACGGCGCCGGAAAGATAGAGTGTGATTTTTTTTCGGAGACTCATCAGAGATCTTTTTCAATTCCTGGAAGATCGTAGATTCTTACCGGAATTCGACGAATGTAAAATCATTTTCGAAACGAGGTCTGATTTTATACCGCTTAGGAAGGAAATGCAAAGCCCGTTTTTTTATAGACGGGCTTTACGCAAACGAATCGTTCAGCTTTCCAGCAGAGAACCGTCCACGGAGCGGATCAAAAGAAGACCGCCTCCTTTGGGAAGTTCGTTGACCCGGAACTCGGGATGATTCTCCCAAAGATCCAAATCGCATAGGATCAGATCGAATTGTTTCCAATCCGCGGAACCCGTATCGGAGGAAAGAATTTTTACCTTATCCTTTTTCAGACCTTGTTTGATCCGAGTCGGAATCTGATCCACCGAACCGTTGAGGTCCACGATGGAAAGTTTAGAGTTGTAATTCACCGCCAATCTTTTGGCGATCTGCAAAAGTTCGAGGTCCTTGTCCCTTCCGAAAAGAAGGTGAATGTTTTTTACGTTCTCGAGTTGGGATGAAAAAAGAATTCCCGCGTTACAATCGGTTTCATTCAGAATGGTTCGAATCTTCCCTCCGAGAATATCGTCCGAGAAAAAAGAACGAGCCGCACCGATCAAAAGAAGTTTGTAATTTCCTTCGTCCACGATTCGAACGATGTCCTTCGTGATGTTCGTCGAAGTTTTATAAATCGTTTTGAGGTCTATGTTCAAATCCTTGGAAAGTTCTTTCATAGGAGTGAAACTGGAAGACTCGTATTTTTCCGCGTGTGTTTCGGATATATTAGAATCCGGTGATAGATGAACCGCGGTAACCGCTCTTTCCTTTTTCTTTTCGGGAAAAAGTCCGTATGCGATTTTCAAAAGTTCCAGACCTCTGGAATGTTGCGCGAAGGAGATGAGCATCCCGGAAGTGTTCGATCCGATCTTGCCGATGAATTCTCCCCTTGCAAAAATACGTTCCACGAGTTTGAGTCCCGGCCCTGTCATCACAGTGGTGGTTAACGCCATAAGAACCATCATGGAAAAAATTTCCTCGGATAAAACGCCGAGATCGTAACCGATGTTGAGCACGATCAATTCCATCAGACCGCGGGTGTTCATGAGCATTCCGATCGCAAGAGAATCCTTCCAATTTTTTCCGGACAAACGGGCCGCGATCGCGCTTCCGCCTAACTTGCCGAGTATGGCTACGAATAGAATCACGAAAAAGATCGGCCAAAGACCGGAACTGGATAAAAGACCGAACTTGGTTCTCAGACCTGTGAACGCGAAGAAGAGTGGAAGTAAAACGGTAAGACTGAAGTCCTCGATCTTATCGACTAAGTTGCTTCTCAATTCCTTTTTGTCGGGCATAACAACTCCCGCAAGAAAGGCTCCGAAAAGAGCGTGGATTCCGATCGCTTCGGTGACCCAAGCCGAAAGAAAGATGAACAAAAAGAAGGAAGCGGTGATCGTTTTGGTCATCGATTCCTTGGTCGTGTATAAGTTTCCGGCTCTTCTCATCAAAGGAAGAATTCCCTTCCACATCACGACCATATACGAAAGCGACATGAGAATCATGAGAATTCCCGAAGAAAAAGATCCCGCGTTTACGATCGTAACCACGATCGCAAGAACACACCAAGCGGTGACGTCGTCCGCGGCCGCGGCGGTAAGAGCAAGACTGCCTAACGTGGTTTTGGTGAGACCTTTTTCTAAGATGATTCTCGCAAGAACCGGAAAGGCGGTGATGCTCATTCCGATTCCCATAAAAAGACAGAACGCGATGAAGTCCACACCTTGAGGAGCCAGAGGAACGTAGATAAAATAAGCAAGACCCGCTCCCAACAAAAACGGAAACATGATGCTTGAGTGTGAGATTACGACGGCCGACTCGGCTTGGTTTTTTAGAATCTTCAGATCTAGTTCCATCCCGATCGTAAACATAAAAAGCAAAAGCCCGAGTTGACTCAGGATCTGAAGCGTGGAAAGGGATTCCTTGGGAAACAAGAGTTGGAAACCTTCGGGAAAGAGCAATCCGAGTAAAGAAGGGCCGAGAAGAATCCCCGCGAGAATCTCCCCGATCACGGAAGGTTGTCCGAGCATCGTGGATAACTTTCCGAAAACGCGGGAAGCGATGATGATTACGATCAACTGGAATAAAAGTCTGGAAAGAGGTTGTTTGAGATGACCGGAAAACATTTTTCCAACGGCGTCAAAGTCCCAAAAGTCCGGTCTTGTCTGTGCGGGTTTTGGTGTTTCTTTTTGCGCCTGCGGATTTTTTTGTTCTTCGATTTGGGAAGAATGATAACTTTCTTTTTTCAGTTCCAAACCCTTTCCGAACTGAAGGATGAAACCCAGAGAGATGATGAATAAGAAAATTAGAAAAATGTAAAATAGGGATATTTTTTTCATCGAGAACCCTCGTTTTAAGGCATTCTCATACCGATTTCCGGTTTCGTCATTCAGATTTTTGAACGAACGATTCTTCCCAAAGAGCGTTACTGGATGATCGATTCTTCCTGAAGAATTTTAGAAGCGAGCTTCGCGGCTTCCAGAGGAGTGGAGGGTTGTCCGGTGACTCTCACCCTCGTAAGAAGAATCCAATGTACGTTCGATTTTTGAAACGAGGCCCAAAACCAAGAATTCGCTTCGTCCTGAGTATAATGAAACGCGGAATCCGATTTGTAATCTTCCACACCGTTCCAATCTCCCGAAAGATCGTGACTTCCGCTCGCGTTGGAAAGCGAACCGGGAGTTCTTTTGAGAAGATTCAAAACGGTGGAGATCGTCTTATCTCGAAAAGGCGGGGCCGGTTCCTGAAGTCGGATTAAAAAATCCGCAAATTCGGAAGGGGACACGTTATACGAACCGTCAAGCCAGAATGAATTTCGTGTGGCGGGAATCGGATTCGAAAACGCTCCCGTTTTTTCCAAAAGTGTTTTTCCTTTTTCGGGTCCGATGTCGTTCCAGAGTTTCGTAAAATACCAATGCACAGAATACTCAAGGGCCGATTTTAAATTCTGATCCTTTTGCCATCGAATGTATGGATGTCTCGTTTTATCCCAGAAAAAAAGGGATTGGTCTTCCTTGAGATAACCGTTTTCCAGAGCGACCAAAGCGAGATAAGAATGAAACAGGGAAGAAGGCGGAGTTTTATAAAAACATTCATCTTTTTGAAAGTAGATTTTGTTTCTTGTGGTTCGGTTGATCAGGATCGCACAGGGGAATTTACCTTCTCCGTTTATACTTTTTTCGGAAAAGGGCATGGGGGGAAGGGAAGGAATGATCGGATCGCTTTTACAGGAAAAAATCCAGATGAGAACCAAAAATAGGAATGAGAATGAATTCTTCACTTGAATTCAAGCGAATCAGTTCATGAGGGAGATGCAAATCAAAATTAATGCGACCGGAATGTAAAAGAAGAAGAAATAAATCTTTCCCGCCTTCTTCCATGGTTTCTCCATTTTGGGTCGAAGGATTTCCAGAAGTTCTTTTTCGTCCGCTTGATACAGCTCGGAAGAATCGTTCATCCCGTAGAGGTGAGCGGCCAGACGTTTGAAGGCCTTTTCTCTGTGTATATCCAAGTATTTTTTACTTACAACGAGGAGTTCCTCGTTCTTTGAAAATAGATTTCTAAACACGTTCGGAATCTCGTAGAATTTTCCGATGAGAAGACTTGAAAATCGGGTAAAAAGTCCCAAGTAAAAAAGAGAAGCGTATTTGACCGCCTCCATTTTTAAACCGAAGACGATGATAAAACAAATCAGATACGCTCCGTATCCGACGATCAGTCCCGCTCGTCCCAAAAATCGGCTCCAAAAGACCTCTTGTTCGAATTCTAAATCGAGGGTTTCTACGGATAGAGTCGTGCGTTTTGTTTCTGACATGGTAAATTCAAAAAAGAGAATATTCTCCCCTCTATCCATGCAAAATTGCGCCCGCAAAATGACAAGAAAATCGTTTTGGAGAAAGTCTATAAACTCCGTCGGGCCGTCCCGATTCTTTCGAATTCGGTAAGTGCCAATTACCGAACCAACTTCCGTTGATCTATTTTGTCTATGTCACATCCCAACTTCAGAAGAATCTTTTTTCTTCGGGGGGAATCCGAGGTTTAAACCGAAAATCTTTTCATACGAGGCTTCCTGGATGTCGACTGTACTCAAAAGAAAAGAAAGAAAAATTCAAACCGGAGAATTCTGGACTTCACGCCAGAGACAATCTCACTCCATTCACTATAGCGTTAGTTATCGCGCCTCGTTCAAACCGGAACTTCCCGCGTTCTTTTTGGACAAATATCTTTCCAAACACAAGGGAGTTGTTCTCGATCCGTTCGGCGGAAGGGGAACCACTTCGATTCAAGCGAACTTGGAAGGTCATACGGCGATTCACAACGATATCAGTCCGATGTCATTGTTTCTTGCAAAGTCGAGACAAACGATTCCTTCCATGGAAAGTATGGAAAGAATTCTGGATCGTCTGGATTTGAGAAAGAAAACGAAGGAAGAAAAAGAAGACAAGGATCTGCTCGCCTTTTATCACAAGGACACGTTAAACGAAATCAAAAACTTAAAAAGAATTCTTTCCCAAGACGCTTCCCCGGAAATTCAATACATAGGGGTGACTGCTCTTTCGAGATTGCACGGTCACAGCGACGGATTCTTTTCGGTGTATAGTTTTCCTCAGATTTCGATTCCTCCTTCCGCGCAGAAACGCAACAACGAGAAAAAAGGAATCAAACCGGAATACAAGGAAGTCAAATCCAGAATTTTACAGAAGATGAAACGGGATTTAAAAACTCCTCTGCCACCTTTTTATCACGAGTTCTCGGGAAGAAACCGTTATACGAATCATTCTTCTCTTCATTTGGAATCGCTGGAAGATTCCGTTGCCGATTTGGTCGTTACGTCACCGCCTTTTCTCGATAAGGTGAACTACGAAGAAGACAATTGGCTGAGATATTGGTTTTTGGAAATCGAACTTCCGGATCACAAAAAGCCGAGCATCTTTTCGACGCTCTCCGCGTGGACCGATTTCATTCACGGAACCTTGGAGGAACTTTCCAGAGTTTTAAAGCCGGAAGGCGTTTGTGTGATGGAAGTCGGAGACATTAAGAAGGGCGCTACCGTTTTCAATCTGGACGAATATGTGATTCAAGCGGCCAATGGTTCCGGTTTGGAATGGGAAACCACGTTCATCAACGATCAAAAGTTTACGAAACTTTCCAATTGCTGGAACGTTTCGAACAACGAGAAAGGAACGAACTCGAACCGCTGTGTCGTGTTTCGGAATTACAAGTAAAAAAAGAAAATGTAGGAACTCATACAAAATCGCCGCGTGCGTTGAGGGTTCCTGAAATTGTTGGATCTCTTACACATTTTCCGAATTCTGTCGCTTTTTCTTCGAAAACGGGCGGATTCCTCTTCACCAAATTCCAAAAACGACCGACCTTCAAGGAAGAAGAGGGTTACCGGAATATGATGCGCTCACTCTGGACTGCGGCAACTGGAATGATTGCCCAGCAGTTTCATATCGATACGATATCGAACAACTTAGCAAACGTAAATACGACTGGATTTAAAAAGAATCGCGCGGACTTCGAGGATTTGGTGTATCAACACCAGGTTCTGGCAGGAACGCCCGCAACATCCGTCAGTGAAATTCCCACCGGAGTCAACGTAGGTCACGGGGTTCGAGCCGCGGCTTCTCAAAAACTTTTCGAGATCGGTTCCTTTCAAGCCACAGGAAATAAATTGGATATGGCGATCACCGGAGAAATGGGATTTTTCAAAATCCAAATGCCGGACGGAAGTTTCGCGTTCAGCAGAGACGGATCTTTTAAGATCGATTCGAACCAACAAGTGGTGACGTCTAACGGATATCTTCTCGAGCCTCCTTTGATTCTCCCGGAAGGTGCGATCTTAAACACACTCATGATCTCCGAACAAGGAGAAGTCACCGTAAAAGTGGGAGCGGATATCCGTCCCATCGTAATCGGTCAGGTGGAATTATACCGTTTCGTAAACCCGGCTGGTTTGCAAGCGATCGGAAAAAACTTATTTCAAGAAACCGTAGCGTCCGGACCTGAAATTCCGGGAACGCCAGGGATGGAAGGATTCGGAAACGTACTCCAGGGATTTTTGGAAATGAGTAACGTAAAGATCGTGGAAGAAATGGTGAACATGATCGTGGCTCAAAGAGCTTACGAATCCAACTCCAAGGCGATCCAAACCTCGGACAACATGTTGTCCACGGCCATTTCCCTCAAGAGATAAGAATTTTATAAATTTCTTATGAATCTTTTTCGGATACTCTTCCTTCTTCTGCTTTTGACCTTAAACCCTCTTTGGGGAAGAGGGGTGTCCGGAATTTATCTCAAAGGAAGAGCGATCGTAGAAGGGGAAGAAGTTCGTCTTTCCTCAGTCGCTCGGATTCCGGACGGATTCGAAGATCGGATTCTTATGAAGAATCTTACGCGTCCCGTGTTCGTCGGTTCCAAGGAAATCCAAAAAGTATATGCGGACTTGGATCCGATCGTAACCGGAAAAGAAACCCTGGTTCTTCCTTTGAATCACGCGCTTGAACCGAGCGAGATCACGGATTCTCTTTCGGACGAAATCAAAAAGAAACATCCGAACGAAGAATTTCGTCTAACGTTTATCTCCGGAGAAACCAAGGTTCCTTCGGAAGGGGTTCAACTCCGCTGGGCCAATCTATCCTCCCGTTTGCATCCGGGACAACTGATGGCTTCCCTCGAAATATTTTTTCAGAACCAAAAGGTTCATACCTTGAGAATCCGCTTTCAAGTGGAACAAAAAGTAAAAGTTCTCAAAGCGAGTCGTCCTCTAAACAAGGGAATCAAAATTACGACCGAGGATTTTAAGGAAGAGGAAACCTTAACAGACGAGGAAATCTTGGATTCTCCCGGAGGAGATCTGCTCGGTTCCACACTTTTAAAGGACATGAACGACGGAGAAATTTTCCGAAAGAAACACGTTCGTAAGATCCAAGACGTTCAAAGAGGAGGCGAGATTCTGATGATCTATCACAAAGGAAGTCTCGTCCTCAAAACGAAAGTAAAGGCTCTCAGTTCCGGAAACATAGGCGAAGAAGTTCAGGTGACCACACATTCCAGAGAAGGTCAGATGAAGGTCAAGGTTGTGGATAAGAATACGGTGGTGACGGAATGAAAAAACGTTTGAATCCGACCGATTTCAAAGACTACTGCGCGAGAAATTCGAAAATTCTCACCATAGGAATCGTATATTTTATATTTATAATATTCTTTCTTTTGTATGGAAAAAATACGGGATTGAACGCTCAGGACGCTTCTCTTTGGACGGATAAGAATCCGTATTCTGTGCGTCAGAGCATCAAGGTCGGTTCTCCTCTCTACGTAAAAATCAGAAACGGACTACAAGCGGAATTCGAACTCGAATCGAATGCGGACGAAACGATCACACTTAAGTCCATGCCGGATAAAAAAATCATCCCCGATATGCCCTCGTATAACAACGATCGTACGATTACGCGTAAGAATAAGGGAAAGATCAAATCCCTCGGAAAGATAAAAGGGAATCTTACCGCTCTCGTCACCGCGGTCGACCCGAACACCGGGCTTTTGACGATTCAAGGCCAAAAAGTGAACGTGATCAACGGCGAGGAGAACAGTCTCGTGTTGTCCGGAACCGTTTCTCCCGAGTTCGTGGAAAAGGATTCTTCGATCGACGCGGATAAAATCGCGAATCTTCAGGTGAACTTCAACGGAAGAATCAACCCAAAACAAGTCAATCCTCCGATCGCACTCAAATCGGTTACGAACCCGGACGGTTCCGTGACGGTCAAAGCCGAACTTTCGGAAGAGGAAAAACAGAGACTGATTCTAAACCAACTCAATCGGCTTTTGGGAGAATCACAATGAAATTCAAATATTCCATTCTTTGCATGTTCTTGCTGGACGTTTTTTTGTTTTGCGCGTCCTTTATGATTTTTTTGGCTTCGATCGTAGCGCTTGCGTTTCCTTTTTCTTCCTTAAACGCCGCGGAACTCAGACTGAAGGACATCGCGAAAATCGAAGGAATCCGAGAAAATCAAATCACCGGTTACGGAATCGTGGTGGGTCTTCCCGGAACGGGAGATAGCAAAACTCCTTTTACTTCGGAAAGTATGAAAAATTATCTGAAGAATCTCGGAGTGGAAGCGAACCTCAAGCCGGATCAAACCCGCAACATCGCTTCCGTTTTGATCACCGCGACGATTCCTACGTATGCGAGAAAAGGTGATAAGTTAAACGTAATCGTATCTTCGATCGGAGACGCAAAGTCTTTGGAAGGTGGGGTTCTTTTACAATCTCCTTTGAAGACCGCGGGAGATAAAACCTTCGCGGTCGCTTCGGGTGTGATTTCCTTCGGCGGAAGACAGGAACAGGAAAGAGGAAACAGCGCGAGAGGAAATAAAAAAACCGTCGGGCTCGTTCACGGCGGAGCGATCGTAGAACAAGAACTCGATCAGAATTTTTACGCTTCGGAACGAGTTCAAATTCAATTGGAGAATCAGGACTTCACAACGTTAAACGCGGTGATCTCTCAGATTCGTTCCATTCTTCCCGGCAAACACGGGATCGGGCCGGAGACAGTGGTTCCCGTTTCTCCGACCGAAATCAATATCGTACTCGGAAAAACATTCGAAAACAAATCGGACGCATTCTTATCTTTGTTAAGCGACATCGAAAATCTAAGCGTGGAAACCCAAGTAAGACCTAAGGTGGTCATCAACGAAAGAACCGGCGTGATCGTGATGGGCGGAAACATAACGATCGAAGAAGTCGCCGTGTCGCGCTCGGGACTCAATCTTTCCGTAACGGATAAAAATAGAAGACGCAACTGGCTCGGTAAAGAACAGGAGCCCGTAAAAAGTTCCTTTTTGATCGAAGAATCCACGAGCGTAGGCGACGTGGTCGAAGCGCTCAACAAAGTGGGCGCGTCAACAAAAGATATCATAGCGATTTTAGAAGCTCTTAAAAAATCGGGCGCGTTACACGCGGAATTGGAGATACAGTGATGATCGATTCCATTCAAGATTATACGAACAGATTGAATCTGGTTGAAAAACCGGAGGTCAAAAGTCTTCTCAATTTCGAAAACGCGAATAAGAACAAAACCAATTCTTCCTTTCCCGATATGCTCAGGGAAGAATTCAACGAAAAACTTTCCGGTAAGATCAGTTCTTCCGAGATTCGTCTTCCTCACAACATCAAGGAAGAAATTTCCGCGGACCCGTATCGTAAAAAACTATATTCAGCTTCCGTTGAATTCGAATCTATCTTCGTGAAGATGATGTTGACCGAAATGAAAAAGACGGTTTCTAAATCCGGCCTGATCGACGGCGGTCACGCGGAAGAAATTTTCGAAGACATGCTCTACGACGAATATTCCAAAAATCTTTCCTCCAACTCGTCTTTGGGACTCGCGGAACAGATCTATCAATCCCTGTCCTCCAATCTTCCCCCGGTAAACCCGGCTCAGAAGACGGATCGTAAAGCCTAATCTTCGTTAGTCGAGTAAATCGAGGAATTTGATTCCATCCAGATCGTTCTGGAGTTTTTCTTCCGTTTTTTCGATCTTGGAATTCAAATTTCCCGGAAAAAGTTTCAGCTCCTTATCCCCCGTTAAAAGAGGCTCCGGGATTTTCCGGTACACGTCTCCCACGCTTAGGTCCGCAGGCGCGATGATCGGAACGAATTCATTCTTCCTCGTTTCCGATAAGAATTCAAGCTCGCATAATTTTTTAGTAAGAACCGGAATTTCCTCTTCCTTCAATCTTGAAACCGAAGCGAGTTCCGTCGAAGAAGAGGGAATTTTCTTTTCCTTTTGGATCTTATACGCAGTTTTTAAGGTTAGAATCAGTTTTCTAAACTCGTTGCTCGAAGAAGTATGCATCTCGTCTAAAGAATGAAGCGGTGCGAGATATCTTTCTCGGAACTGAAGAGAGGCCGTGATTTCGGCTCCGAATAAGACTATTAAGGAAAGTGAATATACTCCCAAAAGAAAGATCGGGATCGCGGCCAACGCCTTATAGATGATCATCGTAGTTTCGCTGAAGGAGGAAAGATACACCTGAAACCCCCAGAGAAAGATCAAAAAGATGACTCCCGTTACGGCCGCGCCCACTGCCGAGGCTTTCAACGGAACCTTCGTGTTCGGAATCAAAGAATAAAGACTTAGGAAAAAAAGCCAGATCCCGGAAAGAGGAAATAAAATTCTCAGGAAAGAATAGATCGAAAATACGCTGTCTCCTCCCGTGATTACCGTAGTTGAGAACTTTTGATCCTTGGATTCCGTGACGCTGATCGTGCGGTATTCGCCGACGTTTAACATCTTGATCTTTCCGTTTTCCTTTCTTTCCAAAAGAAGATTGGCCCAGATCTTTCCGTTCATCGGAATGTAAAAAGGATTCCAATGATCTCCTCCGTCCGTGGAGATGAGAATGTGTCCGAGACTATCCATCAGAAATAGTTCCATCGTATCGGTTCCTAAAAACGACCAGATACGAATGAAATTATATCTTTTATGACTCAGTTCGATCCAACTGTTTCCCCCGTCCCGAGAACGATAGAGAACTCCGCGCTCCCCGGCTAAAAAGATTTCTCCGTTTTCGGTTCTATGAATATCATGAAATGCTAAATGAGTCAGACGGTTCGGATAAAAGTTGAAACCCCCGTCGTTGCTCGTCCATACGGTTCCCGATTCGTCGGGTATATAGCCGTTCAGCGCGTCCGGGAAATAAACCTTCGACGCGTTCATCTTCAGACGATCCTTGAAGATCGGTTTAAACGAGATTCCTTCCGGAATGTAATGGAGAACTTCTCCGTTTTTGAATATAATGAAAATGTTATTTTGGTTTACGACTTCTATGTCCTTGAGTTCCACACCCTCGAAAGAGGTCAGGGTCCAGACCGAAGATTCGATCGGTTTGATCAAAAGCGCGCCTCGAATCGACAAAACGTAGATCATTCCTTCCTTGATTTTGATCCGGATAAAATCGGAAGCGCCTATGTCCGGCTTTTTGCAGAAGTCCAAACGGCCTCCGAGGTTATCGAGACATTTCATGTTTTCGAAATCGATCTCGTCTTCCCGAATGGAATATTCTTTTTTTAGATTGGAATCCATGCGGAATAGGGTTCCGTTTTCGCCGCTGATCCATATTTTTCCGAGAGGATCCCGTTCCATCGAAAAGTAGTGAGGAGGTCTGAAAAAATCGATCGTCTTCTCGGCAACTCCTTCTCCGATCACAAAAAGAAGAGGGCCGATCGCCAAAACAAAAAAATAGAATACTAATTTTTGAAAGAGGGAACGGTTGGAGCTGATTCTCCAGATTCCGTTAAACGCATTTTCCAAAGAACGCAAAACCGCGGTCGCGGAAAAAACCAAGATCACAAAACCGATCGCTCCGATCTGAGTCGCGGTGTCGATCAAGTCTCCGATCGCTTCCAAATACGTGTTGATGTCGACGTTGATGTTGCTCTGAAGAATGAATGTGTTGATCGTATCAAAGATTTCTTCTTTACGATTTTCTAATCCCGACGTGATCGTAATCAGGGACAACGCGACCGTAAGCATGGGAATCAAGGATACGATCGTCGTGTAAGAAATTCCGGACGCTTGCATGAGACAATCGTCTTTGATGAAACGATACGCGGAACCGACGATGATTCGAATCGAGAGAACGAAAATTCTTAAAAAACCTTTTTCGGGAATCTTATCCGAATCGGTGAGCCAACCCGGTTTTAAAAGATGTTTCATCGTTCATTCCGCCTTAAAGCTATACAGAACCATGGACGAGGTCAAGGGTCTGCCTTGTTTTTTGAGTTTGCTTTTCCAGTGATAAACGCCGATTCGAATCCACTTCCAATATTCTCTCCAGGAACGAAAACTTCCCCTGGATTTGAGTAATTTTGCGAAGAGAGAAAAATCGACTCCGGGATAAGTGATATGATTTTGAAAACCCGATCGATCAAGAATTTTTTTCAAATTCGATTCCGAATAATAGTAAAAATGTCCGGGAAGATAGTAGTGATACGCCGGTCCCGAATCGATCGCCTGCCAACCTTCGAAGTTCGCGGTTTGTAAAAGCAGAAGACCGCCGGGTTTTAGAATTCGATTCAATTTTTGGAATACTTTTGAAGGTTCGGAAAGATGTTCGATCACTTCTACAAGAGTCACAACGTCGAAAAAATTCTCGGGTAGATCCGCGTCCAAAAATTCTCCCTGATAAACCTTAAACCCTCTCGATCTTGAAACCTCGGCCGAATAGGAGGAAATTTCCACGCCCGTTACTCTCCAGCCGGCTTCTTTCGCGCAGTTTAAAAATCCTCCGAAGGAACAGCCGACGTCCAAAAATTCTCCCGTTCGTTTGAAACGTTGTATGTTTTTGAGACGCGCGTTCCAAACGTAACGATCGAAACGTTCGGTTTGTCTTTCGTCCCGGTATGAAAAGTCCGCGCCACCGGAATAGTATTCTTCGGTGTAAAGAGAAGACGCTTCCGGTCTGGGATATTGGGTCTGAAGTCCGCAGGAACTACATAAATAAATTGGAATATTATAATTTTGAAAGGAAGAATGGTATAGGAACTTCCAATCTTTCGTTTGGCAACAAGGACAGGTCTCGTCTATAGTTTTGCCAGAAAAATCCAATGACAGATCCTTTCTTCCAATTTTCCGAGCGGGGTTCTTTCGGTGTAACCGAATTCTACTTCGGAAAAATCCTTTAAATCTTCTTTCAATTCTTCTAATGTATAAAAACGGGAATAAGCGCCTTTTAAATCCTGTGTTTGGATCGTGGTTCCTTGTGCCTGTAAGTGAGTATCGCCGACCGCGCGTACGGATCCGGCGAGAAATCCGCCTTTTTTCAGAATTCTTTTTTTCTCGGCGAGAATCGTTTTTGCCGCTTCTACGGAATTGTAGTGAAGCACTCCCCAGCTTACGATCACGTCGAAAAAATGATCATCATAGGAGAGGGGAGGTTTTTCGCCGAACGACGTTTTGACGAAAGGATAGGTTTCTTGGATCGTCTTCACCGAGTTTTCGGTATAATCGGTCGCGTAGGTTTGATAACCGAATTCGTTTAACAAAACACAATGTCTTCCGGAACCCGCGCCGAAATCCAAAGCTCTTCGTTCGTTCGTGTTCGGAGATTGTTCGGAGAAAACGGTTCCGATCTTGGAAAGCATTCTCACCAAATTTTCATCCGGATATCCGAGTCTGGATTTGTTTCTCGTATAATGAACGTTCCATGCCGATTGGGAAGAAGGTTCAGACGGATTCAAATTTACCTTCCAGTCTTTGAAGGACCGATTCTTTCCATTGTTCCAAACTTTGGTTGTTTTGTTCCGGTCCTAAGATTCCTACGCTTCGCGCGCGGACCCCGTTTCCATCGTTCGTTTTTAAAATTTCGCCGTGTTGTTTGAACTTGCGATCGAAGAGTATTTTTTCTTTCCCGCTTGAAACAAACTCGGAATGATCAGCGAGTTTGGATTTTCCTTCGGGAGGAGCGGAGAAGAATATTCCCGCGTATTTTTTCGGAATCGAAGAGTAGTTCGCAAACGGTTTTATTTTTTCGCCAACGAGTAGTTTGACCAAGTTCTCGAAGTAGGACGAGCCGAAGTAATTCGGAATCAATGTGTCCGCTAAAAATTCACCGCCGACTTCCGGAACCGCTTCGATGAGATAGATTTCGCCTTCGGGGTTGATTCTGAATTCGGCCACAAAAGGACAGTTGTTCATCTTTGTCGCGGCGATCAAAGCTCTGCAATTCAAAAGAATTTCTCCGATCAATTCGGAATGTAAGAACGGAAGTGTATGAGCGATTTCTAAATAAGGCGCGTATTTCGTGACGTCCTTATGCGAGATGGATGCGGGGAAAAATTCTCCGTTTTGAACAAGGCCGCAAACGGTGATTTCAAAGCCGGGAATGTATTCCTCGGCGATCCAATCGTTCTTTTCTACGTTATGCGCACTTGTCTTCTTTTTCGCGGAAGAAGTTTTGGGCTTTGCGGTTTTCTTTTTTGATTTTAAGAAATGTTCCCATTCTTCCGGATCGTGAAAGGTTCTGATTCCTTCTTTTCCGTATCCGCGCGAAGGTTTATAAACGAACGGGAACTGATTTTTTGCGATGGGAGACTTTGGATCGTAACTTTCGGGAGTTAGAATTCCGACCTTGTTCGCCGTTTCTTTTAATAGATTTTTATCCGAACAGATTTCGACGCAGTCAAGGCTAGCATAACGTAGTTTTAATTTTTCGGCGATGTAAGACGCGGTGTAGGTCGCCTTTCCGTAGGAGCGAGTGCCGACTCCTAGGATGGTTCCTTGCATTGGGATTTCGGAAACCGTCTTTAGAATTTTACGATATTCTGTTACGGATTCCATAATTCGGAGGGAGGCGACTCCCAAACCGGGTGCGCGATCGTTCTGATCCACCGCGATCACGGAATAACCCAAGTCAATCGCGGCGGAAATCAAAGGAACCTGATTGGTTCCCGCGCCGATGGAAAGAAAATATCCCTTTTGTTTCATCCTCCGTAGATTTCTTTTCAGAGGCCGAGAAAGTCAAAGGATTTTTAAGAGGGGATGTTATACGATTCGATCCATTCCGACGCTCGGTTCGGATCGGTGAAGAAGTGTTCGTTTTCCTTTCCGAATTTTTCTTCGTATGAATCGATCTTAGTCGCGTCTTGATGAACGTGAACCGCGGCCACACATCGAATGCCTCTTAGATTTTGAAAACTCATCTGTTTGGATTCTTCGAAGAGATTCACGTAACCAACCTTCCATCCGTAATCGGAAAGGGTTTGGGGAATGATCGTCCGAAACCGTTTGTGCGCGTTTAAGTCCGCGGCTTCGAATCCGTGCAGGTTTACGAATATCTTAAACGTTCCGTTGTCTTCTATCTTCGCCAAAGAATCCATCAGGGATTTTTCCCAAGTCTCAACGTCTTCGGTTTCCACTTTGCCGCCGATTCTTGTGGAAATTAATTTTTGCTCGGGGAACCATTCGGTTTTGGTAATTTTTGCGGTTTCCATCCGTCTCCTTTTGCGCTTCTTTGCGCGTGTGAGTTTGACGGAGAACGGATGGGCGAAGGTCGTCAAAAATCCGGATCGGGAAAGAATTTGTTTCTCTCTTTTATAAGAAGAGTACGAGAGCTCCCGTGTTACGTCGTTTTCGAAAGTTAGGAAACACGTTCGTAAAGGATTCGAACTCCTCCCGCTTTTTCACCGTTCGGTCTGAGGTTTTGGGAGAATATGATCAGCTTGTCGTTCCCGTCTTTTTCCAAACTCGTTCTCCAACCCCAGCTTGTTTCCTGAGTTTCTCCTCCGTAGTGTCCCGTGACGGACCATTCCTTCGCGCCGGGAACTCCTTCGGAAAAAAGGATTCCGCTTCCCATTCCGAAACTTTCGACCCAAGCGGTTTCGTATCTTTGTTTGTCGATATGATATCCGTAGATCGCGATTCCTTCGAAGGGTTCTCCGCCGTAACTTCCCTTGTATTCGTGGAGAAGAAATCTCCCGCCTAATATGAGTTTGATGGTTCCGGCGATCGGAGATTCGTCGGTGACCTCTCCCTCTTTGAACATCATCTGGTTGACGCCTTTCCAATTGCCCGTATAGGATTCGAATTCTTTGTGGACGCCTTCTCGTTTCGAGGTTTCAAACTTTTCTTTACTCATGGCGAAAGAGTGGGACCGACTTCGGGCAATCGGTCAAGAAGAATTGAGGGGAAAATTCCCGGATATTCAGATTCGCCCGAAAGGATCTTAGAATTTATTTCGCTTCGAATTCCACCGTAACGCGGGCCTGAATTTTTCTTTCACCCACGGAGATCGGGGAAGAATCTTCGACCCTACCTTTCATCTGGTAAACGACCGTCGGGTTTACGAAAGAATCGGATTCGATGATCTTTACCGCGCCGACTTCTTTTTTACCGAGAGAATTGGCGAGAATCAAAGCCTTCTCCCTTGCGTCCTGATAAGCGGCGACTAATGCTTCCTTTTCCTGTTTGGTTGTGGAATCGGATTTGAATTCGATTCCGCTCACGCTGTTGACTCCCAACTTTTGAATTTCCAAAAGCAGATCCTTATAGACTTTGAGGTTTCGTAGCTTCAAAAGAATTCCGGAGGAAGCGAGATAAGGTCTTTGTTTTCCTTCTTCCAAGTATTGTCTTTGTAACGTGTAATCGGTGGTATAAATATCCTTGGACGCGATCTTAAATTCTTTGGAAAGCGCCTGGATTACGTTAGCCGCTCTTTGAAGGTTTTTTTCCTGTGCGATTTTTGCTTCCTTGTCTTCGACTTCGACTGCGAAGGTCATTTGAACGTAATCCGTTTCCACGACTGCGATTCCGGTTCCGGAGACGGTTATGATTTGTTTTGATTCTGAATGAATTCCCAATACTGGAAATAAAAGAAGTAGGGTTGCTATTTTTGTTCGGATCATGGAAGGAAGGTTTTCTACGGTCCGTCGGATTGAAAACAAAAAAAGGCGGAAGAGGAAAACCTCGACCGCCTTTTGCGATTTGTAAAAGAATCGGAAGAATGAATTACATCATTCCGCCCATTCCTCCCATACCGCCGCCCATTCCCGCCATCGGGTTTGGAGCGTCTTTTTCAGGTTTATCGGTGATCGTAACTTCAGTAGTCAGGATCATGGAACCGATAGAAGCCGCGTTTTGGAGAGCGGAACGAACCACTTTCGCAGGGTCAACGACTCCGGCTACGAGAAGGTCTTCCCAAACCATAGTCAGTGCGTTGAAACCTTCGTTTCCTTTTTTAGCCTTCGCGTGTTCTACGATTACGGATCCTTCCAGACCTGCGTTGTTCGTGATCATACGAATCGGTTCTTCCAAAGAACGGAAGATGATTTTTGCACCGGTTGCTTCGTCGCCTTCGAGCTTGAGAGCCGAAACAGCTTCTTGCGCTTTGAGAAGAGTCAAACCACCGCCTGGAACGATTCCTTCTTCAACCGCCGCGCGAGTCGCAGAAAGAGCGTCTTCAACACGCGCTTTTTTCTCTTTCATTTCCACTTCGGTAGCCGCACCGACGTGAATCACCGCAACACCGCCCGCAAGTTTCGCGAGTCTTTCTTGAAGTTTTTCTCTGTCGTATTCGGAAGTAGTGTCTTCGATTTGTTTTTTGATCTGGCCGATTCTTCCTTGGATGTCCTTGGTCTGGCCTTTTCCTTCGATGATCGTAGTGTTTTCTTTGTCTACGGTCACTTTGTTAGCGCGTCCTAACATTTGAAGAGTTGCGTTTTCCAGTTTCATGCCGAGGTCTTCGGAGATCACTTGTCCGCCGGTAAGAATCGCGATGTCTTCGAGCATAGATTTTCTTCTATCGCCGAAACCGGGAGCCTTAACTGCAACACAAGAGATGGTTTTTCTAAGAGTGTTTACTACGATCGTAGCCAACGCTTCGCCTTCCACTTCTTCGGAGATGATCACGAGAGGTTTACCCGCTTGCGCCACTTTTTCAAGAACGTGGATCAGATCTTTCATAGAAGCGATCTTTTTGTCGTAGATGAGGATGAAAGGATCGTTCAGAGTAGCGGTCATTGCTTCCGGATCGGTCACCATATAAGGAGAAATGTATCCTCTGTCGAACTGCATCCCTTCCACAACGTCTAACGTTGTTTCGATGGACTTCGCTTCTTCAACGGTGATCACGCCGTCTTTTCCGACCTTGTCCATCGCGTCCGCGATAAGATTTCCGATCGTAGTATCGTTGTTAGCGGAGATCGTCGCAACGTTTGCGATGTCTTTTTTGTTTTCGATCTTAACCGCTCTTTTTTGAATGCTTTCCACTGCCGCGGCAACCGCTTTGTCGATTCCTCTTTTGAGGGACATAGGGTTTGCGCCCGCGGTTACGTTTTTCAAACCTTCGTTGATGATGGATTGAGCGAGAATCGTAGCGGTGGTAGTTCCGTCACCGGCGACATCGTTTGTCTTAGTGGAAACTTCTTTCACCATTTGAGCGCCCATGTTTTCCAATGGATCGTCCAGTTCGATTTCTTTCGCAACGGTAACGCCGTCTTTTGTGATGGTAGGCGCGCCGAATTTTTTATCGATCACTACGTTACGCCCTTTTGGCCCGAGGGTAACTTTCACCGCGTTTGCGAGTTTGTTAACGCCTTCGAGGAGCTTACGTCTTGCTGTTTCGTTGTATTCTATATCTTTAGCCATGATTCACTCCTAAATTATTTTTTAACAACGGCGAGAATATCGCTCTCACGGATGATGAGGTATTCTTTGCCTTCGGATTTAATTTCAGTTCCGGAATATTTTCCGTAAAGGACGGTATCGCCTACTTTAACTTCGAGAGGAACGAGTTTCCCGTCTTCATATTTGCCGCTTCCGACTTCGACGACTTTTCCTTCTTGAGGTTTTTCTTTTGCCGTATCAGGAACGAAAATGCTACCGATCTTTTCCTCGGCTTCCTGTCTTGGTTCTACGAGGACTCTGTCACCCAGAGGTTTAATCGATGCCATAGACTAACTCCTTGCAATAATGTGATTTAGCACTTTGTGAAGAAGAGTGCTTGTATAGTTTTTCATTAAAAAAATTCACACCAAAACGGTCAAGCACTTTGGACGGGAGAGTGCTAAAATACAATCCGAAGAAAGAATGGAAAACGGAACATTTTTCAAAACAGATCGATTCCGAGTGCGTCTAAGGAAAATTCGTCCCCAAGGAAATCATGTTTTCGAAAGAAAATCTCGTTCGAGTCAAAGATCTAAATCAGAAGCCGATTCTCGAGGAAAAACCGTATATTCTCTATTGGATGTCCATGGCGAGAAGGTTTGCCTGGAATCATTCCTTGGATTATGCGATTCATCTTTCTAAAAAATACAAGAAAGAACTTCTGATCTACGAACCCGTAAAGATGGATTATCCGTGGAGTTCTCCCAGACTTCACAAGTTTATCTTGGAAGGAATGTGTTCCAATGCGAAAGACGCAAAAAAACTCGGACTTCATTATCGAGCCTTTGTGGAAACGATCGAAAATCCGATTTCGGAGGTTTTGGGAAAAATCGCTTCGAATGCGGCGCTGATCGTTACCGATGATTATCCCGCGTATATCATTCCCGCGATGCTCGAACACGTATCCGAAAAAGTAGAATGTAAACTTCTCGCGGTAGATTCCAATTCCATCATACCTCTTTCCCTTTACGGAGAATTTGCGTCCGCCGCGAGAATCTTAAGACCGAGAGTTCATAAACTTTTTCCGGAAGCATGGAAGTTCAGGTCCTCCTCAAAACCCGAAAAGCCGTATCGTGAAAAGGGAAGTTCTTGGCTTCTGGAGAATCCGAATTCTCCCCTGAATCAAATTTCCTGGTTCGACGGAAATCCGGAATCGATCGAGGATATATGCAAAAAATTTAATTTTATTTTTTCGAATATTCTTCCCGTCGAGGGAAAAATCGGAGGAAGAGCGGAAGGTCTGAAACTTCTCGGAAATTTTTTGAAACGAGGAATCGAAGGTTATGCGGAACTGAGAAGCCAACCGAAATCTCCGAAGGATTCGTATTCTTCTCTTTTGTCTCCGTATCTTCACTTCGGTCATATTTCACAGGAAGAAGTTGTCAGTGCGGTTTTGAATTGGGACTTGGACGAACCCTGGGATCCCGGCGTGATCGTGCCCGAAAACAAAAACAGAAAGGAAGGTTATTTCCATCCGAACGATAACGTGAATTCTTTTTTGGACGAACTCGTTACTTGGAGGGACGTGGGTTTTCTGATGTTTTGGAAGAAACCTTCGTTTAACAAGGATTTGAGAATCCTTCCCGATTGGATTCAAAAGAATTTGGATTTTCACAGACGCGATTCGCGCCCTTTTCTTTATACGAAAAATCAACTGGAGAATGCGGTGACACATGACGCGGTTTGGAATGCGGCGCAGAAGGAACTCGTTTTGACTGGCACTATGCACAATTATTTGAGAATGCTCTGGGGAAAAAAGGTGATCGAGTGGACCGCCGATTACGAAACGGCGTTTGAAATTCTCGAGGATTTCAACAACAAATACGCGTATGACGGAAGGGATCCGAATTCTTATACGGGAATTCTTTGGTGTTTCGGTTTGTTTGATCGGCCTTGGTTTCCGGAACGGGATGTGTTCGGAAATATCCGTTATATGTCATCGGATTCCACGAAGAAAAAATTCAAACTGCAGTCCTACTTTGATTACATCAGATCCTTGGAAGAACCCACTCTTTGATCGGATTCTAAAATAAATACGGAAGAATCATATTATAGTTTGATTGATTGTCTGACTATACAAGTTCTCGATGAGGAACTATAATTCTATTAGAACGAGCGAAGGAAGTTTTTTAAATCCGATGCCGTTTTAAGGAAAGTTTCATGTCCCAGTTTACGGCCGAAGAATTGAAAAATCGATTTCGACTTCCTGACGAAGCGATCGAAGATCTTCTTACGGAAAAATTCTTTGATACAAAAGTCGCCGGTCGTTTGCGTTTGGGAGGAGAAAGTCTTTGTGCGGTTCAACTTACCTATTTGAACGAAACTAAAAATCCGGAAAAGTTACGTAAGGAACCGAAACATAAACACAACGGAAGGTATATTTGTGAAGCTCTGAGTTTGGCCGATTGTGATTACAATGACGAAGGAATTTTCGACGGCCAAATTTTTGTATGGATTCCTTCCCTGCAAACGTTTGCGAGTTGGGACGACGAACACGAACAATCCTATCTGTTTCCCGATACGGGTTGGAAAGATATTTCCAAAGATCCCGTTCGATATTTGTGTTCTCAGTGGGAACCGATTGAGGAAGGAAAAGACATTTGGGATTTATATGAGTTGTGGAATGAGTTTCCTTACGTTGTCTACGCGAGCGAATTTTTTCAAGAGAGACTTTCATCCGTAAAGAAAAGTTTTGAATCCGAGGATCATCGGGAAACTGCCAGGTTGTGCGAAAAGATTTTGCTCGAAGCGGAACAACCCTTGCTTGACGTCTATTCCGTGATCTGCGGAAAGATCGAGTGTTTGTCCTATAAAAGTGTGAACGGATTTTTGTTAAACGAAGTCGAATCCTCGATCACCGATTTTGAGGTTATGATTTCGGTTGCCAAACAAGCCGACCTGAAGGCGAAAGTCTCCTCGAACCATCCCAATTGGTATCTGGAACACGCGAGACAAAGTTTTTCTGTCCTATCCTCTTCTTTGAAAGATGGAAACTTCGAGTTGTTGAAAGTTTTGATTCTCGGGTTGATCCAAAGAAACAACGAAGAAGCTCTAAACTGGATCGAAACTTTTTGCGATTCTTATCCTTCTAAGTTGAAAGATCTTTCTAAGATTTTAAATTCTTCCTCCGAACTTGGGAACGGGCAGATTCGATCCATGATCGCTTTGATCGAAGAAAGAAACGATGCTCTGAACGGGTTTCAAAATACGATCGAACGTATGAAGTCTGCGATCGCATCCGATGACTTTCATCGGTTTCATCTCGAGTTTCATAAGATCGACCAAGGCGGATACGCTTTGGATATTTATAAAAGTAATATTTTCGCCGTTATGAACGACGCTCTTCTTTCCTTGCTTAAAAAAAGAGAAATCGAATCGGGTCGGGCTTTGATTCAGGTTTATTCGAATCGTTTGGATCTGCTAAAACCTTCCTGGGGATATTTGGATCGAAAGGCGTACGAGGAATTGTTTGCGAACGCACTCTGTCTGATTCATTCGAACGATGAGATCAATCGTAAATTTCTAAATCTTCTCGAGAAAAAATTTCTGCCCATCGTTCGAGAGAACGGCGCGGTTCGGATCGTAGCGGAAAGGCTGGCGCGAAATCTTGCGTGTATCTACACGACGATGGGGAACTTCGAGTCCGCTTATTTTTTTCTTAAACTCGCTATGGAAAGGGGAGCCAAAAAAGAGGATATCTTAAACGAAACGGACTTTGATCCGCTTCGAAGAGAGGAACGATTTTCGACCTTATTCAAAAAGTATTACCAAGAGCATTCAAATCGAAGTTAGGCGTCTTGTTCAAATGACTTGATTTTTAAAACAGGAATCGGTAAAATCGGAGAAAAGAGGATGAACGATTATGACAACCGATGCGGCTCCAAAAACATATACAACTTTTAAGGAATTCTGGCCCTTTTACTTGGGAGAACATTCTCATCCGGTGAACCGCGGGCTTCACTTCGTGGGTACTTCGATTGCGATCGGTTGGATTTTGACCGCAATCATCAATCTCAATCCGTATTACATTTTAGCGGCCTTGTTTTCCGGCTATTTCTTCGCTTGGATCGGGCATTTCTTCGTGGAGAAAAATCGTCCCGCAACTTTCACTTACCCTTTTAAATCCTTTATGGGCGATTGGTTGATGTATTTTTATATTCTCACCGGACAAATCGGTAAGGAACTCGACAAGATCGGTAAGAAATAATCCTAAAAAGACAATCCGGATTTCGATTGGATTCTATTTCGTTGAAGAATCTTTTAAGCGATAGAATATTCAAAGTTTATAAAATTCTGATATTCAGATTGTCTTTGCGAACCTGAATTCCCCGGTGAGCCGTTTCCAATTGTGAAGCCAACCCATCCGATATTCGATTATCTAAAATTCTCCACAACTTCCTTATGCGTCGCTTGCATTCTGCGAATCTTTTCGAAATCATCTCCTGAATTTCAAGATCCGATGTTTTTAAACGTTTCCCTTTTTTTACTCTATTTCGGAACGTTCTTTTTGATCGGCTTGCTACCTACGACGATCTTATTGATTCTTATCCGTCTTTTTTTCCGGGAATCTAAATATTATCCGTGGATCGGATTTGCAACATTTGTGGCCGTTCATTCTCTCGTTATCGAAGGTATGACCGTGCTTGCGGCGAGCTTCGACTGAATGATGATTGAAGAGAAACTTCTATTCTCATTTCCGTTTTTAGCGATGCTCGTTTTTTGTATCGTGATCTTAGTTCGTGTTTCCGTAAAAATAAAATGGATCCTTGCGGTTGTGACCGTTCTTTTATCCGTTGTTTGGTTTTGGTATCGTCCTCAATATCTTCTTTCCCGATGGAGAATGGATTCTTTCGATGATTCGTCTCGGTCCATAGTGGCGTTCGGTTTAGGCGCTCATGCTTACGGATACGAGGAATCTTTGAGTGAGATCGTGTTTTATCGACCAATTTTGCGCGAAGTTCTTTTGAAAGATCCGAATCCAAAAGTAAGAATTCGGGCGGCGCTTTTTCTCGGTTATTCCAAAAACGAATCGGATCGGGAAACGTTGATGTACGCCTTGGACGATTCGCAGTTTGGAGTTCGACTTGCCGCTTCCTTGGCTTTGCTACCGAAAGAATTCATGTGGTCTTCGGAAAATTTTTTGGCTTACGGGAAATTTTGTCTTTTGATGAAACAGGACGAGAATTGTGATCCTGATGAAAAAACAATTTTGGCATTTGTAGATTTAATGCGAAGTCGAATGCTCGGAGTTAAAACTCGCTAGCCCGCCTCTAAGGAAAGGTGGACCAGGATTTTGTCGCAGTTCCTACGATTTTATACTGATAGACAAAGGCGGCCCCCGCCCGAATTTGGGTGGCGGTGGTGGGCCTTGTGGGAAATTTCGGATAACTTCCCTTTATCAGAAAATTCTAATATTCTCAATCAAAAAACCAAGATTTTGTCGGAACATTTCCGTTTTTTGGGTTCAAACTTACGTTTTAGAAATGTTACGTATTCGAGTAGAATTTCAAATTTCTAAAACAAAATCATGAGCGTTTCTATTTTTCTATTTTGTAAAAAGAATCCCCGCGTTGAACCCAAAGACATCGAGGAATTTTTGGAAGAGGGATCCTATTGGGAACCCGATCCGAAATACAAACGGAATCCGTCCTCGTCGGGTTCCTTTGATCTGGAAATCCATTATAAACCGAAAAAGAAACCGTTTATCGTTTCGTTTTATCCGGACAAACACGAGATTTTTACGGAAACAAAACGGGAAATTTTAGAGGTCCTAGACGGGGAACCCGTAAGCGCACCCGTAAAGAAAGTTTTGGATCAAGTTCTTAAATCCGTTCAGATGTTCGTTGTGGAAGTCGATCCCGTCAGTATAAAAGAGGAGGATTGGCGGGTCGTCGATTCTTTGGAAGCGCATCTCGCAAAAAAATCCGACGCTTTGATATATTCTTCGGGAGAATTTTTCGAAGTTAAGAATCTGATTCGGAAAGTTTATTCCCTTCAAAACGGTTCGTATTGAGGGAGATGTGCGTTGCTCTCTGTGGATCGCATTTCTTTGCTTCGCAAAGGCTGTCGCTTCGCTTTAGCTTAATTTGCTTCCTATGGGGTGCAAATTAACCCCACATCACTTCATAAACTTGTAATGGTTCTTCTTTGCCTTTGACCTTGACACGAGGCATTCGATTGAGGGTATACTTACCGCCGAGTAGTTCCATCGTTTCTTTCGAAATCAAAAAGGATTTTTTCAAAACCTTACAGAGCGATTCGATGCGGGACGCGGTGTTGACCGCGTCACCGATGACGGAATATTCTCTGTGAAGATCGCTTCCGATGTTTCCGGCAAAAACTTCTCCTGTATGAATTCCGATTCCGATCGCGATCGGAGTTTTACCCTCGGATTTGCGTAAGAGATTCCATTCCGCAAGACGTTTTTGCATGATGACTCCGCAACCGACCGCGTTACGCGCATCGACTTCTGCGGAAGGGGAAGGATGTGGAGTACCGAAAGTCGCCATCACCGCGTCTCCGATATATTTGTCCAAGGTTCCGTTGTTTTCAAAAACACATTCCATCATAATTTTACGAAATTCTGATAGAAGCTCTCCGAGTTCCTTAGGGTCCATGTTCTCGGACATGGCTGTAAAGTTTCTGATATCCAAAAAAAGAATGCTGACGATCTGACGATTCCCACTCTGAAGTGTTCCGGGGTTTTCCATCATCTCGTTTACGATCTTCGGAGAAAAGTAACGGGACAGTTCGGTCTTTTGACCTTCCGCGATTCCGATTCTTCGTACCATGGAAACCGTTCGAAAGATACCCATCGAAATCATAATCGCAAAACAAAAATACAAACCGGGTTTGCCCGCGATCGCGTCTTCGATCAACACGGCCGGACCGCTGACGTATTCTCCCCAGTCCTTCGTATAAGTGATTTGATTTGTGGAAACCGCGATCCAAAGAATCGTAAAGTAGATCGTATAAAAAAGAAACAAACCGATAAAAACAAAACGAATTCTAAACTGAAGCAGAGAATAGATGATCGGAAAAAGAAAGAATAGATTGATCGAATTCTTAAGCGCAAAACCCAGATCCACATTCTTAACCGTAAACGTATAAAAAAGAAGAACTCCGAGGATGAGAATGTATTCGGCGAACAAGGTAACGTAATTGAAAACGCTGACGATAGAGGGAGGGCAGACTCGGATCACGATCGTATGAGAAAAAGTTAAAATGATATAAACGCCGAACGCGATCAGATTGAATTCGCTGTCGCCGCTACGAACGTTTACGATGATCTGAACCAAAAAAAACAAAGCGATCAGATATCGAAAATAATTGGTGATGATGATTCCGTTTCTTTCCTCGGCTTTGAGAACCTCCAAAACGGAGTCGGGCATGGATTTTCTATCCAACGTTTGAAGCGCTTTTTTGATCGATCGGAAAAGATTCACAGGGTTAGGATAGAAATTTACGGATCTCAGATCAATTCTTTCCGAGAAGTCGGGGTCGTTTTGAAAAAAATTCTTTCATAAATAAGGGATGCGGACATTCTTTTCGCAAATCTCGGGGAGAATGATTCGTTATGGCTGAAAAAGTTGCCTTAGTCGCGGGAGCGACTGGGCTCATCGGGAAATATCTTTTGGAAGAATTAAAGTCTTCCGGCAATTATAGTAAAGTGTATGCATTGGTTCGAAAGCCGGGGAGCGTTCAAGGTGCGGACGAAATCGTCTCCGATTATGACACGTTATCCGCTTCTTCCATTCCGAAAGGAATTACGGACGTCTTCTGCAGTTTGGGAACCACGATCTCCAAGGCGGGTAGTCAGGAGAATTTCAAAAAAGTGGATTACGAATATGTGTTGAAGATCGCGAAGTTGACCAAAGAAAAAGGCGCGCGATCCTTTCTTGTCGTCACGGCACTCGGCGCCGACGTGAAGTCGTTCGTGTTTTACAATCGGGTCAAGGGTGAAGTCGAAAGAGACTTGGAAGGAATCGGTTTTCCTTTTCTCGGAATTTTTAGACCTTCTCTTCTCGAAGGGGAAAGAGAAGAGGCCCGAACCGGTGAAGCGGTTGGTCAATTTTTTGCAAAAATCATAAATCCGTTTTTACTCGGTGGAACGAGAAAATACAGATCGATCCACGGAAGAACGGTTGCGAAAGCTATGATTTCCATCGCACAAAAAGAACCGGCCGGAGTTCGTATTTTAGAATCAGACCGGATCGAATCCGTTGGCGGAAATTGATTTTTCTTTCTTTAAGGATTCGGTAAGATCGGATAACCCTTTCGAATCCGGATCCGCGCTTTTCGCAAAGGAAAGAATTTTCTCGGACTTGGAAATGTTTCCTACCTTCAGATACAGTTCCGCGAGTTGAACGAGGTTGGACGGATGTCCCGGGTTTCGAAGACGAATTCTTTCCGCCATGTCGATCGCCTTGCCGAGTTCTTGATTCTTCTTAAAACAATACGATGCGAGATAAATCATATCGGTGTCACCCGGATAATCCTCTATGTATTCGTTTAAAATGGAAGCCGCGTTTTTATAATCCTTATTTCTAAAATGAAGTCGGATTAAATCCCTTCGTATTTCAGCCGAGTCCGGATGTATTTTTAAAGCGTCTTCCAAAGAGGAAATCGCGGAATCGAAATTCTTTTCCTTAACGAACGTCTTTGCCTTTCTCAAAAGATCCAGAGATTCTTTTCGGATCGCCCTGGATACGGAGGTTTCGTTTTCTTTATAAGAAAGTCGTAATAAAGAAAAATCGTCCGTGAGTTTTCCCTTGGTGAGAATGGATTCATAGATACTTTCCAGTTTTCCTTTTCCATTCTCCACATGTTTTAAAAATAAGGATTCGTCCTCGTTTATGACTCGATGACCGTTCTCCGAATCGATTTCTATATCGTCTCTTCCGTCCGAACCTAAGATGAGAACGTCGCCCGTCTTCAACTGAAACGTGCGGATCTGAAACGCCTCGTCGGAAAATGGGGTTCCTAATTTGCGGAACAGTCCCGATTTCTCGATGAACTCCGCGTTTCCGTCCCTGTAAAGAACGGACCAAGGATGTTCGGCGTTTATGTAATATACGAGTCCGGTTTTGTCGTCGATCAATCCCATCACAAGGGAAACGAGCATGGAACAATCGAAACCTTCGAAAAGTCTATGCAATTCTAAGAATGCGTTTTTGAGCCAACGTTCCGCGTAGAGTTGTTTTACGGATTCGACCACGACCGTTCTTTCCAAGATCGATTGAACCGCCGCGCCCAAAACGAGAGCTCCTCCCGCTCCTTGTAACGATTTTCCCATCGCGTCCGCGTTTAAAAAAACCGTATAATCACGGTTTCGTAAAGAAACGCTTTTCGCGATACAAATATCGCCGCCGATATCGTTTTCCTTTCCGTGAAAGACGAATGTTTTCTTTTGCTTCATTAGAAAATCTACATGTACTTTATCGCCGTTGGATTTGTTCAGGCTTAAGGGTTGGATCAAAAGAGAAGTGAGAAAGTAATCCCCGTCCTGTTGCGATTTGAGTTTTTCCACAACGTCCAGCGAGTTTCTAAGTTCGGAAGTTTTTTCGTCCACGAGTTGTTGCAGATTGTCGCGGATCTTTCCGACCTCGGACGCCGCCTTTTCGAAATTCTCCGCAAAACGAATGAACTCCCTATCGATGGAAAGAAGGGGAAGGGAACCAGTTCCGCCTAACGCGAGATTTTTTGCGGAAAGGTTGATCTGATCCAAGGTGAGATTGATCGATTGAAAATACAAAAACGTCAAAAGGGAACTTTCCAAAAACGTCATAAAGATAAAAACGCCGATCGTGATCGGAGTGGAATTCCCGAAGGAGATAAAAACGGAAAGAATCGTGAGAGAAAGAAGAATCAGGGTTAAAAGAAAAACGAACTTTCCTTTTAAGCTAAGAATTCCGTGTTCCTTATTGATTCGTACGTTTTTTTTGGCGAGAATGATCTTGATCTCAACGCGTTTCGGTCCCGTGAAATAATCGGTTATGATATATGAAAAACCGCAATATACAAAAACCGCAACGCTCCAACCCAGAAATATATAGATCAATTCCCAAGCGGGTTTTTTGCTCAGGAAGTGCGTAATCAAAACGCTTAGAAAAACGAAACTCGCATAACCCAAAGACGCGAGCATATTGTGTTTGGGGAGTTGGATCAAAAAACGTAAAAGTGATTCGAGTTCCAGCGTGTTCTTGTGACGTAAGGTTACGTTCGGGTGGATGAACGTATTGATTTTTTGAATCGATCGTTCGATTCCGGGAGAAGAAATTTTTGCCAAAAGTCCGTATTGAATGCTGTGTCCGATCGAAGCGGTGAATGTAGTAACGATAAAAACGAAAAAGACTTCTTTATGATTCTCCGCCGTAAAATCCGGAATCACGGAAGAACCGAAAATATACGCGTAAAACGCACCGAAATACGCTCCGGTTAATGCGAACACCGCGACGGCAAACGTATAAGATACTTTTTTATAAATCAGTTCAAAAAGAAAGTCGAACGTTTTGTAAACCATTGTTCATTTTATCCGAATCGAAATGGGTTTGTAGCAACGATCCAACACGGATGCGATTTGTTTCCAACTTCTTTTTAAAAGAAATTGAGCTTAGGAAATAAAAAAATGAGACGATCGAACGGAGTGAATCCTTCGAAAGCAAGGTTTTGATTTTTGGGAATTTACGAAAAAAGAAGCTGAAACGGGAAACGCGCACGGCCCGAAAGAGTTCTCCGAATCCGAAAAGGATCGAATTCGGAGAACTTTTATCGAACGTTTATAGGATCTTACGCGAAAGTCAATTGAGACTGGCGGTTCTCGATCGTAACGATATTGGAAAGAAGAATCGCCTTGGACTCCAAGTTGTATTCTTTTGCAAGAATGTCTCTCTTATCCTTTTTCTCTCCTTTTTGACGGGAAGCTCCTCTTTCCATAAGAAGGCCGATCAAAATTCTCGCCGTGGATTGAACTACTTCGAAAGCTACCTCGTCTCTCAAAGAAGAATTTTCGATCGCGGAGTAGGCTTCTACGATCTTTTCCAGAGCGTCCTTGTTTTCGTTTAACAACGAGGAACCCCCGCCGATTTTGGAAAATTCTTCCTCGAAGTATTGACGCAAATGTCCTTTTGCGGACATTCCGGAAACGATTCCTCCGATCGCGGCTACAACCTGAAGTTGTGTGGTTCCTTCGTAGATGTTCGTGATTCTTACGTCTCTGTAGATCCTGGAGATGTCGTAGTCGTATGTGAATCCGGCTCCTCCGTGGATCTGAAGACCGTCGTATGCGATCTTATTTGCAAGTTCCGTAATATAATACTTTGATAATGGAGTAAACAGGTTGGCCAGTTTTTCCCATTTTTTGATCGTTTCGTCCTTACGGATTTCTTTTTCGTCGACTCCGTGTTCTTTCAAACGTTCCGATTTCCAATGGTAAAGATCGATGGAACGAGAAGCTTCCATAAGAATCGCTCTCATCCCGGCGATTTCGCGATCCATCGAAGAAAGCATCTTTCTGACTGCGGGAATGTTCTGAATCGTTTTACCGAACTGTTCTCTTTCGGAAGCGTATTTTTTCGCCTCCATATAAGCCGCGGTTGCGATTCCCATCGCTTGTGCCGCGATCGAAAGTCTTGCGCCGTTCATCATCGCCATGGAATAACGAACCAAACCGTAACCTTCTTCTCCGATCAGAACCCCGGGGCTGTTTTCGTAAACGACCTCGCAGGTGGGAGAACAATGAAGCCCCATTTTCTTTTCGATTCCGGCGATAAACACGTCCGAACTTTTTACCAAGAAAAAGGAAAGGCCTCTCGCTCCGCTTGTAGGAGTTCCGGTTCTTGCGAGTGTTAAGATGACCGCGGGAATTTCCCCGAAACCGCAACCGTGCGTGATGAATCGTTTAGCGCCCGTTAGACGCCAAACTCCGTTCGCGTCCTTGATCGCTTTGGTTTGAAGATTCGGAAGATCCGATCCGTAGTTCGGTTCCGTAAGCGCCATCGCGCCGAAAATTTCTCCGTTTGCCATTTTAGGAACGTATTCTTCGATCATTTCCTTGGAACCGAATCGTTCGATCGTTTCGGCGAGATTCAAACAACCCAATGTGATCGCAAAGGAACCGTCGGCTCTGGAGAATAATTCCATCATCATCGTTTGAACCGTCGCAGGGATTCCAAGTCCTCCGTGTTTTCTGCCGATGCTGTAAGGAAGAATTCCCGCGTCTTTCACCTGATTGACCGCTTTCACCATGGACTCGGGAAAAGTGACTTTCCCGGAAGAATATTTCAGACCTTCCACGTCCATGTCCTTTGCGAGAGGGGCGATCTGTTTTCCGGCGATATCACCTCCGGACTCCAATATAGATTTATAATATTCTAATGCGTCTTCGTAGGAACCGGGCGCCATTGCCAGGGAATCCTTACCGTTTTTTTGATATTCCTTATGATCTTCGAAATCCCCTTCGAAACCGTCTATGATCTCTTTCCAGTCTACGATGGACTGAAAGTTTTCCTGCAAGTCTTGATTTTCTAAAAAGTAATTATTCTCGATCATTTCAATTCCTTTGTGAACTTTTGTTCAGGTTGTTTTAGTTTCTTAACCACAGAGAACGCGCGTAGAATCCGTGAAAACCGAAATTCTTCGTATCGAACAGCGTTTAGACGAACGGTTCCGATTTCCGAGATCTTCCATTCTCAGGAGAATGGAAATAGAAAACCCTCGTCGTGTTCGTTGTTTGGAAACTAGGTTTCGATTTTATCCTATAAAATAGGGACTTTGCAAGTAGAATCAACCGGATTTAGAAGGGGAAAAATTCTTCGGAAGGAAATGGAAATAAAAAAGCCACCTTTCGGTGGCTTTTCACCTTAATGAACTGTTTAAGCTCTAAGTAGATTACTTAGTTGCGTCAGCTGCGGCTTTTTTCAAAGACTCTTCAGCTGCTACTGCTTGTTTTTGCAGTTCTTCAGGATTTGAGTGAATCAGTGGGCTCACACCTGGAATACCTGGTGGGAAGAGCAGACCAACTGATGCAACGAAAGATCCTTTCACTTCACCTGGTTTGTAGGTAGTGAAAGCGATTCTGTAAAGACCTCTTACTAAAAGTTTTTTAGTATCGATACTTTTCAGTTCGTCAAAAGATTTTGGAGGATTAGGGATGGTAATTCTTGTAAGAGAGTTATATTTTGCATGTCTCTCTTCTTTGTAAGTATCATCTCCGTCATCATCGTCGTCAAGCTTCTGAAGTGCTTTTCCTTTCGCAGCTTTTGCGATTTGGTCAGGCATAATCGCAGACATTCTTTCAACACGAATCCAGGTATCAAACCAACTTGGCATTGATTTTTCTTCTGGAGTTGCCGCTTTGAAAGCGTCACTTACTAAATCTCCGTCGCCTGGCTCACCGATTTCGCCTGTTGGGGAAATCATACGAACTCCCATTTCAGCGATCACAGCTGGTACCCAAACGTAGAGGTAGTATGCTTTTTTGCTTCCATCGACTAAACCGTCCGGCGCTTGTCCTGGCTTGATGTATCCATAGTAATGGATTACAGTCCCGTAGGGAAGAAGTGTTTTCACAGTTTCATTTGTCCCTGGGATTGTACTCTCGCTCAGTACAAAAGAGCTTTTTAGGCTTGGAAGTCCACCGAAAGCACCACAAGCGGTAATGCTTGCAAAGAGTGCAACGGAGACAGCCAAAATCGAAAGTTTTTTCATAGACTCTCCTTAGTTAGGAAAATCACGGTATGGATTCACGAACTTTTTGTAAATCAATATTGAATAATTTTTTGCCTGAAAGTGGGCGTTTTGAGTTCTATTTGATAAATAGGGAGTGAGATTGAGCATGAATTTTCGTCGTTTGTTCCCAAGCCCGAATGGCTCTTCATTTTGGCCTGAGAATTTTTTCAAAGAAGAATCGATCCGATTCTTACCAGGAAACTTATTTTTTCTGAAAAAACCGCTTCAACCAATCGAGCAGATCTAAAATCCAAGCAAAGATTCTCCCAAAGATGGTTGTGTATGAATATCGTTTCAAGAGCTCTTGGACTCGATCCTGTTCCTCGGAAGTAAATTCTAAACGAATATTGTTTTCCTCGGCTTCCATCTGAACTCTTTCTTTTTTATTCCGAATATCCACGATCCGAACATCCACGTATTCCCAACCGAGAATCTTTACACTTTCGAGTCTTCTTTCTCCGGAGATCAAGGTGTTGTCTAGATCGATCAAGATAGGATGCAAAAGCCCCAGTTTCTGTATGGATTCTTTGAGAGGGCGGAGATCCCCGAGATCTTTGCGGATGCGATTCTTAACTTTGATGTCCGAAACTCGAATTTTCATTGTTTATCAAAAATATTCGGCGGGTCTCTGCTTCAATTCAATTCTGATCTAAATCGTTCAATTTGTTCTAGAACCCGCAGGGAACATAGTTTGGATCTTCTTGACACTGAAGGAATCCGCAGGTTTTTGGGATCAGAGCGGGTTTCCTTTGGACCTTCCCGTCAATTTTCACCCATCAGGAAGAACAGATGTCTTTAAAAGATTTTATTTTTACTTCGGAATCGGTCGGCGAAGGCCACCCGGATAAGGTCTGTGACCAAATTTCCGACGCAATTCTAGATGCTTATCTGGAGCAGGATCCAAAATCTCGAGTTGCTTGTGAAACCTTAGTGACTACGAATTTGGTCGTGATCGCAGGTGAAATTACAAGTAAGGGGAAGGTAGACGCTCAGGAAATCGCAAGAAACGTAATCCGAGATATCGGTTATAACGATATTACGATGGGATTCGACGCGGACTTCGCGGTTGTTTCCGCTCACGTTCACGCTCAAAGCCCGGACATCTCTCAAGGGGTGACCGAGGGAGAGGGTCTTTTTAAAGAACAAGGAGCCGGGGATCAAGGTTTGATGTTCGGTTTTGCGATCAACGAAACTCCGGAACTCATGCCGATGCCGATCTACTATTCTCACGAATTGGTAAAACATTTAGCGGGACTCAGACACGGAAATAAACTGAAATTCTTAAGACCGGATGCAAAATCCCAAGTAACCGTCGAATACAAGGACGGAAAACCGGTTCGTATCGACACCGTGGTGATTTCCACACAACATTCTCCCGATGTAACTCATAAACAAATCGAAGAATCCTTGATCGAAGAATGTATCAAGAAGGTGATTCCTGCGAATCTTCTCGTAAATACGAAATATTTCATCAACCCTACCGGTCAGTTCATCGTCGGTGGTCCGCACGGAGATGCGGGTCTTACCGGAAGAAAGATCATCGTAGACACTTACGGTGGATACGGAAGACACGGAGGAGGAGCATTCTCCGGTAAGGATCCTTCCAAAGTGGACCGTTCTGCGGCGTATATGGGACGTTATATCGCGAAGAACGTTGTAGCTTCCGGTCTTGCGGACAAATGTGAGGTTCAACTTGCATACGCGATCGGCGTTGCGGAACCTGTTTCCGTTCACGTAGACACTTTCGGAACCGGAAAAATTTCCGAAGACGAATTGGTAAAAAGAATCCGCGCGAACTTCAAACTGACTCCTCGCGGAATCATCGAATCTCTCAAACTTCTCGAAAAAGGAAGAAAGTATAGAGAAACCGCTTCTTACGGTCACTTCGGAAGAAAAGGTTCCACTTTCACCTGGGAAGAAACTGACAAAGCCGCGGCGTTAAAGGGATAAGATAAGAATGGGAGCTCCAAGCACATCAACTGCAACCGAAAAGGCGACTCGTGACGGATACGGGGACGCACTGCATGAACTGGGAGCTTCCCGTCCGGACGTAGTGGTTTTGGACGCGGATCTTTCCGGTTCCACAAAAACCAATAAGTTTGCGAAAGCATTTCCGGAACGTTTTTTCAACGTAGGCGTCGCCGAACAGAACTTAGTCGGTCACGCGGCCGGTTTGGCTCTTTCCGGTTTGGTTCCGTTCGCTTCTTCCTTTGCGATGTTTCTTTCGGGAAGAGCTTGGGAAGTGGTTCGTAACAGCGTCGTTTATCCGTTTTTAAACGTAAAACTTGTGGCGTCACACGGCGGAGTTACCGTCGGCGAGGACGGAGCTTCTCACCAATGTATCGAAGACTTTGCGATCATGAGGGCTATCCCTGAGATGACCGTGATCTGTCCTTCGGATTACAACGAATGCAAACAGATCATTCACGCGATCGCGGATTACAAAGGTCCGGTTTACGTGCGTGTGGGTCGTCCGAACGTTCCCGTAATCGAAAGAGAAAACTACAAGTTTACGATCGGTAAAGCGGAAGTGATGCGAGAAGGTAAGGACGTTCTTGTGATTGCGAACGGAGTTCTCGTAAACGAAGCGATGAAAGCGGTCGAGGAATTATCCAAAGAAGGAATCAACGCCACCCTTTTGAACATGGCGACGATCAAACCGATCGACAAGGATGCGATTCTCAAATACGCGAAAGAATGTAAGGCCGTTGTTACTTGTGAGGAACACAACGTGATCGGCGGTCTCGGTTCTGCTGTCAGCGAGTTTCTTTCGGAAGAATATCCGGTTCACGTTCTGAAAGTGGGAATGAAGGATCAGTTCGGAAAATCCGGAACTTGGAAAGAACTTTTGGATTATTTCGGTCTTCGTTCTAAGAATATAGTGGAAACCGCAAAGAAGGCGATCGCCCTCAAAAAATAAAATTCTTGAAAACGGATCTAAAATTTCGCATAATCTTTTCTCTTTTATGAGAAAAGGTTTTCGCGAAAGATCCGCTTGGAAAGAAATTCCCGATTCAAATTTCCTGGTAAGACAAGATGGCGAGCACACAAACTCCTGACTTAAACGAGATTACCGAGGAATCCACAAAATCAACCGGAGGACCCTGGAGAGTGGTTCTTTGGGACGATAACGAACACACTTACGAATACGTAATCGAAATGTTGATGGAAATCTGCACGATGTCCGTGGAGAAAGCGTTCTTACACGCGGTGCAAGTAGATCAGGAAAAAAAGACGGTCGTCTTTTCGGGAGAATTCGAACACGCGGAACACGTTCAGGAAAGAATTCTTACCTATGGAGCCGATCCGAGAATGTCCAACTCGAAAGGTTCCATGAGCGCCACTCTAGAAAAATGAGACTCGTCGTAGCTCCGACGATTTTGTAGAAGTCGCTGGCCCCACCCGCGTTTAGGGTGGAGGGGTGGGTGGCGGGAAGAATTCCGGACGAATTTCCTATATCAGAAAATTCAACTTTTGTAAAGTACAAATCGTCGTTAGCAACTTGTCGTACCTCCGACAAAAAAAACGGGACCGGTTACGGTCCCTAAATTGGGTAAAATGTTCCTTGAATGAATGCGAGAGGGAAAAAACCGCGAACCATGTTTTACCACGGTTCGCACAGTTGAGATCGATCTAAGGATAGGATCAAAATTCAATTCATCTTAACGACCAACTTGATCGCCGGTTCGACCCAGGCGTCCAACGCTTCCTCGAACGAGCAGGTTTTGGTGACTATCTTTTCGGGTTCTATCTTTTTCTCCACGATCTTGTTTAGGATCTGCGGGATATGTTCCCTCGAATCCACGCGCCCGATCTTAAGAGTTGCACCCGTGTTGTATAAATCTAAATAAGGAATTTCTAATTTATTACTCCAGAATATAGATGCGGTTCCGTAGATTCCTTCGGTGGAGAGCGACTTAAACGAAAAATCCATCCCTTCCTTCAAACCGTGGCAATCGGCGATCAAAGGAAATTTTTTGTCCCAGGCCTTGGGAAGAACCGTGTAGGGAACCGCAGTGGCTCCTAAATTCTCCGCAATCTTCAATCTTTCCGGATCGTCATCCAGATAAAGAACCTCGGATGCGCCCATTCCGACCGCGAGTGACGCGGAATACAAACCGATGCTGGAAGCCGCTCCACCCAAAATCATCGCGGGAGAATTCGGTTTTTTCTCCAGCCACTTTCCGATCAGTTTCCAAGCCTCGACGATATTGTCGCTGATCGAAGCAAGAGCGATCGCATCCAGGGAAGAAGGCATAGGGATTAACATCTGTTTCGCGAACGGAATCCAAATTTTTTCGGATAAGGCGCCGCCGAATTCTTTTGCGGAAGATCCCATTCCGTAATGACTCGCGTAAGGAATGGAAGTGCATGCCTTGGAACGACCTCCCATACAATCCGGACAAAGTCCGCAGGAAATCTGAAACGGAATGATCACCTTGGTTCCTTTCGGATATTCGTTTGCGATCTCGGGACTCGTTTCCTCGATTTCTCCCACGAATTCGTGGCCGATCGGAATTCCGGGACGAAACAAAGTGTAACCCTTTACGATCGGAAGATCCAAATCGCAACGGGAAACTGCGAGCGGTTTTACGATGGCCTGGTTTTGACCTTGGATTTTGGGTTCGGGAACTTCTTCCCATTCCAGAACGTTTCTTTTTTTGAATACGATTCGTTTCATAACTGACCTTTCTGAATATATTTAAAATTTAGAATATTCATTTTCCATGAAATACTGCGGTGCGTTTTTCCAAAAAGGATTTCAAACCTTCTTCCGCGTCCTCCGTTTCCATGAGTTCCAAAAGTTGAGGAAAAAGATTTTCGGCGGCTTTTGATTCTCCGTAGGCGACGGATTCCAAGGCGGATTTTAACGTTGCGCGTACTCCGAGCGGGGCCTGCGCCGCGATCTTTTCCGCGAGTTGGATTCCTCTGGAAATGAGATCGCTTTTTTCAACAACTTCCTGCACGAGTCCGATTCTGAGAGCTTCGTCGGCTTCGAAAGGTTCTCCAGTAAGAATGTATTTCATAGCGTTTCCCCAACCGCATTGAGAGGGCCAGCGCATGGTTCCTCCCGCGAACGGAAAAATTCCTCGCTGGACTTCCATCTGCGCGAAGACGGTGCGTTTGGCCGCGATTCGAATATCGCTCGCGAGCGCGAGTTCGATTCCGAGAGTGATGCACATTCCGTGAAGCGCGACGACCACGGGTTTGGTTCTCCTTTTTCCGAAAGTTCCCCAAGGATTGATTCCATCTTGAGGAAGAGGGAATCTTTTTTCCTTTTTTAAGAAATCGACGATGTTGTTCAATTCTAAGCCGAGGGTAAAGTGTTTGCCGTTTGCGTATACGAGACCGACTCGAACTTCCGGATCGGCTTCCATTTGGTCGTAGGCGCCGCTCAATGCGTAGAGCATTTCTACGTTGAACGCGTTTCTTTCTTCGGGGCGATTGATGATGATATGGAGAATTCGGCCTTTTTTTTCGGTGAGTATGAGTTCGGACATGGTCGATTTCCTTGATAGACTATTTGGTCTATCTTTTAAAAGATCTAGATAGACTTAATAGTCTATCATTTTTTTAGTTTTTGTTGAACTTTTTTCGGGCCTGTGGATTCTGATTCTTAGAGTGGCTCCGAATCTCGACAAACAAACCAATCCCTATGATCGCCTGATGACTTCGGCCTTGGATCTTTTTTATCGCAGGGGTTATTCGGGAACTTCCACGAATCAGTTGATCGCGGATTCGGGCACACATAAGGCCAGTTTTTATCGTTACTTTCAATCAAAGGAAGAAATCGCTTTGGAATATTTAAAACTCCAAGGGGAGAATTTTGAAAACGGTCTGCAAAGAATGATGGAACGTTCCCCTTCTTGGAAAGAATTCATTCATACATGGACGTCCGTCCTTTTAAAACAAGTGAAAAGCGGTAAGTTTATCGGTTGTCCGATCGCCCGTTTCTTAAACAGCGTCGAGGAAAAAAACGAGGACTTCGAAATCGTAGCGGATAAAATTCTGCACGGATGGATTCAAATTTTTGAATCTTATTTCGAATCTGAAAAGAAAAAAGGACATTTGGATTCTTCTTTGAACGCGCTTGCGGCTTCTCGGAAAATTCTCAAATTGTTTCAAGGGAGTTCTCAACTTTTTAGAATCACCGGTAAAACCGATTACTTTCTCGAACTCGAAGGGGAGATGATCGAAACGCTCGGTGGAAAAAGAAAATAATTTCGATTTCGTCGATTCTTTTTTTGTGATCGTTTGTCGGAACAAGTTTTGAATTTCACATTGACAAAGCGGAATTCGTACATTCAAAAAACAGAATTTTTACATTCCGCACCTCGACAAAATAAAAAACGCCTCCGTTTTACCGGAAGCGTTTCGGTTTTTTGGTCGGATCGGACGCGCTCGTATTTTTAATAAACGAACGCGCTCTTCGTTTCGAACACATGCAATTTATCGCATGTACGATCCGTGAGACCTCTTTAGGAATTAACCTTTTTTCTTAACGAGAATCTTTCTTTCGATTTCGAAAATTTTCTCCGGAAGTTTTTCCTTACCGAGTTTTTTCTTATCGTTTTCCTTTAAGAAAAGATCTTCGCCGAATTTATCAAACGCGTCGTTCGCCTTGATGTTTTTCAGACCGATGATCTGAAGATGAACCGCTCCCGCAGGAATTCCGAAATCGTTTCCGCGATCTTCCACAGAAATCACTCGAGTGATCGCAGTCACGGTGTCTCCGCTGAAAGAAGGTTGGGTGTGATATCCTTCGGTGAATCCGAGATCCCAGATCATGTTTTCGGTGATGTCTCTGGAAGCCATTCCGCATAACCACGCGAATACGAGACCGCCATAAACGACAGGTTCTCCGCCCATTGGACCGGATATACCCGCAGAATAAAGTTTGTCATAGTGAAGTGGGTGTGTGTTTCCGACTCTATATGTCCAAGGGAAATGTTCGTCTGTGATCGTTCTTCCGTTTTGGTGGATGTAAATCTGACCCGGTTTGAAATTTTCAAAATACGTATCGGACCAAGTCGCGGACTTAAACTCGGTTGGAAATTTAAGAGAAGGAAGTTCGATCACGGGCGCGTCCGTTTCGGGAAAAAATGCTTCCTTAACGACCGGCTTCGGGTTTCCTTTCGGTTTTCCGTTGGATTGATAGATCATGATCTTTCTTTCGTATTGAAGAACCAATTCTTTCTTTTGGTTTAAACAGATCGTACGAACGCTTACGATTCCCGGTTTGTCCGGACCTTTGTCGTCCACTTTGAGAATTTTTGTTTTAGCGGAAAGAGTATCTCCGGGATAAACCGGTTTTAAAAATTGAACGTTGTAATAGCCTAAGTTTGCGAGCGCCTTTTCGGAATCGTTCTGAACTCCGAGTGAAAGAGCGATGTTAAAAACTTGCAGAGAAGAAACCAGCATGTCTTGAAAGCCGTGCGCTTGCGCATAAGCGGAAGATAAGAAGAGAGGGTTCGCGTCCATAAACGTGGTTGCGAATTCCTGAGCGAATGCTCTGTCGATCGTGATCTCTCTCGGGTGTTCGAAAATTTCCCCTTCCGTGAATTCTTCCAGATATCTTCCGTAAATATTCCGTTTTACCTGATCTTTGGAAACTGCAGTGCTTGGAGCCAGCTCCGCAAAAGGTTTGTTTGGAACTTTAGTCATATAAGGCCTCTTGGTGTTTTCGGTTTTTTCCAGTGTTTTGTCCGTCATTTAAAGGAAAAGTTTTTTCTTGTCGCGCAACCCGTAGGGACCGAGACGCTTGAGTTGCCTTCAAGCGATTTGTTCAGTTTTGAGATCCGCCGTAAAACGCGTCGAGTTCCTCTCTGCTTCCGGTCCGGAGTTCTACGTTGTCCAACTTCTTTTTGGAAAGCGCCGGATTCTGATCCTTCTCGGAAAACATATGATTCCAAGTGTTGATATAAAGAACCGGTTTCTTTTCCTCTTTCGTCAATTGATCCGCCTTTAGAACGGAATCGAAATGTTGCACCGGATCTTGCGAGAATATTTGATCGCCCGAGTAGACGTTCTTGAGATGAACCGTGGACAATTCTCCCGTTTTTGAAAATTGCAAACGAAGACTTTCTATGTCCTTGTGTCTTCCGTATTTAAAACCTCGATAGATTCTATACACCGCGTCCTTCCAAAACGAAGGATGTCTTTCATCCCGAAACACGAGACTGAGTTCTATGCGTTTTCCGTTCGGAGTTTCCCTTTGGTTGCAATAAATGATTTCCAAATCGTTCCCCGCGTTGATGTCGTCGGCCGGTTGAATCCAGAGCGGAATTTCTTCCTTCGTACATTCCAAATTTTGCGAGAATGTGGGGAGTTCATTTTTTGCCGAAGAACAAGCGGTGAACAGGAGAATGGTAAACCCGAATCGGAGCAATTTAGAATCGAACATAGATCCGTGTTTTAATACGCGGAGGTCCGTAGTCAAACCGGAAAAAGTGGATGAAGTTTCGAAGGGAAGAAGGAAATTGACGGTGATGTTACCAGAATTCAAAGCGGACTCTCCAGAGCATACCAAGGATTCGATCTTAGAAAAGATCAAAACGATTCGAAAGGAACTTCCGATCCTTCTTTCCAAAAAGGAAAGAACGTACGAGAACGTCATACGTCCATTGAACGATCTTGTTCAGGAAATGCAGGTAGACTATACGGTCCTTTCTCATTTGAACAGCGTGATGAATTCAAAGGAAATTCAGGCGCTTTATACGGAAGTCCTTCCCGAGATCACCGCTTTTTATTCCGATCTCGGTCAGAACGAGGAACTCAATTCGGTATATCAGGAAATCCTAAAGAACGAAGAAGCGGTTTTAGACGTTCCGAAGAAAAAAGTTCTTAAGGATTCCATTCTACAGTTTAAACTCAGCGGGATCGGTTTGGATCCTCGGATCAAAAAAAGAATCCAAGAGATTCAGATCCGTTTGGCGGACGTGGACAATCAATTCTCCCAAAATCTTTTGGACGCGACGAATTCGTTCGAACTCATTTTAGACAACAAAGAGGACGTGGAAGGAATTCCGGAATCCGATCTGAATTCCGCGAAAACGCCGGAAGGCAAATATCGTTTTACTCTTCAGATGCCGAGTTATATCGCATACATGACCCACGGTCCGAATCGTTCCATTCGAGAAACGTTATATAAGGCTTATACCACAAAGGCGCCGCAGAACGGAAAGTTGATCGAGGAAATTCTCGCGCTTCGAAACGAACTGGCGAAACTTCTCGGTTATTCGAACTATGTCGAACTTTCCCTTGCCACCAAGGTCGCGGATTCCGGTAAAACGGTTTTGAATTTTTTAAGAGATCTTGCAAAACAAGCAAAGCCGATCGCCGAAAAAGAATTTTTGGATCTTTCTACTTTCGCAAAAACTCTTTCAATCGATTCTCTGCAGGCCTATGACACCGCGTTCGTAAGCGAGAAGTTGATGAAATCGAGATTCGATTTCGACGAGGAACAAACCCGTCCTTATTTCGAGAAGGAGAAGGTGGTTTCGGGTACATTCCAATTTTTGAATGAACTTTTGGGTTTGGAATTCAGAAAAACTACGGCGCAGATTTGGGAAGAAAAGGTTCAGGTTTACGACCTCTATAAGGACGGAAAACTTCTTTCCCGTTTGTATCTAGATCTCGAAGCGCGTAAGGACAAACAGGGTGGGGCTTGGATGCACAACTGGTATTCCAGAAATCGAATCGCGGGTAAGGAAGTCCATCCGACCGCGTTTGTAGTCTGCAACTTTCCGATTTCGACGAAGGATTCTCCCTCTCTTTTAAAACACAGCGACGTGGTTACGTTTTTTCACGAGATGGGTCACGCGCTCCATCATCTTTGTACGAAGATCGAAGAACCTCCCGTCAGCGGAATCAACGGCGTGGAATGGGACGCTGTAGAATTCCCTTCCCAGTTTCTGGAGAATTTCGCATATACTCCGAGCGTTCTTAAAATATTCGGAAAACATCATATAACCGGAGAAACCATTCCGGATTCTATGATCGCCAAACTCAACGAGACGAAGAATTTTCTTTCCGCTATGGGAATCGTAAGACAACTCGAGTTTTCTCTTTTTGACATTCTCATCCACGAAAAAAATCATACGGAAGAAGAGGTGCATTCGATTCTTCAGAATGTTCGCAAGGAAGTTTCGGTGGTGATTCCTCCGGAATACAATCGTTTTCAAAACGGATTCTCCCATATCTTTTCCGGGGGTTACGCCGCGGGTTATTACAGTTACAAATGGGCGGAAGTGATGAGCGCGGACGCATTCTTCGCGTTTGTCGATCGTGGAGTTTTTGATCCTACTTTGAGCGATGCGTATTTCAGCGAGATTTTGGAAAAGGGCGGAAGCGAAAATGCGATGGTTCTTTTCAAAAGATTTTTAGGAAGAGATCCGGAAGTCGGTTCCCTTCTTAAACTTTACGGTTTGAAAAACGCGGCTTAATTTTTGAAACCTAGGAAAGGCTTTTTCTGAAATTTTGAAGCAGAGATTCCTTTCCCGCCAAAAGCACTTCCACTTGATCTTGGTCGATATTGTAAACGACGTTGCTACGAAGTGCGTCTTTGAATTCGTTCTGGTTGATCACTTTTTGATCGTAACTTTCTTTTAGAAAATTATACCAGCCGGCCAAGAGAACTTTAAGATGGGGAAGTTCCCGGATCGGGATCGAAATTACTTTTTCTGGTTCCATAAAGACCAGAGCAGGCTATTTCCCGTACCGGGAGAGTCAAATCAATTTTGGAAGGCCGGTTAAGAATTTCAGTCGTTCATTCGACTTTCACCTTCGCTCTTGCGATGATTTTTTTCAGAGTTTGTTTTTCCTTTTCCACCAAGGCCGGCCCTTGTTTGGATTTCATAAATTCGAAGTATTCTTTCCAACCTTTGAGTTGGTCCAAGGGATGATTGTTCGGATAAAATATTCGGAGCTCCTCGTCGATCACGGATAAATTCGCAAAGCCGGAACAATCCGCCATCGTAAACGTTTCTCCTGCGATGTATGGAGAAAACTTCGCGACTCTTTGTAATGCCTTTACTCCTTTGACTAAAATCGGATGTATCTCTTCCACGAGTTCGGGTGAAACTTCCTTTCCTCTCGACGCGGGTAAATAAACTCTTCTCGCGGGAATGTCCAGATAGATTTCTATGATCGTAGTGATCTCTCGGACCCTTGCGGCCTCCCAGGGTTCTTCCGGAATCAGTTTCGGTTCCTGCGGATAAATCGTATCTAAGAATTCTAAAATAGCTCCGGACTCGAAGAGAAACTTCCCGTCGATTTCCAACACGGGAATTTTTCCCATCGGACTGATCTTTAAAAATTCTTCCTCTTGAGAAGGCGCTACCCTGAGTTGTTCGTATTCCAATCCCTTCTCTAAGATCCCTAGTTTTACTTTGTTTACGTAGTTGCTGATGCTTGCGCCGTGCAATTTGATCATGAGGAGGAATCCTAATCGGCTCGGGTCTTTGGGAAAGTGTTTTTTGCCTTGTTATAATTCCAAAGAATACTTTTTGATTGATTCGGAAAACGGTTCGCTCTTCTGAAATTCCTTTCAAAAAAGTCTTTCTCCTTTTTTTCCAGAGAATATTTTCGACCGTCAAAGGAATTCTCAAATGGCAAAAACGGCAATCATCACCGGCGGAACGGTCGGCATCGGATACGAACTCAGTAAACTCATCGCGGCAGACGGATACGATCTTATACTTGTGGCGAGAAACGAAAAGACTTTGAAAAAAGTGAAGAAGGAAATCGAAACTTCGAACAAGGTAAAGGTGGACATTCTTTCCGCGGATCTAGCGGATCCGAAGGCGCCCAAGAAAATTTTCGACTTCGCAAAAAAATCAAAAGCGGTCGTCGAGATTCTCGTGAACAACGCGGGTTTTGGAACCAGCGGAAGATTCGATAGAATGGAACTCAAAAAAGAACTCGATATGATCCAAGTCAACGTAACCTCTTTGACCGAGTTGACACATCTATTTCTGCAAGGTATGGTGGAACGGAAGAATGGAAAGATTTTGAACGTCGCGTCCACCGCGGCGTTTCAACCCGGACCGAACATGGCCAATTATTATGCGACAAAGGCTTACGTTCTTTCCTTATCGGAAGCGATTCACGAGGACGTTTATAAGGACGGTGTAACCGTAACCACACTTTGTCCCGGGCCGACCAAAACCGAATTTTTTGAAAGAGCCGAAATCACGAAGTCGAAACTTCTCAACAACCCGATGGCTCCGATCATGAGCGCAAAGGAAGTCGCGGAAATCGGATACAACGCTTTGAAGAAAGGAAGGCCCGTCGTTGTCTCCGGAATTTTGAACAAGATTCTCGCGCAAAGCGTACGAATCACACCGCGATTTATCATCCGAAAGATCGCCAAGTTTTTGAATCAAAACGGTTAAGAAAGAATGCAAGGCTCCATCATCGATTTAGCGGTTCCGTTTTTTATAGTTCTGATCGGACTCGAGGTTTTTTACTCCCGAGTTTCCGGTAAAAAAGTATATCGATGGAACGATACGGTCGCGGATCTAAGTACCGGAATCCTATTTTCATTGACTGGGGTCCTCGTAACGATCGGCTCTCTTTGGGTATATGAAAAATTTAGAATATTCTATTCTTTGCAGACTCTTTTTAATGTTCCCGAAATTCCCTTGAGGATTCCGATCTGGGCCGACCACGTGGGTTGGCACGCGGACTATAAAAGTCTGGCCGGTTGGTTGTTCGTGTTTTTGGCTGTGGACTTCGTCTATTATTGGTTTCATAGAGCCACGCACGAAATCAACTTTCTCTGGGCCTGCCACGTTACGCACCATTCCAGCGAAGAATTCAATCTTTCCGTTGCCTTGCGTCAATCCAGCTTCCAAAGAATTTTCGAATACGGGTTCAACCTTTCGATCGCGTTCTGCGGGGTTCCTTGGCAGGCGTTTTTACTCGCGCACGGAATTCTCAAGATCTATCAATTCTGGGTGCACACAAGATTGATCGGCAAACTCGGTTTTTTGGAAGAAATTCTCGTGACACCCGCGCATCATCGAGTACATCACGGAAGAGATCCGAAATACATCGATAAAAATCACGGGGGAATCCTTATCTTTTGGGATCGGATCTTCGGTTCGTTTTCCAGGGAAGAAGAGGAGCCGATTTACGGATTAACAAAACCCGTGACGACATTCGATCCGGTTTATACGAACTTTCATGTGTATGAGGAAATTCTTTCCTTGATGCAAAAGACAAAAAGTTTTAAGGAAAAGATTCTGATTCTTCTAAAACCACCGGGCTGGAGACCTTCGAGCATCGGACCGTCTCTTCTTCCGGAGGAAATCGATCGAAAAAATTATCTGAAGTTCGATCCGGTCGTATCCAAACAAAGAACCGTTTTGGGAGTTTTAGAATTTCTTTTCTTTACAATCGTTTCCCTTGCGCTCGTACGATATTTTAAATCGGGGACTCTGGAGCTTTGGAAAATTCTTCCCACGATCTTATACGTCTTTTACGGATTCAGACATGCGGGAATCGTTTTGGACGGAGGTCCTTTGGGAAAAATACAACACGGTTTGCTTTTGTTCGGAGGGGCGATTCTTTTCTGGATTCTATTTTTCGTCTGAACCCGAGTTGTAACGAAAGAAGAATTTGAAATCATGACCTGGAACGGGATCGGCAAGTCGTGTTGAAACAAAAAAAAACAATCCGGGCATTGGCGCTTTGTCTTTATCTTTTGACCTGGCCCGTGTTCGGAATCGATCTCGTAAACTTGGACGATTCTTCTTCGGGATTCGAGGATTCCTACGAATACTACGAGGATTTTACGGGCAATTTGAGCTTTGCCGAAATTCGAACATTGGCCGAAACGGGTAAGTTCAATTCTTCGAATATTCATTCATTAGGATATACGAATGCTTCCGTTTGGGTTCGTTTGAACGTGGAGAATTCTTCCGATAAACCGATCCGTTGGATCGTGGAATACCGTTTCCCGGACGTCGACCTTGTCGAATACTACGATTTAAAAAAGGGAGAATCCCCGTTTTACAGGGCGGGGGACGTTCTTCCGTTCGGGGTTCGTCCGATTCAATATCGAAATCCCGCGTTTCCTTCGGTCGGTCTTGCCAAAACGAACAAGTCCGTATATCTAAAAATCAAATCCGATTCCAGAATCCAACTTTCGCTTCGTTATTATTCCGCCCTGGGGTTTTATCAAAAAGTGATCTTCGAGCAGTTTTTGTTCGGATTGTTTTTCGGTTCGATGCTCATATTAGCGCTTTATAATCTTCTTTTATACGCATATACGAAAGAATGGAATTATCTCTACTTCGCGCTTTATATCTCGGGCTTTTCGTTCTTTCAATTCGTTTTGGAAGGATTCGGCTTTCAGATTCTATGGCCGAACGCGGTTCTTTGGACCAATTCGAGCGTTCCGTTCTTTTTGATGGTTTCTCTTTCGTTGATGTCCCTTTTTGTAACGGTTTATCTGGATTTGGAGAATCGATCGAGATTTTCCTTTCGAATATTCAAATATTATCAATTTCTGTTGTTGTTTTTCGCGCTCAGTTCCCTTTTGATTCCCGAACGTTTCGGAATCTGGATCGGTTTGATTTTGTCTTTCGGTTTTGTGATTCTTCTTTTTATCAACGGTATTAGAAGTATTGCCTGGAATCAAGGGAGCGCGTTCTACTTCCTTTCTGCTTGGGCGGTTTTACTTTCGGGAGCGGTTTTGTTTTTATTCCTGCAAAGCGAATGGATGAAGGATTGGAGTCTGCGTCTATGGATCATAGAAATCTCTTCCTTGTTTCACGTCGTTTTTATGGGAATCGGTCTTGCGGATCGAGTGAAGGTTTTGTCTCGGGTTTTGTCCTCGAAGATCAAGGAACTCGGAAGCACAAAACTCGTAGCGGAACGTTCCGAAAAACGATTTAAGAATCTATTCGAAGAATCGGAAGAATTTCTGTTCACGATGGATACGAACGGAAAGATCCGAAACGCGAATAAATCCCTCGGAAGACTGCTCGGTTTCGATCCGGAAGAAGTGATCGGCTGGGATTTTTTGGATCTCATCTTTGTTCCCACGGGTGGAGACGCGTCCTACGCAAAAATTTTGGCGCGGGATAAGATCGAAGAACTTTTAAAAAGAGGAAAAAGTTCCGAGTTCGCGGTTGAATTCAGGCAGAAGTTCGTCTTGGAACCGAGACAGATCCGGGTTCGTCTTCAACTTTTGGATCTCGGGGACCGTAAAGGTATATTAGGAAAGGCTTATGAATTGAACGAGGACATTCTTTCCAAGTTCATCGTAAGCGAATCCATGCACTTCACTTTGAACAATTATCTTCGAAACGCGGATCTTTTGAGCAGGCTTCTTACGGTGAATCTTTCGAGTTTTGTGGGAACCGAAATCGTGATCGCGATCCGAACCTGTATTCGGGAGATCGTAATCAATTCCATAGAACACGGAAATCTCGCGATCAGTTTTGACGAAAAGACCGAAGCGTTGAACCAAGGACGTTATCTCGAATTCATACAAGAACGTCAGAAAGAAACTTTCTACAACTATAGAACCGTAAAGGTTTCGTATTCCTTAAACGCGAGAAGGATCGGATTTCTCATCACCGACGAGGGGGAAGGTTTCGATTATAAGAAAATTCTAAACTTAGACATCGAAAAGTTGAACGAAACAAGTTTGACCCACGGAAGAGGAATCGTGATGACTCGTCGTGTTTTTGATATAGTTCGGTTTAACGAAAAAGGAAACCGAGTTCTTCTCATTAAATATCTCAAAAAACCGCTTCGATATAAACGGGAAAAAACTTCTTTCGACGTTTAAAACTTTTGAGCGACTCCGAGAAACAAGGTGGTCGTCAAAACCTGAAATTCCAATTTACGCGAGAATTGATTCGTGACTAAGATCGCGGTTTGATTCGTGGATTCCGTAAGAGGAGTAACACGTCCGTCTTCTCTCAGATAAAAACTCGCCGTTTGTCCGTTGAACGTTCCGGTCAAAGAAGGAATGTTGATCCAAGAAAGCGCGACTCCCAGTTGAAGACTTGTGGACTCGGTGATTCTTCGGTTGACAGTTCCTTCCAAACGAAACTCGATTCCGGTTCCGGTTAAAGAACCTTCCTGACGAAAGGTTTCTCTTCCCGAGGTCGCGTAACCCTTGGAGTCCCAATACACCTGAGACATCCCGACGCCGAGACCACCTTGGAAGATCCAGCGTTTGTAATTCCATTCATACCAATACATCAAAAGAAAATAGGGGTTCGAAAGTTTAAAACTGAGATCGGTATAAAACGGCTCGGAAGAAACCTGTTTCAATCCGAACTTCTGCCATTCTCTATAACCGCCTATAAAACCGACCCGGCTTTCGGAGCTGATCTTTCTACGGAGAAACAATTCTCCCTGAGACACATTGCTTGGTGGATTGAGTTTGGTTTTGGATGCGACCCGAGGATCATACGTATCCGTAAAACCCCGAAGGAAAGAATTGAGTCTGTCTTCCCCCTTATAGCCGATTCCGGCCCTGAGGCCGAGTTCCCAGTAGAGTTCTTCCTCGGTGGGGATTTCCAGCGCCGGTTTTGTGGAATGCGCCTTGGTTTTGGGAAGTTCTCCCTCAGCCTTCAATTCTGATTCTGGAAAAGGGAAGAATGGGAAAAAAAGTATAACACAGAATGAGATCCCGAAAATTTTGCTGGTAGCCCTCATAATTACAGGATTTCTAGCAAGGACTTCCAAAAAAAGCGGATTTTCGTTTCGATCGGGTGGGCCATGTTGCAATTTCATTTTTTTCAATTTTTCGATTGGGATTTACTCAAACCCTTCTTTTACTTCCTGAGTTTTATCGGGATCTATCTGACCTTCAGACTCCGGTTTCCCCAGATTAGGTTCCTCTTTCTTGCCGTAAAAATTTTCTCGGGCAACATGGACTACAAGGGTTCCCGGGGAAGACTCGTTCATTCTCAGGCGTTCTTTTCGGGAACCGCGTCCTCTCTCGTTCCGGGAGCGGTGATCGGTTCGGCTCTGGCCTTGATGATCGGAGGACCAGGGGTTTTATTTTGGATTTGGATCTCTTCCTTTTTTATCATGCCTCTTCGGTTTGTTTCTTCCACGCTTGCGATTCGTTTTAGAACCAAAACCGCATCGGGGAGATATCTTTCCGGTCCAATGTATTTTATCGAAAGCGCTCTCAAAGCGAGATGGCTCGCGGTGAGTTTTGCGATCGCCGGACTTTTGACTGTTCTTGTGATGGGCGGAGCGGTTCCGATGTTGTATGTAACTCATATCGCGAATCGTGCGTTCGACGTGACCGGGATGACGGTTCCGTTTTTGTTGGCGGTGGTTCTCGTATTCATCGTGTTAGGCGGGGTGAGAAGGGTGGGAAAAATTTCCGCGTATCTGGCTCCGATCGCGATCTTGTTATTTTTTGCGGGTTATTTTTTCTTATTTAAGAATTCTTTAATGAACTTTAAGGACTTTCTCTGGCTTTCGTTTCAGGAAGCGTTTCAACCCTTGACCGCGGTTGCGGGTGGAAGTTTTGTTCTCGCTCGAACTTACAGCATGGCCTCGGGAATCTTTTTCGTTTCCACGGAAACCGGAATCGGAAAAAGCGCGGGTTTGTCCGGCGTCGTAAGAACCGATTTCCCTGCGAAACAAGGTTTGGTAAGTATGCTTGCCACCTTCTTCGAAGGATTTATCGTATCGACTCTTGTGATCTACGCTCTTTCTTCTTACGGAGCGTTTAAGATGGAAGAACAGATGTTGTTCGTAAACGCTCTCTTCCAAGGAAGCACCAATCCCGTAAACCTCGCGTTCTTCGGTTCGTTTTTGTTGTTGGGAGTGGTTTCGATTACGGGTTGGTTCTATACGGGAGAACAAAACGCTCTCTACGTCTTCGGTGAAAAGTTTGCGAACTTTTTCAGAATGCTCTTCTTGATCACCATTCTCGCGGTCGCTTATCTTTACGTAAAGAACGGAGAACAAATTCTTTTCGAAGCGTTCGGACTCGGATATTCTCTATCGATCATCACAGCGGTTCCGGTTTTGATTTCTTTGGTTCTTTTGGAAAAGATAGCAAGAACCGAACTCAAACGATTCTTAACCGAAAGCGGAGCGAGATACGAAGTCTTGAAGGATTTTTATCTTCTCGTTCTTTCCGTCGTTCCTAAGAATTTACTTTCGAGACTGTTCGGACTTTTGGCTTCTTCCAGACTTCCTCGTTTTCTTTTGATTCCGATTTTGAAGGCGTTCGCAAGGGCTTACAAGATCAACGTCGACGAAGCGGAACTCGAAATCCAAGAATACAATTCTCTCAACGCATTCTTTACAAGAGCCTTAAAGGCGGAAGCGAGAATCATCGACTCCGCGGACAACGAAATGGTTTCTCCCGTCGACGCAAAGATCACCGGTTACGGAGATATCAACCAAAGAATCATCATTCAAGCGAAGGGTGTGGATTACAATCTCAAGGAACTTTTGGGAGGAGGCGCTTCCAAGTTCATCGACGATTTTACGAACGGGAAATACATCACCTTCTATCTTTCTCCTCAGGATTATCATAGAATTCATTCTCCCGCGTATGGAAAAATTTTAGGTTATTACTACGAGCCCGGAAAATTATTTCCGGTGAACGAACTCGCGGTTTTCGGGATTCGAGGACTGTTTCCGAAGAACGAAAGATTGATTACGTATCTGCAAACCGAATACGGAAAGGTCGCGGTCATCAAGGTCGGGGCATCGAATGTCGGGAGAATTCGTGTGACTTACGACAACAGGATCGTTACGAACACACTCATCCGAACCGCAAGGACGGTCGAATACAAGGACGTTTCGATCATGATCGACAAGGGCGCCGAACTCGGTCGTTTTGAGATGGGTTCGACCGTGATTCTTTTAATGGAAAAAGATACCTTTCAGTTCGATACGTTGTCGGTAAACGAGAAGATCCTCTACGGGACAACGATCGGTAAGTTTTTAGCAAAGAAGTGCAATCTTCCGAAATGACCCAACTCAGTTTAAAGGCGACCACTCCCGACCAAATTGATTTTGATGAGAATCATCTAAAAATCACCTGGAAGGACGGAGTTACGTCCACGTTCGAACTTCTCGATCTCAGAAAACGTTGTCCGTGCGTCGTATGCAAGGGCGGACACGGAGGAAAAGTAGGAACTACCACGGGTGGAATCCAATCGATCCAACTCTATTCGATCAATAAAGTCGGAAGATATGCGATCAATCCCGTTTGGAGCGACAATCATATCACGGGAATTTATTCCTTCGACGCACTTCGAATGCTCGCGGATGGTTTGGGTGGCGATCTGACTCTTTAGATTTTTTGGAGTTGGTCGAAGTCTTGCGAAATACGAAGATCGATTGTGGGAACTCATACATTTCTAATGTTAAAGGACAAGTTTCAATCAAGATCCGTTGAATTTTGTCCTGAATCGTTCATCGGTCGGCGATCTTTTGGTTTTTTTCCGAAAAAAGGTTGTTTTACCCCGAAAATTGGGTGGAATCAAGTTGGGAAGAAAAAAATGAAGTGACAAAAACTCTTTTCTTATGTCCCATTAACTAAAATTCCCGGGAGAGTTCCCAAAATGGGCGAAGGTTCCCTTTCACAGGAAGAGATAGACGCATTATTAGCCGGAGCGAGCGATTCGTTTGATCCGGGGGCGGTAGCATCTGCGGCCGCGCAAAAAGACGTTCCGGGGATGTCACCCGTGGACCGGGATATCCTGTCGGATCTTTTAGCTTCCTGTTTTCAAGTCGCCGGGAACACGTTAGGCGCCGTTCTTTCCCGATCCTCCGCATTCTTAAATCCGAACGTAGAATCCAAATCTCGTAAGGATATCGAATCCGAACTCAAGTCGGGTTCTTTTCTTTTGTATTCCACGTTATCCGGAAGCGTAAACGGTAGAGTGGTTCTCGCCATGTCCGCGGAAAACGCGGTAAAGATCGCCAACTCCATGATGGGCGGTTTTGATTCGGGAGAATTGGACGAGGCGCAGATGCAAACTCTTCGCGATTCTCTTACGCCAGTAATGGGAGCTTTGATTTCTCAGATCAGCACCAAAACCGGGGGCGGGGTCAACGGATCTCCTTCCGAAACAAGAAACGTAACTTCTCCAGCGGCCTTGGTTTTGCCGGATGGAGAAAGTATCGTTCGTGTATTTTTCAATCTTACGATCGAAAGTATTCCTTCTTTTAGAGTTCAATTCTTACTCTCCCTTTCTACGGCCGCCGATCTTTTAAACCTGTATCGTCGTTCCGGAAGTGCGGGGGGAGATATGGGCGGAATGGGAATGGGGGGCATGGGCGGAATGGGAATGTCCGCAGGTTCCATGTCCGTTAAGTCCGTTGCGTTCCCGAATCTGGGAACCGCGAGCGGCGCTTCCAACACTCCGAACTTAAACCTTCTCATGGACGTTCAGATGAGCGTCACGGTGGAACTCGGAAGAACCAAAATGTATATCAAGGACATTCTGGGTTTGGGAGAAGGTTCTATCATCGAGTTGGATAAACTCGCGGGTGAACCGGTCGATCTTTTGGTAAACGGAAAGCTGATCGCCAAGGGCGAGGTTGTGGTCATCGACGAAAACTTTGGTGTGCGCGTAACGGATATCGTAAGCCCCACCGATCGGATCAAGCCGGAGGGCAAGTGAAAATTTTCGGGGCCTTCCGAGCGGCGGACGGGAAAGTTTTCTCATCCGTTCTTGCGATATTTCTTATATTCAATATTGCTTTTGTTTCCCTATCGGCTCAATCCGAAAGGGAGCTTATGGACGAGGCCCTCAAAAAAGAATTGGGTCAATCTCCTTCCTCCAAGGACGAAAAGAAAAGTTCGGATTCGGGAGAAAAGAAGACCGATTCTTCCTCGACCTCCGGCACGACCGGAAATGCGGGCGCAAAAACTCCCGCATCGGAAACCCAAACCGCACCGAACCCGGTTGAGGAAAGATACCGTCCGAGCGACGAGGGGCCCGGTATCGCAGGAACCCTGTTTCGAGTCGTTTTTATATTAGGACTTCTTTGTGCGGCACTTTATTATATTCTAAAATACGTATCTAAGAATCGGGAAGGAAGACTTCCGGTTCGAGGCGAGATGAACGTTCTTTCGAGTCTGATGCTCGGGCAGAACAAACAACTCCAGATCGTGGAGATTTCGGGAAAACTGTTGGTTCTCGGAGTCGCGGACAACGGGATCAATCTGATTACGGAGATCGAAGATCCGGAAGTAAAACACAGAATTCTTCAGAAGAAAGAAAGCTTTCAACCGCCCGAAGGCGGATTTTTAGTAACGGTCCTCGAGCAAATCAAGGACTTGAATTCTCGGATTTCCGGAACCCAAGAGGGTCCGCCGGATACGGGCGAGAAGGGCGGGGCTAATCGGGAAGAAAAACGAAGGCAGGCCCGCAAGAAGTTGGATGAACTCAAAGAAAAAACAAGCTCGCTCGAAAGCGGGCTTTTCGATTTGAGATAGCCTGTTAAGGAATTAGAAAGGATTGTTTTTCAAGTGAGAATGAGACATAAAAAATTTATAAAGAACATAACCTGGATACTCTTGCTAGCCGCAGGTTTGTCTTTGGGTTCCTCATTCTTTTCTTTGGAAGCGCAATCTTCGGGAACTCGGATTCCGATTCCGAACCTAAACATCAACGTAAACGAGGCGAAGAGTCCGAGAGAAACCAGTTTGTCTTTGATGGTTCTCTTTCTGGTCACCATTCTTTCCTTAGCGCCCGCGATCGTGATGTCCTTAACTTCTTTCACGAAGATCGTAATCGTTTTGGACTTTGTGAGAAGGGCTCTTTCGATTCAAAACCTTCCACCGAACCAGGTGATGATGGGACTCGCGCTTTTTATGACCTTCTTTATCATGGCGCCGACATTGAACACCGTGAACGAACGGGCCTTAACTCCGTATCTCGAAGGTAAGATCGATACGAACGCGTTTTTCGAAAAGGGAATGGTTCCCATCCGAGAATTTATGATGCGTCAGATCGGAACCTCGGGCGCAAAGGACGTCGCATTATTTTTAAAAATCGGAAAGGTCGAAAAGGTGGAATCCTTCGACGACGTTCCTTCCTATGTTTTGATTCCCGCGTTTATGTTAAGCGAAATCAAAAAGGCCTTTTGGATAGGGATCATCATCTTCATTCCTTTTATCGTCATCGATCTCGTGGTCGCTTCCGCTCTTCTTTCCATGGGTCTTATGATGTTGCCTCCGGTTATGGTCAGTTTGCCGTTTAAGTTGATTCTATTTGTTCTCGTGGACGGATGGAATCTGATCGTTTACGAACTCGTAAGGAGTTATAAATGACGGAACTCGACGCGATGACTTTGATCCGGGACGCTCTTTATATCACTTTGAAAATTTCGTCACCGATTCTTTTAACGGCTCTTGTCGTGGGGCTTATCATAGGAATTTTGCAAACCACAACTTCGATTCAGGAGCCTACGATCGCGTTTGTTCCCAAGTTGGTCGCGATTTTTATCGTGATCGTGATCTTTTCCTCGTGGATGATCCAAACGATGACGGATTATACGCGGAATCTGTTTTTGATGATCGAGAAGTTTTAGAATATTATGGAATACTTTATCAATCATTTTCAAGTGTTTCTGCTGATCCTTTCGAGATTGATGGGACTTTTGTCCGTTGCGCCCATCTTTTCGTATCCTTCGATCAGCGTTCCCCAAAAAATGATTTTTTCCTTTTTGGTTGCGGTGATTCTCTTTCCGGTCACTGCGGGCTTTTTGCCTCCCGTTCCTGGAGATATGGGGAGTTACGGACTTGTCGTGATTGCCGAAGCCTTGATCGGAATGCTTCTCGGTTTTTTGATCAGTTTGATCTTTGCCTCCTTTCAGATGGCCGGAGAATTTTTCAACGTCCAGCTCGGTTTCGGTTATGCGGAAATTTTGGATCCTGTGACTCAGACCAGTTTACCCGTAATCAGCACTCTTAAAAATCTTTTGGGTATGTTGCTTTTTCTTACGTTAGGCGCCTATCGAATCATGTTCGAAAGTCTTGCGTATTCTTTTGAAAAGATTCAGGTTCTTCGTTTTACGCCGGAAATTCAAAACGGAATCTATAAGGCGATGGAAGATGCGGTGGGTGCGATGTTTCTCGTCGCGTTCAAGTTGTCTCTTCCCGTTCTCGGAATCATTCTTCTTGTCACGGTCTCCGAGGCGCTTATGGGGAAGGCCGCGCCACAGCTCAATATTTTGCAGTTATCCTTTCCGATCAAGGTGAGCATCGGCTTGATCGTGATGATCTTTATCACTCCGTATTTGATTTCTCAGATGGGAGCGGCCTTTGATCTTTCTTTTGATAAGGTCAATCTCATGCTTCAGGAGTGGCCGAAATGAAAGGGAAGAATCGGTCCGAAAAAATTGTAGTAGTTCCGACGAACTCCGTGAATCAAAGCGTGCCCCACCCACACTTAGGGTGGTGGGGTGAGGTGGTGGGAAGGATCGGGAAATTTTTCACTATCACAAAGGGCTTCTTTCAGCAACTCGAATTTTTTCCCCCTCAACTTGTCGTACCTCCGACAAATGAGCTTGCGATTGCGTCTAACGCGGTCGATTTCAGGATCGATCTCCAACTTTTCGCGGCGGAAGACGAAGGCCGAACCGAACCAGGGTCCGAACGAAGAAGAAGGGAAGAAAGAGAAAAAGGAAACGTTCCTAAATCTCCGGAACTTCCGGCCGCAGTCGTCTTGCTCGCGGGAGTGATTCTCGTGTATCTCATGGGAGAATATTTTTTCATGAGAACGTTTTACATTCTTCGCAAATACATCCACGGCGTGGGACAAAGAACCGATATCAGTCCCGAATCTGTGACCGAACTTTTGAAAACGGCGTCCACGGATCTTTTCACTCTTTTGTGGCCCTTGCTCGGAATCACACTCGTCGGCGCGGTGATCGGAAACGTAGCTCAAGTTGGATTTATCTTTGCACCGAGGGCGCTCAGTTTTAATTTCAGTAGAATTCAGCCCAACTTCAAGAAGGTCCTGCCGACACGTCAGACGCTCTTTAACCTCGGTAAGTCTCTCGCGAAGGTGGCTCTTATCGGTTGGGTTTCCTACATCATCATCAGTAAGGATTTTTTTCCGATTCTTCTTTCGGGAGAAATGGGACTCGAACAAGCGGTCGCTCTTGTGATGAGCAGTTCGTTCAAAATCTTTTTGTTCGTGGGAATCATTCTTCTCGCGATCAGCATCGTGGATTATCTGTATCAAAGATACGAATATGAAGAATCCTTAAAAATGACTCCTTCCGAAGCGAAGAGAGAAGCGAAGGAATCCGACGGGGACCGTTCTCTCCAAGCAAGGAGAAGGCAACTCGCGCGCGACATGATGAACAAACGCAAGATGCTCGCGAAGGTTCCCGAAGCCGACGTGGTGATCACAAACCCGACGCACTTCGCGGTCGCACTCGAATACAAACCCGGAATTCACAAGGCTCCGATCGTGATCGCAAAGGGTGTGGACGATTTCGCATTATTGATTATCAGAATCGCAAGAGAGAACGGGGTTCCCACAGTGGAAGACCGTCTTCAAGCGAGAGGCCTTTACGAGGAAGTGGAACTCGGCGCGGAAGTTCCTCAACAATTCTATCGCGCGATCGCGACGATTCTCTCTCGTTTGGAATCTTTCCGGAGAGCCGTGTAAGAGGAAACTATGGAAAAGAAGTGGTGGAATCAGTCAGACATTATTTTGGGAGTCGGGGCCGTGGCGATCGTCGCTATGCTCGTCATTCCTTTACCCGGATTTATATTAGATATTTTGATTATTGTAAGTTTGGCGATCGGGCTTCTCGTTCTTTTAACCGCTCTTTCGGTCAACGAACCCGCCGACTTTTCGATCTTTCCGAGTTTGTTGTTGATCACTACTTTGTATCGACTCGCACTCAACGTTTCGACCACGAGACAAATTCTTTCCAAGGGCCCCGCGATCAATAGCCACGTCATCGATGCTTTCGGTTCGTTTATCATCGGAAGCGAGTCCGGTCTTTCCAAGTATGTGGTCGGATTTATCATCTTCATCATCCTCGTTTTGGTGCAGGTCTTGGTGATCACAAAGGGTGCGACTCGGATCTCGGAAGTTGCGGCTCGATTCACATTGGATGCCTTACCCGGCAAGCAGATGGCCATTGATATGGAACTTTCCTCCGGAAACATCAACGAGGAAGAAGCCAAAAAAAGAAGAAAGAAGATCGAAGCCGAAGTCGACTTTTACGGTTCCATGGATGGAGCGAGTAAGTTCGTTCAAGGGGACGTTCGAGCGGGGCTCATCATCACCGCCATAAACCTGTTAGGCGGGATCGTGATCGGTGCTTCGATTCGGGGAGAATCTTTTTCTCAGGCCATTGAAACCTACGGTAAGTTCACCATCGGGGACGGACTCGTTTCGCAAATCCCGGCGCTTTTGACTACGGTTGCAACGGGTATCATCGTTACACGTTCCGGTTCCGAATCGGATCTCGCGACTCAGTTCAAGAGCCAACTCTTCAGCAATTCTAAGGTGCTCTATGTCGTTGCGGGAAGTTTGGGTTTTGCCGCTTTCATTCCGGGGCTTCCGTTTATTCCACTCGTTCTTCTTTCCGCGGGAATCGCTTATCTCGGATATTCTCTGGAACAGACCGTCAAAGAACAACTCGAGTCGATCGAGAAAAAGGAAAAAGAATCCGGTCAAGATCGCAAGCCCAAGGATTTTTACGAAGAACTCAGAACTGATCCGATCGAAATCGAAGTCGGTTATCATCTCATTCCGTTAGTCGACGCTTCCCAAGGTGGGGCGCTTCTGGATCAGATCAGCAACCTGCGTAAGAAGTTTGCTCAGGACAACGGGGTTGTCATTCCTCCAGTGAGAATATTAGACAATCTTGATCTAAATCCGGATACGTATTCGATCAAGATCAACGGAACCGAAGTCGGGGCCTCTACCGTGAAGCCGGATAAGCTCATGGCGCTCAACACGAGCCCGGGAACTGCGGAAGCGATTCAAGGAGAGGATTTCCTCGAACCTTCCTTCGGTCAAAAGGCGAAGTGGATTTCTTCCGAGGACAAGTCCGAAGCGGAAGCGAAAGGTTATACGGTCGTCGACGCTTCCACGGTCGTCGTCACACACTTGAAAGAACTTCTCGCCACACACGCGTCCACCTTGCTCGGAAGGGAAGAAGTTAAAAAACTTCTGGATCATTACAAGGCGAGTTATCCGACTCTTATCGGAGAACTCGACGCGGACAAACCCGGCAACTTGGGAATCATTCAACAGGTTCTTCAAAATCTTCTACGAGAAGGTTTGGGAATTAGAAACCTCGTTCCTATTTTGGAATCGATCGCGAACAATCTTCAAAAGTATCAGAACCCGTACATTCTCACGGAACTTGTGCGTCAGTCGATCTCCAGAACCGTCGTTCGCGATTATCTTTCCATGGACGGTAAGCTCCGAGTCATAACGCTCGAAAGTAGAATTCTCGACCGACTCAACAAGTCGATCGCTCAGGATCGAATCGAAAATCGGGACGTTCTTTCTTTACCGCCCGATTTTTACAGAAGGCTCATCGACAGCGTGGCCGAACTCTATCGCAATTTTAGAACGGAAGGAAAGTTTCCTATCTTTGTCGTGAACCGGGAAGTGCGTCTGCCGTTCTCGTATCTTCTCGCAAAAGAATTTCCTCCGCGTAACTTCGGGGTTCTCGCTTACGAGGAGATTCATTCTTCCGTAGATTCGGTGATCGAAGCCGAACTCAAACTTCCTCAGACACAGACCGCGACTGCGGGAGTCGGGGAAGAAGCATGAAATATTTAGAATATTCGATTTTTCTACAATGGAAAGATCAGGGAGTTGAAAATGGAATTCGCTAAAATTCGCGGTAAAAGTTACCAAGACTGTTTGATGGAAATGAAGATGAAATACGGATCGGAAGCGACCGTGATTTCTCAAACCGTCGTGACCGAAGGTGGTGTGATGGGAACCGGTCTTCTCGCTAAGAAGATGATCGAAATCCAGATCGGAATTCCGGAAAAACAAGCCTCCCGAGAAAAGATAGAACGTAAACTTCAGGATCTAAAAGATCTTTTAAAACAAAAGTCTTACGCGGCTCCGGAAAGAAAGAAAACTCTTCATACCTTAAAACCTCTTTCCAGAACCTTGGAAGAAAAAGAATCCGCGACCGCGCTTGCGGAGGATTCTTGGGAGATCGAAGACATTACCACCGAACCCGAAAGAGGAGTCGGTCTTTCCTTCGAGAAAGAACTTTTTGACAAAAACGTTTCCGGTCGCAGGGAAAATTCCCCCGTTCGCGGGAGGAAGGATTCTCCCTTAACCCGTCTGGGTGAAAAATGGGTTCGGGAAGGAATGAGCCAAGCGTATGTGGATGAGATTCTTTCCAAGGTGGAAGAAAGACTTTCCCCGATCGATCAAGGTCGTAACCACGCAGTGTCCGAAAGAGCGATCGAAATTCTGAAAGAAAGAGTGAGCGTAGATTCCGATCTTTTCCGAGGAACGGGGAAAAATCAGAGGAAGGTTGTCTTTCTTGTCGGACCTACCGGTTCCGGTAAAACGACAAGCGTCGCAAAACTTGCGGCGAAGTACTTCCTACACATGGGAAGATCCGTGTCGCTTTATACGACAGACAACTATAGAATCGCGGCGATCGAACAACTCAAACGTTACGCAGACACAATGGGAATGCCGTTTTACCCGGTTAAAGACATAAAAAAATTCAAGGAAACTCTTGCCCGAGACGGGTCGGAACTGATCCTCATCGACACTGCGGGTTACAGTCATCGTAACCTCGAACAACTCGAAAGGATGAATTCTTTGCTGTCTTGTTTCGGAGAAAAAGACTCGGTGGAAAATCTTCTTGTCCTTTCCGCCACTTCTTCCTACCATCATACAAGTACGGTATTGAAAGCCTATGAGTCTTTAAACTACCGAAGAATTCTCCTCACGAAACTCGACGAGGCAGATTTTTTAGGTGGTTTTCTCGAACTGGCCGATACATACTCTAAGAGTTTCACATACTACAGCGTGGGTCAGGAGGTTCCTTTCGATATTCTTCCTGCCGATAAAAACCTGATGGCCGAATGTGTGGTGACTCCGGAGAAAATTGCAGAGCTGAGAGGAGAAGTATTCACCGTCGCAGGTGGCTGATCCGATCGGCTTTCGAAGAGGTAAAGAATGGACCAGGCGACTCATTTACGGAAACTCACCGAGGGGAACACGAGTCTAAAAGTTCTGTCATCCAGAAAGCCCACGACAAAGATCATCGCGATCGCGTCCGGGAAGGGAGGAGTTGGAAAGAGTACCATCTCCGTGAACCTCGCTATCTCTATGGCTCGCGCCGGTCAAAAAGTCCTCGTGTTCGACGGGGACTTGGGGCTTGCCAACGTTAACGTCATTCTCGGGATCATTCCCAAATACAATCTCTATCACGTGGTCAAAGGCCACAAGAGCCTCAAAGACATCATCATCCAGACTCCGGAAGGTGTGGACATCATCGCGGGGGCTTCGGGATATTCTCAGCTTGCGAACCTAAACGACACGCAGAGAAATTCCCTCATCAAGGGTTTTTCCGAATTAGACAATTATGATATTATGATCATCGATACCGGCGCCGGAATCAGCTCCAACGTCATCGGTTTGACCCTTCCTGCGGACGACGTCATCGTCATCACCACGCCCGAGCCGACCGCGATCACGGATTCGTACGGACTCATCAAAGCGATCGTTTCCCAAAGCCGAGATAAGAATCTCAAGATGGTTGTGAACCGGGTTCGAAGCGCGATCGAAGGGAAGAAGGTCGCGGACCGAGTCATCGACATCAGCGGACAATTCCTCGAAGTAAAGGTGGAAAACCTAGGATTCATCTTTCAAGACGAAGAAGTCGAGAAAAGTATCCGGGAACAAAAGCCTTACATCATCAATTCTCCCAAAAGCAAGGCCGCGGCTTGTCTGAACCGCATAACGTATTCTCTTTTAAATCAGGAAATGGAACCGTTGGAAGACGCCGGTATCAGCGGATTCTTCAAAAAGTTTTTCAACTTTATGGACGTCCGGGACAAAGAGCTCGATAAGAGCGACGAAGAATAATCCTTGAACCTTCAGGTCGCATTCATCGGCGTTTTTGCCGTTATCGCGTTGGTCGTGAGTCCCGTCTGCGGATTCGTGACGGGAAATTCCATCGGACATGTCCTTCTCGTCACGGTTCTTTCCGTGGTCGCGTTTGCGGTTCTCGGATTCGGAGTTCACGCGATTTTGGAAATGAAGGTTCCGGAGTTTTTGGATTTCTTAGCAAACGCCGCCGGAGAATACATTCCGGCAACCGCATCCGACGCGGATGGGGCGGGTTCGGGGGCGCACGACTATTCAAGTCATGCAAGCGACTCGGAATTCTCTTCGGGGGACGGTCCTTCCAACTCGGAAGTCTTCGCATCCGCAACTCCGAAACGTCAGAAAAGCGGAAACTTTGGGGATCATATCATGGTCGAAAATATAGCGATCAAAAACGAACCCAAACTCATGGCGGAAGCGATCCGCACTATGTTGGCTCGCGACGACATGGGCGAAAAGTAAGAATTTCTTTCCAAATTCTTTCCGTTTAGCTCTAGAAAGTTAATGAGACAAAAAACTGCTTGATTTCCCTGTTTTTGCCCCAAAAAATGCTATTGCAATTTTCTGAGAAGCTCGACACTTTAGAATGAAGGTCAAGGTTTTTCCAGATCCGAGCTTATGTCCAAAAAATATGAGAAATATAACCAGCAGGATGAGACGGAACTATGGAAATCCTATCGGGATACCAAAGATCAGGACATCCGATCCTACCTTGTGGAGAAATATTCTCCGTTAGTCAAACACGTCGCCGGTAGAATCGCGATCGGAATGCCGCAGAATGTGGAATTCGACGATCTTGTATCTTACGGAGTCTTCGGACTGTTAGACGCGATCGAAAAATTCGATCCTGAAAGACTTATTAAATTCAAAACATACGCTATGACTCGAATCCGAGGAAGTATCTTCGACGAACTTCGCTCGATCGACTGGATTCCAAGATCGATCCGTCAAAAAGCGAAACAACTCGAACAGATTATCGGAATGTTGGAGAACAAAGAAGGCCAGCAAGTCGACGACGACGCGATCGCAAAAGAACTCGGAATCTCTATGGAAGAGTACAATTCTCTTCTTACCAAAATCAGCGGAACCTCTCTCGTATCGTTGAACGACATCTGGTTTCTCGGAGACGAAAACGACGAAGTGTCCTTTATGGAAACTCTCGAATCTCCGATGAATATGAATCCGGATACGATCATCGAGAAGGAAGAGATCAAGAACGTGATCGTGGAAGCGATCAAAACCCTTCCCGAAAAGGAAAAGAAAGTAATCGTATTGTATTATTATGAAGATCTAACGTTAAAGGAAATCGGAGAAGTTTTGGAAGTAACAGAATCCAGAATCTCTCAGCTTCATACAAGAGCGGTTTCCAGACTGAGAAGTAAACTCGGTAAAGTAAAGTCCGTCATTTCTCGCAAGTAAACGATCATTGATCTACTAGGACGGAGACTATGGGTTCCCTACTACCATTCTTAGAAGACCAAGGCCGGGAACTGGATCGAATCCAGAAAGAACAAGTAGAAGTGTACGGAGATACGCTTGAAAATTCTCTCCGTCTCGCGGCCAAACATCTCAAAAAACAAATCCACGAACTGGACTACGTAGTTTTAAAACGCGGAAAGAAAAAACTTTTCGGTCATGAACCCTGGCATATCCGAGTTTCTATTCTTCCCGAAGACAACTTCCTCGACGAACTTACAGAACTCGATCAAAAACTTACGGGCGGTTCGGGCAAACTCGTTTCCAAGGATCTCAAGGAATTCATCCAGCCCAAGGACAAAGACGGAAGATCTTTGGTTCAAATTCTTCGCAACGGAGTTTATCTCACCGTCTTCCCACCGTTAGGCGAGGGTCGCTCGGTGGAGATGGACGAGGTTTCCAAGAAAATCGTTCTTCGTGGAATTTCCGGTGAAGACGATAAACTCGTCCGTAAGATCGTAAAGGACGCAAAGGGCGAACCCATTCTCATCTCGGAACAAAAACCGAGACAGGGTATGGAAGCAAAACTCATTCTCGACATCACCTCGGACAAGATGAAGGCGAAAGTCACCATTCTTCCCCCAAGACCGGGCGGAAGAGATTTGGACGTACGAGACATCGTCAATCATCTCAAAAACGCCGGAGTCAAATACGGATTCAAAGAAGACGAGATCCAAAAAAAACTCGAAGACGAGTTTTACAATCAACCCTTCCTCGCCGCGGAAGGGGACTTTCCGATCAACGGTAAAAACGCACAGATCATCTATCACGTTCGTACTTCCAAAAACGTTTCTTTCCGTGAGGACGAAACCGGAAGAGTGGACTTCAAGGATTTGGATCTCATCGAAAACGTCGTGGTCGGTCAGTTGCTCGCCGAAAAAATTCCGGCGGAAAAAGGAAAATACGGTCGTACTCTTTTTAACGAACTTCTTCCCGCGAAAGACGGAATCGATACGGATCTGAAACAAGGTAAGGGAACCATTCTTTCCGAAGACAGAAGCAAACTCACCGCAGAAGTCAACGGTCAGGTTGTGTTTGCGACGGGAAGACTTTCTGTGGAAACCGTATATCGAGTCAACGGAGACGTCGGTATCAAAACCGGGAACGTCACCTTTCTCGGTTCGATCGTAATTACGGGTAACGTGGAAGACAATTATTCCGTGAAGGCCGCGGGAAACATCGAAATCTACGGAACGGTTCAAAAGGCGAGAGTGGAAGCCGACGGAGACATCATCATTCGTCAGGGAATTTCAGGAAGGGAAGAAGCTCATATCGAATCCACGGGCGGAAACGTAATTGCAAAGTTTATCCAGAGCGCGACTGTCATCACCGAAAAAGACGTTCTGGTTCAGGAAGGTATTCTACATTCTTTCGTAAGTGCGGGCGGTAAAATTCTCTGCAACGGAAAACGAGGTCAGATCGTGGGTGGAACGGTGCGCGCTTCCGAACTCATCGGTGCGAGAAGCATCGGTTCTTCCGCGAACCCGGCGACCGAACTCGTGGTCGGGATCGATCCGAAGGTTCTCAAGCAGATCGCGGATTACGAAGCGAAGATGCACGAGAGTCAGACCAAACACGAACAGGTTTTTAAAAGTCTTAAGACCCTTCAGGCCAGAAAAGAATCCGACCCGGCTTCGTTTACGGAAGATCACGAGAATCAACTCGGTAAGATGCAAAAGGCGGTTGAAAAATTGGATTCTCGGATCAAGGAATTCGAAACCGAAATCAACAACCTCAAGAACTACATGGAAGAAAAATCTTCCCACGGTAAGATCAGCATCGAAAAGGTTCTCTATGGCGGCGTGACGATGAAAATCCGAAACTCGGATTACAAAACTCGGAACGAAATCAAGAACAAGACCTTTGTCGAAGAGAACGGAATGATTCGTCAGGTGCCCTACGAAGATCCGGAACCGGACAAAAAAGACTGGAGAAAAAAACGGAACCGTGGTAATTAAACCATAGGATGAGGCTGAGCGATACTTTTCTTGGTTACGGTCAAGCTCCCGATATGATTCGGAAGCAACAGGTGGAAAATCCATTCACCATGCCTCATATGATCTCCGAAACCGCTCGGATGGTCAAAGAATACAACGATACACGCAAGTATGCGGTTGAATTGTATACGGACGTTTTTTCACTTTCCCCGGAATCCAGGGAAAGAATGGCTTCCGCCAGAAATCAAAAAATCGACCAGATCAAGGACCAGCTAAAAACATATAAGCCGGCCGTGGAAGGCAGGACCGAGTCTGTGACTTATTCCGCCGTTGGTCAAAAGACGTCTAACGCACCCGCCAATCGGGGTAGAATCGAATTTTTCGCTTAATCTTTTTCCGAAGGAATGTTGTTGGAGACGGCCCGGGGGGAAAGGTATGGAGTTATTTGCAGTATTAGCGATCAACGCGGTTATTTCCGTGGTTTTATATTATACGATCACATCGAAAGTAACGGAACGAATTCGTACTCATATGCTGGGAAAGATCAACGAGGAAATCCGGGATTTCGTGGACGAGTTGGAAACGGAATCTTTGAGACAGGTCGATCTGATCGGTTCGAGAATTCTTACCTTCAAGGAAATGACGGCCAAAGTGGAAGAACTCGTCAAAAGAATCGAACAAGCTACAACCCCGGATATTCTAAACAAGATTCGAGTGGACCAACCCCTTTTCGAAAATCGAAACGAAGAAGGTATGGCTCCGAGCAGATTTCAGGATTCTTCTTACGCGAAGGTTCCCGGATCGGTTCAACAAGGGATCGGTCATATTTATAAGGAGAATCTGGATCTCGTAAAAGAAGAAGGAGAAGTCCGTTCGCAACCGCAGTCGAGTCCGCTTCAAAACCCGTTGACCGCGAACCTCTCTTCGAACGATTTCTCAGGCGCAGGCAACGAACGTATGCTTGCATCAGAGAATTCTTATATTCAAAAACCGAAAACTACTTCCGGCGGCCAGAAAGCAAAAGTTCAAAATCAGACCGCACAAACACAATCCCGCAATCCGATCGAAACGCAGGCGGGACAAGGTTCCACATCCAATCTGGTTTTGGAAACGATCGGGAAGGGCGTTCGTAAGTTTTTCGGAATTCAGGAAATCAAAGCGGTTAGGGACGAGGAAGACACAACTTCCGGAAACGATTATTTTCCGGGAACTCGAAATTCCACCTTGGATATTTCCTTGGACGAGGATCCGTTCGCGCCCGAGCCGGATATAAGTTCCACGTTAAGCGAAACGTCGGCCTTTAAGGACAATCGTAGACCGAAGGAAGCGGATTTCGGAAGAATTCTCCAGGATAACGTGAACGGTTACAAACCGAATCGACCGGATTCCACCCGGATTTCCGCGGAGGCGGCGCTTCTGGAAATCGGAGAAGATTCAACAAAAATCGAGAAAGTTGTTTTCCTTTTAAAAAGAAAATATACCCATGAAGAAATTTCGGAAGTTCTCGACCTGGCCTTGGGCGAGGTCGACATCATCGAAAGATTCAGGTTGGACAGAAATAGGAGGCTCTGATGTCCCAGTTTAGCGTATTGAACGTAGGATTCGGGAATATCGTTCTGGTTTCTAAGATCGTCGGCATCATTCATTCGGATTCCGCATCGGCGAAAAGAATCCGCAACGAAGCTAAGAGCAACAACAGTTTGATCGACGCCACTCAGGGTAAAAAAACCCGTTCGATCATCGTGACCGACAGCAATCATCTCATTCTTTCCAACTTGAGAGTGGAATCTCTCACTAAAAGAATCGAATCCAGCGACAACTCGATCGCTTCCGAAGAGGAAGACTTAGACTGAATTCTCCGAAACTTTTCGTTCTTTCCTCCGTTGCCGGAGGAGGGAAGTCGACTCTCATTCAAAAACTCAGGGAAAAACATCCCGAAATTCTTTTTTCGATTTCGTGTACGACCCGCGCGCCGCGTCCGGGCGACAAAGAGGGCGTAACGTATTTTTTTCTTTCCAAAGAGGAATTCGAAAAGGGAATTTCCGATTCGGCGTTTTTGGAATGGGCTTTGGTTCACGATCAATACTACGGAACCCCTCTGAAGTTTATCGACGAGGCATTTGCGAAAGGTTCTTCCGTGATCATGGACATAGACGTTCAAGGTGCGAAGATCATCAAAGAAAAACTTCCCGATAAGATCGTTACGATTTTTATTCTTCCTCCAAGCGAAGTAGAATGGGAAAAACGTCTTCGTGGAAGAGGAACCGATTCGGAGGAGAATATTCTCAAAAGAATCCGAAACGGTAAGACCGAGCTCGAACGTCAGAATGAATTCGATTATAAAATCGTAAACGACCGTTTGGACAACGCCCTGGAAGATCTGGAAAGAATCATCTTGGGCGGTTCGAGGTAGGAGTTCCGAGTAAAACAAACAGGGTGCCCCACCCTGATTTGGGCGGGGGGTGAGGTGGTGGGAAGGAACGGAAGAATTTTCCTTATCAGAAAATTCTACTTTTTGCAAGTGTAATTTTCGTTCGACGAAATGTCGGAACTACGACGGATCGTTCTCAACAGTTTCAAAAATAAAAGTAAGAGTAGAGTGAATTCAAAAATGAATCTAACGTTGATCCCCGTCCTTAAAATTCATAAATTAAAATTTTCAGAAGGGAAAGACCGGCTCGGCTCTTATTTAGATGTGAAGATTCCAGAAGCGTGGCCGACATTTCCGGAGGCCTTTCAAATTTCCGATTTAGATTCAAGAACGGATGAATCAGAGAAAGAGAATCCTTGGGGCGGATATTTTTTTGTAAACTCGACCGCCAAAAGTTTGATTGGAAACGGCGGTTATACGGGAGCTCCGAATTCCACAAATTCGGTGGAAATCGGCTATGAGATCGCTCCCGAATTTTGGAATCAAGGATACGCGACTCTTGCGGTGAATCAGTTGATCGAATTCGCATTCAAACAACCGAATGTTTTTCAAGTAAAGGCGACGACCTTGTGTGAAGAAAACGCTTCGAACTCCGTTTTAAAAAAATGTGGTATGAAATTCTTATCCGAAGAACCGAACGACGAGCTTGGAAAAATATGGATCTTTGGAATTTCTAAGACCGAGTTCGATTCAGGGGCCTTGTAGGAATTCCTACGATTTTTTTGTGATACGAGCGCCCCACCCTGATTTGGGTGGGGGGTGAGGTGGTGGGAACGAACGGGCGAATTTTCCATATCAGAAAATTCTACTTTTTGCAAGTGCAATTTTCGTTCTACGAATTGTGGGAATTCCTACAAAATCTTCCCTTGGAATCGATTGTTCGATCTTACGTTATCTGCAATCCGGAGAATCCACCAGAATGAACGGCATCGTGGTCGGAACTCCGTTCGCTTTCAATTCTCGGTCCTTTAAATAAAAACCGCAGACGGAAACGCTACTTCCGATTTGAACATTGGAGATCAAGGAAGGAGAATCCGAATCGAGAGCCACCGGTTTTCCGGAAAAATAAACGACGAATCGGATGGAATTTCCCTTATAAAGAATTTCGGAAACAGTCCCCGAGATTTGAATCGTTTTGCCGAAAGCCGCGGAAGGATTGGAGACGAGTTCGTAACCGCTTACCTTTGGCGGAGCGGAATTCGTTTTTTTCTTGGCGAACAAAGAAGGCGCGCTCGCGCCGAACGACAATAAGGCGATTAAAATTGCAAAAAATCTAAATTCAAATTTCATAATATTTACTCCGAGTTAAGGATTGGCTTCGACCGCGTCGTCTGGTATGCCGGGGGTTTTGATTCCGCCGGATCTGCTCAGCCACTTATTCGTAATCATGGCTCTACGATCCGCAGGAAAAAGGGTTAAGAGATATGTTGTGATCGTCGGTCTACCGTCGTCTTCCGCGTCCTTATCCATTTGAATGAATACGTCTATGATATCTCCGTCAGGCCAGTTCACGAGCATTCCTACCGCGGAATCCGGAGGCATGTTTCCCACTTTGTCTGCAAGAACCTTTACGAGTTTTTGACGGCTGTTCTTTTCCGCATCGGAGGACTTCATTTCCTTTTCCTTTGCGATCAGACCCTTGCGCATTTCCTCGAGTTTTTCCATTTCGGCTTCGAGTCTTCCCTTTTCCGTCAAAAGTTCGGCCTTTCTTTTTTCGAGCTCGTCCAATTCTTCCGCGAATCGATCCTGAGCTTTGGAGAACTCGAGCTTCTGAAGTTCCGTGGGAGATTCGTTGTCTTGGTTTACGAGCGCCGGTTCCTTGCGAAGAAACGGAAAAATTTCGGTCGCGTTGATGATTTGAAAATAATCGAAAACGAAGAATCCGATTCCCAATAAGAATAGAATGAGTAGAACGAGATAAGTAGCTCTTGCCTTGTCGCTTAACGATGCCATATTAAACCTTTAGATCGATCCGATTTCTGTTGATCTTATTTTCCAACTGCTCGGCCTTTTCTTGAAAATCGGTAATTTTTCTCTGGAGGCTTACGATAGAATCCGCGTTTTGCGGAGAATTTCCCGTTGCGACGTTTAGAATTTTCTGAAACAGGGTTTCACTTTTTGAATCGGTCGTAGAGTTTTTTAAGCTCTGAAGCCCCTGAGTCGTCGTTTGCGGATTCGACGCTTGATCCCGTATCGTATGTAAAGACTCTCGGAGCCGGTTCAGGTTTGGAAGATTCACGTATTTCTCTCCATTGGATCGATTTTAGCTGATTGTAATGTTCTTCGAGTTCGAACTTTTCTTTTTTGAAGTATAACTTTCTGTATGTTTTGTACTGATTCTCTTTGAGAATCTCCAGAATCTTGCGGTCTTTTTGAGCGAGAATCAACTCCGCTCTTTTCGCGTCGAGTTCCGGCTTTCTGGTTTCGATGTCCGATTCCAGATTTTCGTTTTGAGTGATGAGGGAACGGATATAACCCTGATGGAGTTGATAATCTCTTAAGGAAGCTCCGTGAAGAGAAACGGATTCTCCCGTGAGAAAATCGATTTGTTTTTCGTTTTCCAGAATGGAATTGCGGATCTGATTGATTTCTCCGGCAACAAGAGAGAACGCCTTTAATTTTTCGTCTTCTTTTTTCTTACGAAGATTCAAGACGGGTTCTAGATTGAATTGAAAACGTTTCAAGGATTAGAATTCCTCTTCTTCCTGTTCGTCGTCTAAAACGTCTTTCAATCCTTTCAACGCCTGAGAATACGTACTCCGTTCCTGAATCTTTTGTTTCAGATAACGATCGATCTGATCCTTCTTGCGGATCGCAAGATCCACTCTCGGATCGGAACCGGAAACATACGCGTTCAAGCGGATCAATTCTTCCGCGGAATTATAAACGCTGATCAGTTCTCGGATCATTCCCGCCCTTAGGTTCTGATCTTCGGGAGCGATTCTCGCCATAACCCTGGACAAAGAAGCGGGAACGTCGACTGCGGGATAATGATTTCTTTCCGCGAGTTTTCTGCTGAGAATGATATGACCGTCTATATAACCGCGCACCGCGTCCGCGATCGGATCTTCCATCTCGTCCGCCTCGGTAAGAACCGTATAAAAACCGGTGATCGTTCCGCCGGATTTGGATGTTCCCGAACGTTCAACAAGTTTTGCTAATTTAGAAAAAACGGATGAACTGAATCCTCTCGTGATCGGAGGCTCGTGATTGGACGCCGAAATTTCCCGGTTGGCCTGTGCGAACCTTGTCAAAGAATCCATCATGAGGTTCACGTGTTTTCCTTGATCGCGGAAGTATTCGGCGATGGAAGTGGCGAGTAGGGCGCAGTTGACCTGTTCCATCTTAGGCGCGTCCGAGGTTGCCGCGAGAACGATGGATTTTTGAAGACCTTCTTTACCAAGATCGAGTTCTATGAATTCGTTTACTTCTCGTCCGCGTTCTCCGACGAGCGCGATCACGTTTACGTCCGCGTCGGTATAACGCGCGATCATTCCGAGTAAGCTCGACTTACCGACGCCAGAGCCGGAAAAAATCCCGACGCGTTGTCCTCTTCCGATCGTGAGGATCCCATCGATGGCCCGAACCCCGGTCATGAGAATGTCCCGAATGATCGGACGATCCAAAGGATTCGGAACCTCGTTGTCGGGTGGGCGTTCTTCCTTTGTGATGATATGACCTTTTTTATCGATCGGTCTTCCGACGCCGTTTAAGACCCGACCGAGCAATTCTTTTCCGACGGGGATCGCCAATTTGCGTCCCGAGGAAAATACGAATGCTTCCGGATAAATTCCTTCCACGGGACCGAGGGGCATGAGCGTATAAACGTGACCTTCAAAGCCCACGATCTCACATTGGAGATAACCTTCTTTCCCGCTTTTTTGAACGTCCATGAGTTCGCCGATTTTCGAATCGGGTGGACCTTCGGAATAGATTACGTTTCCGGAAACTCGAATGACCTTCCCCGATTTTCGGATCGTTTCGGTTCGATCCATTATCAGGAAGTATTTGGACATTACGTCCACTTTCTCATGAAACTTCTTTTCAATCATAGAACTGCCGGAATTATCTCTTGGTATCCAGAATTTGCGGGAAAGTCAAGTATCTATGCGAAAATAAAAGAATTATGTCGCTTACCTGCGACTTCGAAAAAGCCCCGATGTGGGAACTCATACAAAAAAGAAAAGATCTCCCGGTTTTCCCGGGAGATCGATAAGAAGGGAGAAGAATGTCTTGATGTAAAAACGAAATCCGACTCGAGCTCGGTTTGAAAACCGGAACTCGATCCGAAGAGAAGAGGCGATCCTGTTTAGATCGGCTCCGCATTCCGAATCGCTTCCTCGATTTCTTTGAGCTGAGTGGAAATTCTCGCGTCGATCGCCCCCACGTCGGTTTCGATGATAACACCGCCCCGATCCACCCGAGAATCTTCGTAGATATTGACCTTGCGAAGAGATTCCATAAGTTTGATAAGTTCGTCCTTGTGTGCGGTCGTAAGTTCCAAGTCCGCGAAGTTGACTCGAATGTCCACGCGGTCGCGGTCTTTGATTCTTTTTAAGGCTTCTCTAATATTGTTGAGAACGATTTCCTTTCTTTCGATGATCTCGTCCTTGATGACTTTACGAGCGATGATGAGAATCATCTCTACCATCTGTTTCTCGGAAGCTTGAATGATTTCCTCACGGATGTCGATCGCCTTACCGACGATGGTTCCGAGACGGTCGATGAGACGTCTTACTTCTCCCTGACCTTTTTTAAAACCGACTTCTCGGCCCGCGTCATAACCTTTTAAGTATGCCTCGTGTTCGATCTCCGCGACCTTCATCTCGGCTTCTTTGATCATTCTCTCGACTTCCATCTTCGCGCGATCGAGAATCTGTTCGGCTTTGGCCTTACCGGTGTCTTCCTCTAATTTAACTTTTTCTTTGGAGTCTTGGATCATCTGGAAGGCGCGTTTGCGTCCTTCTTCTTCGATCTCTTCCGCCTTTCTTCTTGCGTCTTCGAGAAGTTTACGAACCTGTTCCTCGTTCTCTTCGCGGTAACGACTCAGCTCGGCTTCGATCTCTTCGATCGACGGGCCTTGGTATTGTTCGATGATATTTCCTTCTTGGTCTACCTCGAACTCTTCGGCGTCCTCATCTCTGTGGAATTTTTTGTATTTATCAGGAATCGCTAATTCTACTTGGTCCTTGATATCGGCGATTTGAATCGGTTTAAAGACGAGTTTGGCCATGAGTTAAGTCGCTCTCCAAAATTTGATACTTCCTTCCTCGATTTCGTCCCGGAGTCTTTCTAAGATTCCGTTCTGAGCCGTTTCCATTTCGGCGAGACTGATAGGACCCATGGAATCGGATTCCAGACGGATGGAAGAAGAGAGCGCCGGTTCCAGTTTTTCAAGAATGGCGACCTGAACTTCCGTTTCCGTACCTTTCAGCGCGCACGCGAGGACGATCGGATGGAAGGAAGAAAAGAACCGATTCAACGGTTCTCTTTCCAAGAATAACAGATCTTCCATCCGAAAGAAGTGTTCAATTATATTTTCGGCAAAACCGGGGCGCTTCTCGCGGATCCGATCGAAGATTTTTTGAGAATCTCCGGGTTGCAATCGCCCCAAAAGATCCGCGGCCTTCTTGCCCATCGGGTTATGAATCGGAAGACTTTTGTCTTCTAAGGCCAAAGCCTCGAGTTTGAACTTCAAAAAACGTTCCAAGCGATTCTTTTCGTATTCGCTCGAAAGGTCCAGATCGTGGATCTGGATGAGAATTTCCTCTTTCATCGCTTCCGGGAAGTCGTTTAACACCGCGGCGGCAGAGTCCGGATTTGCAAAACAAAGAACCAAGGCGATCATGCCCGGTTTTTCGCCGGAAACGATTCTTGAAATCTCAACCGGGGTTTTTGACTTTAATTCTTGAAGAAGGTCTCTTTCTTCCTTTTCTTCTCGAAGAAGCGCTTCGAGTTCTCGGATGAGATTCATACTCTCCGGATCGATACTTTCTTCTTTTTGAATTTTGGAGAGAGAGTTTAAGAAAGAAGAGAGAACCGCTCTCTCTTCTTTCGAATCCGGTTTCCCGGTTTTGTGAAACGTCTCGAGAAGTTTCCCCGTCGCTTCCGGACCTAAGTGCTGGTAGACTTCCGGAGGGAGATGTTCTCCCAAGATCCGGAGAAGACTTCCCGCTCTGTTTTGTCTGGAGGACAGGGAATTCATCAGCTCGCTTCCTCTTCAGAGAGCCATGTTCTGAGAAGTTGTGCGACTTCTTCCGGTTTTTCCCTTGCGAGGTTGATCGCGTTTTCGAGAAGTTCTCTTCTGTATTTTTCGTCCAGAGAAAGTTCGACTTCGGCTCCGCCTTCGTCCATGACTCGGAGAGCCGCTTCTCTCATCATCTGTTGTTGAGCCGCAAGTTCTTCTTCTCTGAGTCTTCTTCTTCTTGCGATTTCTTTCTTAACCGCTCTGTAAACCAGGATGCTTACGATCAACAGAAGAATGATGATTAAGGATGCGATGATCATCTGACGAATCGCTTTCTGCTTGCGGAGTTCTTCGTCTTCCGCCGCGAACTGAGCCGATCTGTCTTTTGGAATCGTGATTACGGAAATTTGATCCCCTCTCGCCTTGTCGATACCGACTGCGGCTTCGAGGTTTTTACGAATCTGTCTGAGTTCATCGTCGGAAACCGGAACGTATTTGCGGTCGTAACCGGTTCCGTCCTCTCTTTCTTTCTTTTCCCACATACCGTCGATGACAACGGAGAGATTTACCTTCTCCACTTTCCAAGGTTGTTTTTGAACTTCGGAAACTCTTCTGTTGAATTCGTAGTTGTTGATGTTTTCGGATTTGCTATATTCCGATTTTTGATAGTCGGTGTCCTTGTATCCCGGAGGAATGTTCGGCTCGGTTCCCGCAGGTCCGTCCGGAGTAAATCCTCTACCTTTGAAGTCTTCTTTGGTTTCTTTGGAGGAAACTTTCAAAGAATATCCGTCCACAAGTTTCAATTCGGAATAAGGAGTGTTTGGGTTATCGGGAATCGCGACAACCGGTGAAACGGAGTTGTCTTTGTAGGATTCTTTGTCCCAATTTAAGTTATATTCAAAACGTGTAATATCGACTCTTTCTTCGCCGCCGAGCAACCAACGAAGTGTGTTTCTCATGTCGATTAATCTTTGGATTCTTTGTTCTTCTCCGATTCTCAGTTTTTCCTGAACGATTCTGAGTTCGAGTCTTTCCTTTTCCAAATCCTCTTCGAAGTCGCTGACGATTTTACCGTCCGCGTCGGCGACGCTTACGTTTTCGGGTTTTAACTTAGGAACCGCTCTGGAAACCAAGTTTACGATCCCTTTGACTTCTTTTCTGGAAAGAGATTCTACTCCGGGAATGTAGTGGAGGATAACGGAAGCCTTAACGGGAGACGCGTTCGATGTGAAAAGTTCGTCTTCGGGAAATGCGATGTTGACGTAGGCTTTATCCACGGAGCGAAGAGTCATCAAGGATTGTTCGATCGCACCTTTTAATGCGCGATACTTTTTGATGTCCTTGTCGAACTGTGTCTCGGTGAATTTATCCACGTTGAAAAGTTCCCAACCTTGAACTCCCGCAGGAATTAAATTCTCCTGTGCGAGTTTGGTTACGATCTCCTGTCTTTGTTCCGGATCGACCGTGACGACGCTCGTATCGGATGAGCCGTATTCATAACCGAGGGAATCCAATTTTTTGGTCACCTCGGCGAAGTCCTTGCTCGTTAAGTCCTTAAACAGAACCACACGGTTCTTTTGAAGCGAGATCGTGGAAAGAATTCCGATCGCGATCAAAACGGTTAAGCCCACTCCACCGAGTATAAGCTTTTTGGTCGTATCCAGGGTAGTAAAAAATTCCCGGACGTTGTTTAAGATTTTCTGTAACTGCTCAGGCATAACGAATCTCCACCGAATTTACAATACGGGACATAATCAAATATCGGAAAGAAAGTACAATCCCTTTTCAAATTTTTTTACAAAAATTTATTTCAGTACACAAATGTTAAGCGCAGTGGATTGCGAGTATTCGTTATTTTGAATGTGTTTAGGGGAGAGGGTTCGTGTACTGAATTTTTGTGTAGTGAAACGGGGCGAATTTTTCTCCGCTCTCGCTGAGAAAAACCGCGCTCTCGGCTTGAGTCAAGAAATCGAAGCCATCGTAAGAATATTATAATGTACGAATTCCGATTTCTTGACTCCAAAACGGAGATCCATAGAAAGTCGTTCTGTTGAGTTTATATCGATCGCTTACGCGTTAGTCTATGCCGCTTCTTTTGAAAAAGAATTGAAGCAGTTTCCGTACTTGAGCCGGTGCGACTCCGTTTCCGAAAAATTCACCGTCGACCCAGATTTCGAAATGGAGATGAACGTTATCCGCAGAACCTTTCGCTTCTTCGATCAAACCCGAGTTTCCGACGTTACCGATGACTTCTCCCTGTTTCACCTTGTCTCCGAGTTTGACGTTCTTTCGAATCGAAGACAAATGATTGAAGCTCGTCATAACACCGTGTCCGTGATCGATCCAAACCTGTCTTCCGCCGAAATCCTTTTCCACGTAGGTTACGGTTCCTTTTTGGGATTGAGCGGTATGATATTCGTAGTCGGCAAGCGTCATGGGAGAATAGGATTGATCCGCACGAACTATGATTCCGTCCGCAGGAGCGACCGCTTCATCCTGAAAGTTTAGGTTTCGGATCTGACCGTCCGCATCTTTCTTTTTGTATATATCGATTCCCTTATGAACCCCGTTGCGATAGACTCGGGGTGCGTTCGGAAGTTGAAAGTCGAAACTCGGAATGAGTCCGCCCGGAACTGGAAATGTATAACCTCTGAGTCTGGGTTCGATTCCGTTCAAAAGTCTTTGATTGAGAAAAAGTTTCAGATCGCTGATGACGACACCACGTTCGGTCGTATCGGGAAAGTAGATTCTCAAAACGGAAGCGTCCAAATTCTCCAGCTTATGAAAATTGATCAAATCCACATTCTGATTTGTGAATATGGTTCTCCAGTCGTCCCGGATCAAAACCTGGATTTCGTATTTTTTTACGGCCCTTTCCTTACGAAACAACGGAACCGTGATTTCCAAACCGTTGATGAGTCGTTTGGAACCGAAGTCCACGATGATCCATTCGCTTCCCGGTCGATTGGAGGAATACCAATGAGAATTCGGATCGGAATCGAAAAGATTAAAACCGCCGTACTCCGTGGAAAAGGAAGACGAAACCGAATAGCTGAACGGAGCCGTGGTCCATCGTCCAAAATCGATAAAGTCCACTTCGGAACCCAGGTTCCCGTACGCGGAAGGGGCGGCGATCGCGGAAACGGAAACGAGTAGGGCCGTTAATACGACCTTTACCTTCCAATTTTTTAATTTAGAAAAATCGAATGAATTATACATGAAAGGGTTTGCCCGGTTCCGCCTTCAATCGATTCGTTTTTTCGGTTTCCCAGGAATCCAGATATTGTTTATCCTTTTGTGTGAGATCGGGTCTAAGGGCGATCGGCGCACCTTTTGCGTCCGCGTAAAGGGCTCTTCTTCCGAAAAATCTTCCGTTTACTTCATCGGGCCAAGGTTTTTTTTCTCCGTTTCCTTTCATCTTCCAGGCGATCAGAGCGTTCTCACAAACCGCTTTGAGTTCTTCCGGGTTCGCCGAAATTCCGTGATCGGGTCCGTCCAGATTCTTATCCAACGTGAAATGTTTTTCGATCATGGACGCGCCTAAGGAAACCGCGACGCTTGCGGCGATACTTCCCGCGGTATGATCCGAAAATCCCACGGGGAACGTATAAAGATTTTTGAATGTTTCGACTACTTTGAGATTCGCTTTTTCAGGAGGAGTCGGATACAACGAAACGCAGTGTAATAGGCAGAGTTTATCGGTTCCTTCCTGTTCCAAAAAAGAAATCGCACGGCTGAGTTCGAAAAAGTCCGCGGCTCCGGAGGAAAGAATTACGGGAAGTTTTGTCCGAGCCGTTTCTTCCAAAAGGGTTTTGTTCGTCACGTCTCCGCTCGCGATTTTGATCGCGGGAACTTTCAGATTTGCAAGAAGATGTAAAGAACTTACACACAACGGAGTCGAAAAAAAGACAAGCCCTTCGTCTTGTGCGGCTTTCTGAAACTTTTTATGGGTCGTTTCGGATAGTTCATATTTTTTGAATATATCCACGAGGATCTTGGCGTCCGGATTGTGAACGTCTATAAATTCTTCCGTTACGTAGGATTGAAACTTAACGGCTTGCGCCCCGGCTTTTTTTGCGGCGGCGATGGTGCGTTTGCCGACCTCTTCGTCGTTGTTGTGATTGAGGCCGATTTCCGCGACTACGATCGGAGGATGTTCGGAACCGACTCGCAGATCCGAGGAAAGTGAGAATTCTTTTTTAAATGTCATGGTTCTACTTCGTTTTTATTTTTTGGGAGGATATATAAGATTGGAGTTCATCAGCTCATAACTTAAGTTCCAAAAAGATTTCGCTTTGAGATGATAGGCGTCGCATTTCGCCGGTGTTGTTTTACATTCTTCCGTTTCACCGATCCGAGGTTGAATGGAAAAGGGGGAAATCCGGACCTTGTCGGTCAGGCTATAAAAAATCCAATTCCCTTCGATCCAACCGATGAAATTTCCGAAAGCGAAGTAGGCGACCCCGCCGGAAACGTCTTCGCTTAACAAATCTCTTCCCATAGCGGAGAATCGAACCTTCTTTCCCACGATTCCGAGAATTGTCGGAATCACGTCGAGTTGGGAGGATATACGCGGATCGATCTTCGCGGGAATTCTTCCGGGAGAATATACTAAAAACGGAATGTTGCGATCTTCGAAATAGTCGAGGTTTCTATGATGTGTGTGATCGCCCACGAAGATAAACACGGTGTTTTTAAAGTAGGGAGCCTTCTTCGCTTTTTCCAAAAAGTTATGAATCGATTTGTCCGCATAACGATATACGTTGAAGTAGTCCGCTTCTTCGAGCGGAGACGAAAAAACCTCGTCTTCGCGTTCCGGAGTTTTATACGGATAATGAGTGGTTAACGTCAAGGTCACCGCAAGAAACGGAGATTTTTTACGCATTAGGATTTCGTGTAATTCGCTTAACAAATCCCCGTCGTAATAACCCCAAGGGCCCGGTTTGTATTTGCCGAGAGAATCGAAATGTTCCTGACCAAGAATGGTATCGAAGCCCCAATGAGAAAAAAGAAAATTCATGTTGTCGAAGTTTACGTCCCCTCCGTGTAGAAAGAACGTTTCATATCCGACCGATTTTAGGATCGTACCGAGTCCGCCGAAATTGCTTAAGATCCGGGGAGTTCGAACCACGGTCAAGCCGGGACCGTCCGGGATTCCGGTTAACGTAGAAAGAAGTCCGTTGGTCGTTCTTCCACCGCTCGCGAAAAAGGAAGGAAAGTAAGTCCCTTGTCGGATTAAATTTTCGAAATGAGGGGCTATCTTTTTTCCTTGAGGGAGAATCGTTCCGTTCGTATACGCGTATTTCCCGGTCCAACTTTCGAGAAGCACCAAAACGATGTTAGGTGGAGTTTCATGATTTGTTTCCTCGGTTTCACGCAGGATCGGATATTCTTCCGAAACGAATTTTGCGTTTTTGTAGTCGATTTCCTTACGCACGGAAACGATCGAATTCTCGTAAGGAACAAAAAGATTTCGAGGGATCGACTGATTCTTAATGTCCATGACGGACGTAAAGATCCCGTTCAAAACGAGCTGATTGACTATATACGTTTCCGATATCATCGCGTCGCTCGCGCGCAGAGGTCTGGATTGAACTCCGCCTCGGACGAGAAGAAATAAGACCGGAGGAAGGATCAATAACTGCAGAAGTTCGGATTTTTTTCGAGAAGGGTCGAAAACGTATAATTCTTTTTGAATGTATTTGAAAATTGAAAAAGGTAGAAGGATCAGAATTGTAAGACATGATACGATCGCCAAGGTCGTATGTCCTACGAAAAAGGATCTGAGAATGATCCAAAACTCCGAACCTAAAAATACGAACCCCTCGTAACCTAAGTGTTTGTTTGTTTCACCGAAATACAAAACGTCACCGATCAGATGGGCGCCCGCCCAAAAGAAAAGAAGAATCGGTACAATTCCCCAGAAGATCGAATACGAACGAAATCGATTCAAAGGATGGATCGCCGATAAAATCCAAAACGGTCCTAAAAGAATCGCACAAACCGAAAGATCGAAACGGATTCCCGCTAAGAAGGCGAGCGACACATCCAAGACGGAAGAAGATCCGAATTTGGAAGAAAAAACAAAAAGAAAACAGATCCTATAGACGAGAAATAAAATCAGATAACCGATCGTAAAACCCGCAACGATTCGGAGGTTGGAAGGAATTCGTTTCAACATCCGAGTCGTTTATGAGAAAAGGTTCCAGATCTGAAAGACTATAAAAGAAGCCGAATATGCCAAAACCGTCATGTATCCGAACATAAACAAAGGCCATACGATCGAATTGGTTTCCTTCTTAACGACCGCGAGAGTGGACATACACTGACAAGCAAAGGCGAAAAACAAAAGAAGACTGACCGAGTTTCTCATTCCCCAGACGGGTTTTCCGTTTTCGTCCCTGTCCTTGCGGATCGCCTCTTTCAAATCGTCGTCCGATTCTTCCCCGCCCACCCCGTAGATGATGGAAAGTGTGGAAACCATGATTTCTCTTGCGGCGAACGAAGTGATGATTCCGATTCCCATCTTCCAATCAAAACCGATCGGTTTTAAAACCGGCTCCATAAATTTTCCGGCGGAACCCGCATACGATTCTCGGATCTGAATTTTTTTCAGTTCGGCGTCGCTCGCGTTCGGATGAAGACCCGAATCGATTCTCGGATAGTTCGCCAAAAACCAAAGTAGAACGGAGATAAAAAGAATAATCTGACCCGCGGACGCCAGAAACGCTTTCAATTTTTTGAATACGGTGATCCCGAGACTTTTGATCGAAGGTGTGTTGTATGCCGGGAGTTCCATCAAAAAATAAGAGGCGTCCGATTTGAAAAAAGTCTTTTTAAAAACGAGCGCGACAACCATGGATGCGATCATTCCTAAAAGGAAAAGTCCGAGCATCGTAAGCGCTTGGATACTGAAAATTCCGAAAATTTTTCCCGCGGGAAAAATGGCGCCGATCACTAAAACATAAACCGGATACCGAGCGGAACAAGTGATGAGGGGCGCGACTAAGATCGTGGTAAGACGATCCGATTTGTTTTCGATCGTTCTTGTTCCCATAATCGCGGGAACCGCGCAGGCCGCCGAAGATAAAAGTGGAATAAACGATTTACCGGAAAGACCGAACTTTCCCATAAACCGATCCATCACAAAAGAAGCCCTTGCGATATAACCGGTCTCTTCCAAAATTCCTATGAATAAAAACAACAGACTGATCTGAGGAACAAAAACCAAAACCGCGCCGACCCCGCCTATGATTCCTTCTTGAATCAAGGAACGAAGAGGGCCTTCTTCCATAAAACTTCCCACAAAACTTCCGAGGTTCTGAACGGTGGATTCGATCCAATCCATCGGAGTTTCGGACCAAGTAAAAAGCGCCTGAAAGACCAAGGCCATAATTCCCAAAAAAGAAACAAGACCCCAGAACGGATGTAGAAGAATTTTATCCGCTTTCGAAAGAACTCTTTCGTTTTCACTCGCGCTTCCTAAGAGCGCATTTCCCAAAACCTTTTTGATATACATCGACTTCTGCGTAAGCTCTTCGAGATAGGTGAAGGTTTTTCCGAAACGAGAAAATTCTTTCCGAATGTGTTCCCGAGAATTTTCGGGAAAAAGAGAAATTCCGGGAAGACCTTTCTGCAAGGTTTCACCCGAAAGTTCCTTTAAGGAATTGATCAAAACGAACTTTAAAGAATTTGAATGTTCTGAGGAGAGGGATTTCAAAAGACCGTTCAGGAGTTTTTCACGATCGCCATCCCATTGAAAGGATTTGATCGGAAGACGAAAGGCACCCGGTGAAACGATCAGGTCCTTGAGTTCGGAGATCCCGTCTCCGGATTTAGGATTTACGTATTGAAACTGAATTCCGAATTCCCTCGAAAGAGAATCCAAGTCCAAGGAGATTCTTTTTTTTTCAAGAACGTCCTTCATCGTCACGGCGACCAATACTGGAACGTCTAGTTCCAGAATCTGTAATAAGAACTGAAGACTTCTTTCCGCAAGAGAAGCGTCCATCACGAAAAGAATCCGATCTCCTTCTTCGTGACCGATCAAAACTCTGCTTGTGACTTGTTTGTCTTCCGCGTTTCCACCCAGACTGAACGCGCCCGGAAGATCGAGTACCTTGAGAGAATGATCCGCGTGTGACAAAAGGCCTTCCGCTTTTTCCACGGTGACCCCGTGATAGTTTCCGGTTTTTTGTCTAAGCCCTGTTAGGCGATTGAATAGGGTGGATTTTCCGCAGTTCGGATTTCCGGCCATCAAAATCCGGGAGGTTTTGGAATGCGTTTGGACGTTAGAGTGACCCACGAATATCTCCTATTTGAATCAATTCGGCTTCACCTTCTCGGATCGCGATTTCCACTTCACCCGCGCGGAGCACGATTTTTTTTTGGGAAGAATATTTTTCGAGGATCAAAACTCTCGTTCCGGGAAGAAGACCTATGTCCAAGATGTTTCTGAAAAGATCCTCTTTACCGGGTTGAGAAACTAAGGAAAGAATGGAGGCTTCCTGACCTTTTTCCAATTCATTTAACAATTTCATCATATTAGAAATTTATCACGATCCCGAATGAGATCGATGTCCGGGGCCATGGTTTTTACGTAACGATCGAAGTAGAGAATCTGTTTGATCAGAAGTCCGAATTCTTTCGGAATTTTCAGGCCGTTTCTCTGCGCGATTTCACGGAACTCGAAAAGAATCGCGTTTAACTTCTTATCGTCCAAAGATTCTAAATCGCCCATCTGAACCTTCATAACCATCTCGGTCATTCTTGTAAAAACGGCTTCCAAATCCTTGGAAAGTTTCTTTTCGTCCACGCCCTTTGCCGTGGAATCCATCTGGATCAAACCCTTTGCGATCTTTTCGGTTCTGTTTAAACTCAAACCTTCCAAAAAAATCATCAAACCGTCCCAGACTCGGGGAGAAATTCTTCCGACAATACCGAAGTCTATAAAGCCCACTGTTCCGTCCCGAAGAATCATTAGATTTCCTGCATGTACATCCGCGTGAAAGAATCCGTTTCTTGCAAGAGTCGAAAACCAAATCTCAAGAGCTTCGGTCAAAGTTTTCTGCGGATCCGAGGAATACTTGCGGATGGAATTCTCATCCGTGATCGGAGCCCCGTAAAAACGTTCCATGGTAAGAATTTTTTTCGTGGATAATTCTCTATAAACCTTGGGAACACGAGCTCTTGTTTCTCCCATCGCAAGAAGTTCCTTTTCGAACTCTTCGATGTTGTCGGCTTCCTTATAAAAATCAATTTCTTCTAATATGGATGTTTGGAACTGTTCCACCATATCGGAGATCCCAGACTTGCTAAGACCCGGCGCGAATCTCTCGAATAAAACGGAAGTAAAGTAGATCAGATTTAGATCCGCGGATAACGTGGATTCTATATCGGGTCTTTGAACCTTGATGACCACGTCGAGTCCGTCCTTGGTCACGGCGGAATGGACTTGTGCGATGGAAGCCGAAGCGATCGGAACCGGTTCCACGCTGTAAAAATGATCGCTGAGTTTACCGCCGAGTTCTTTTTGAACGATCTTCTCGACCGTTGTAAACGGAATCGGTCGAATCGAATCCAAACATTTTTGCATTTCGGTTACGAACTCGTCCGGGAATAAGGAAGGAGCGGATGCGATGAATTGACCTAACTTGATGTAGGTGGCGCCTAACTCTTCGAACGCTTCCCGAAGACGGATCGGAAAGGTTTCCATCGAATCTCCGCCAAGAGCGAGATCTTTTAAGAGAAGAATGGTCTTGGTGGAAAATACAAAACCGCTGTTCAGGATTCGGGAGGCACCGCCAAAACCCATTTTCAGGGAATCAAAAAAACCGGCCATATTCACAAAGATTTTGCACTTCGATTCAAATGACAACTACAGAACGGGGCCTTAAAAAACCGTAGAATTCCCGGGTTTGCCTGCGGGTCAAAACAGCTTTTTTGTTTACGAACGAACTCAAATTCTGATTATGGCTACATAAAATACTCCGTCCGGCGTATCTTCCCTTATGAGTAGCGATTCAGTATTACTTCAAGAACTCGATAAACTTGAACTCAACGACCTGAAGAAAGTAGCGACTCTTTGGAATCTTGCAAAACTTCCTTATAAAGAAAAGAATAAGAACGTAGCCTATCTTTACGAAACCTTTCAGGACGAATTCTATCTCAAAGGTGTTCTTGAAAAACTCACTCAACTTCAGGTTACGATTTATACCAGCATTCTTAAGAATAAAAACGTTCTGACTCTCGGAGAAATTTCGAGAAAGGTGAACATTCCTCCGATCAACGTCGAGATGGAGTTGAACCTTCTTAGAAAATACCAACTCGTTTATCAGAGAAAGAACCGCGAACGTCTTACCAATAATTTAGATAAATATCATGCGTTTGAGGAGATCGCGGATCTGGTTCCGCTGGATCAGAATCTCAAAGGCGACAAGTATAAGATCTCTTTGGAAAAATATCTCGATCGCAAAAAGACGACCGAGATATCGGACGAGTGGAAGGTGGCCGTTAAGTCTCCGAAACAAATCGATTCCATTAAGAAGTTTTATACTCTCGCGTCTTCCGAAGAGGGGATCGATCTCAATCTTCAATCTCTCGCCGATTTGGAAAGAGATACCGTGGTTCGTATTTATTTGAGCGGCGGGGTTTCCGAAGCGGAAGACATCCGTAGTTTTGTCGTTACCAGCAGAGGCAAATACGAGCAAATCGTTCCGGCTTTGATCGCAAAGGGACTTGTCATGGACGTTTGTTTCGTCGACGAGAAGTTCGTACGCGTGTTCGCGATCCCCGATGAAATCTTAAAATACGTTCAGACTCATCCGATTCTTCCTTCCGTAAAAAAGGGAACGAAACAAAGAACGGAAAAACTCGCGGCCAACGATCTCGATTTCTTTCTCAACACCAAAAAACTGATTTCCTATATCAGCCGTAAAGGGTTGGTCCTTGCAAAATCCGGAAAGGTGAAACAAGCGGATCACAAAAGAACCGAACAGGAACTTTTGAACCCGGATATCGGAATTTTCCCGGAAAAAAGTCAGATCTATCAAATGGAACTGATTCTACCCGTATTAAAACTTTTGAATCTTGTCGACATCAAGGGTGAAAACATCGTTCTGAAAGGGGATGTAAACGGGTTTAACGAAAAAGATATATTCGAGATCATGAAACTCGTCGTACACGAGGTGAACGAAGCGCGTATGAAACGTGTCGTTCCTGCGGAAGTTTTTACGGCGACCGAAATGCCTTTTTACGATAAACCGATACTGGATAAGTGTGTGAGCCTCATCATCAAGGCGAAACGAATTCATCTATCCGTGATCTTTTCCAATATCATTCGGGAACACATGATTCTTTCTCCCGGATTCAGGACCAAGAATTTTCAGTCCGACCTTGCGGAACTCCGTAAGGAAATCATGAGCGCCATTTTTTATCTGCATCTGTTCGGACTTTTGGAAGTGGAATATCCGAATCGTTTCCTCGGTCTTTCCAAATTGGGTGAATACTTTTTCCAAACCGGAGAACTTTCACACAAAACGGAGAAGGGCGGGATCACGATCAACCCGGACTTTACGATCATCGCGTTTCCGGATCGTGTTTCGATTCACGGTCTTCATATCCTCAAGGCATTTACGGAACTCAAGGACTACGATCGTGTTTATACGTTCGTTCTTACCAAAGAAGCGTTTCAGTTGGGAATTCTTCTCGGTTATAAACCTTCCGAGTTCATCGACTTCTTAAAGAATTCGAGCAAGGCCGATCTTGCGCAAAACCTTCTCTTCTTATTGGAAGACTGGGGTGGAAATCTTCCGGTCGTCGATATTACCGAAGATTGCGTTTTAGTTCGCACGAAGGATCAGAATACGATGGAACTTCTGCTCGGTCAGATCAAAGGTAAGAAGATTGTTCTGGATGAAATCGGTCCGACTGCGGTTCTCGTGGATAAAAACCGGGTTCAAGACGTGATCACGGTTTCCGAAAAACTCAATCTCATCGTCAATCTGACTCGTTAAACCGAGTCTGATTTTAATTTCTAAAAAATTCTAAATTCTTTCCGGATCGGAAAGAGTCGTGTTCAATTCTTTTGGATGGATTCTTGAAAAGAAGGGCGGATTTGAGGAGAATTCCGAGCCGTTGGATCACGGCCCGGGTTCGGTGAGAATTATTCTTCCACTTTGATTTTGGTTTTGAATTCCCATTTGCGATACGGAGCGATCGCTTGCAGTCTCTCGTCGGTTACGAAAAAGAGGGCTTCGCCGTATTTAACGAGTCCTCCTTTATAATGCGCGTATTTGGTCTTATGATCGATCAGACCGATCTCTCGAACCTTGCTCCAATCGTCGCAGGTTTTGAGAGTGGGGACTTTTCTAAGATGCAATTCCTTGATCTTATTGTCTTTAACGGAGTCCCGGAGTATCTTTTCCCATTCCATAAAGTGCAAACTAAAAGGAAGGGGGGAAAAATCAAGGGTTTTTGCGATCGTTCGGATGGGGGAAACAAGTCTCCGATTTCCTAAAGTTTAAAAAATTCCACTTCGCGTTTTAGGTCTTCGGCTAATTTCGCTAACCCGATCGAACTAGAGCTGAGTTCTTCCGAAGACGCCGCCGAGGATTGGTTGAGTTCGTTGATGGTCGTGATCGTTCTTGAAATTTCTTCGATCGCGATTTTTTGTTCTCTCACCGCGACTTGAATCACGTCCGATCTTCCTTTGACTTCCTTGGCCGTTAGATTCATCTGATCGTTTTTGGAAAGTTGACTTTCCATAAACTGATTCACGACTTTCATTTGGGCGTTGATCTCCGAGATTCCGCTGATGATTCCCGAGATGACCTTCACCGTGTCCGTGATGTTTTGAATTCCGATTCCGATCTCGGCTTCGTTGCTTTGGATGATCTGTTCTATGTCCTTGATGCTGTTCGTGGTTTTATCCGCGAGTTTTGAAATTTCGTCGGCGACCACTGCGAAACCTCTTCCGGCGACTCCCGCTCTTGCGGCTTCGATCGCCGCGTTGAGCGCGAGAAGATGAATCTGTTCCGAAATCGTGTTGATGATTTCGATGACTCCGACGATGTCTTCCGAGCTTTGGCTGATCTTCGTGATCGAAAGGTTGGTCAGCTCCAAAGAGCTTCCGCCTTTTTTTGCGTCCAAGGTGATTCGTTCCACATCGGACATCGTGTTTTCCAAGTTGCTCGAAGTTTCATGGATGGAAGCGGAGAATTGATTCATATCCGACGCGAGTTTGTTTAAGAGGCTGACCTGTTCCTTGGTCTGAGTTTCCACTCCGTCCATTCCGGCGGAAATCTCCTCGATCGATGCGGAAATTTCCTCCGAAGACGCGGCTTGGTTTTGTGCGTTATCCGAAATGAAGTTGAGCGCCCCGGACATTTCGTCCGAGGAAGAAGCGAGATTCGTGGAAGCGTTCACGATCTTGCCGAGAATCGTTTTCACCTTTTTGTTAAACGAATTGATCGAGATTGCCATCTCGCCGATCTCGTCCATGGAAAGAACCTTGAGACCCTTGCTCAGATCTCCTTCCGCCATCGCTTCGAGAACGTTCTTACTTTCTTCGAGAGGAAAAAGTCTTTTGCTAAGAATGATATAAATCAAAAGTCCGACGAAGAACAAACCGACGAACGAAATTCCGGCCATCGCATAAACGGAAACGATCGCTTCTCCGGTGATCTCCTCGTTTTCGATGGAAGCAAACGTAAGAAAATCGTATTTCAGATTTCTTCTTAGAATCATATACTTATACTTTCCGCCGAACAGATAACGTACCGGAACGTTGTCCTTATAATCCTTCACTTGATCGTAAAACGGAAAGTCAGTCAGCTTTTTCAAATTCAACGCGGGGTTCACGTGATTGATCACCGTTTCGTAACGATCCAAAAGTCCCGGGTAACCCGATTTTCCGATTTGAATCGAGCCGATCAACTTGCTCGTAAGATCCGCGATTCGGAGCGAATACACGATATAAAGATTCGGGTTTTCCGGAATCGTTTCCAAAACCAAAAGAACGGGAGTTCCCGAAACCGGAGAAGGAAGAGGTTTGCTCAAAAACATTTTCTTCTTATCGATCGTGTCGAGGACCGTTTCTTCGGAAGGAAGATCGAAACCGCGGAACGAGGTTTCTTCCTTTGCGAGAGTTCCGGTCGCCGCGAGAAGTTTCCAAGATCCGCCTTCCGATTTGATAAGCGAAATCGATTCGTATTTGGGAGAACGGGCCAAAAGAGTTTCTAAAAGTTTTTGCGTTTCCGCGATTTTATAATTCTTCGTAAGAGAAAGAAAGAACACGTCGTTTTTGAGTTTGTCCGCGTCCGATTGTACTTCTTCGAAGATGGATTCGGTGAGAATGTGCAGGGTCTCGTTTACGTTCAACATCTGATTGAAATAGGACTTTCTAATCGCGTTGTAATTGAGTTTAAAAACGAGACTGGAAACTCCGATCGCTAAAATCAAAACGATAAAGATAAAGGTCATCGTAAGAGAACGGGTCAAACGGATCTTTACCAAAGAAGATATATCAATGTTACTGAATGCGCCCGATTCGATCAGGCTTGAAGTCAACTTTTCGCAGACTAAAAAAGTATACACGCCCACCGAAAGAGACATGAGAAGTGCGATCGCAAAAAGATTGTAATAATCCGCCATGTCCAAGGCCGCGAAACGACTCAATACCGCAACGATGATCGATGCGGTGATCAAAATTCGAACGGCGATTTCGATCGAATGAAACAAAGGCAAACGAAGAATCGACTTCTGCGCGTCGAGCGCGGTTTCCTTGTCTATGATCCCTTGTTCCACAGTATTCAAATATTTGCGGATAGGTTTCAGTCTTCTGATGTCCGAAAAAACCGTTAAGACCAACGTAAAAACGGAAGTCGCTAAAGTGATACGAATCGCGATCGAAAGCTGATCTGGATCCATTTCCAGAAACGTTTTATAAAATAGGACGGCGGCGCCGATCGTAAGAGCGAAACCCACCACCTCAGTAATCAAAATAAACTGAAGAGTGAATCTACGTATCGATTTTGTAATATCATCCATGAGTTGTCGGTTCCGAAATCCAGACGCACGTTACGCGTTTTTGATTTAGTTTTTATTTCCTGGGTAAATTTCCGGATTAGGGTCCGTGAACACAAGGATAAAGTAAACGCAGGGAAGAAATTCTCCTCCTGAAAAAACAAAAATGTGTACGACTTAAGCGACGAAGTCGGGGTTGATTTCGTCTAACTTGACTTAAAAGAAGGACCGTTGACTCAATTTGTGTCGAATTTTCTACTCGAGTAGTTCTGAATTTTAATACGACATCACTCGAATCGGTGTTTATTTCCTAAGCGATGTTTCACTCGAAACTGAAATCAAAACGGAAATCGAAATCGGATTTGAAAGTCAAAATTGGAAGCGGAACAAGAACGGAAAGGACGAGCAGGGGAGGAAATAAATTTCCTCCCGAATGGAAGAACGGTTATTCGCCTCGAATGCTTTCGAGTTTGTGTTTGATCTCTTCGTTGAGAGGTTGTTTTTTTTGGAAATCCTCGAGCAAACGAACCGCTTCGGTCGGTTTGTCCACTTCCACGTAAAGATCCGAAAGTTCGAGAAGGGGTCTCGGGTCCATCGGAAACTTTTTGTGAAGATCCAGATAGATTTCCTCAGCCTTGTCTCTTTTGCCGATGAGTTTGAGCGAAGAAGCCTTACCCAAAAGCGCGAAGTAGTCCTCACCTTCCGCGAGAATTCGGTTAAAACACTCGAGCGCTTTGTCGAATTCTCCCATTCCGCGTAAGCTATCCGCATAACGGTTGATGATGAGTTTGTTGTCCGGATCGAATTCCAAAATTCTTTCCCAATACTGATTGGCTTTGTGAAAATCCTTCTTACCTCGATAACTCTCCGCAAGACCGTATAACGCGAAAAAGTTTTTACGATCGAGTTCCGCGGCCCTGTGATAATACTGAATCGCTTCGTCGTAATCCTTGATTTTTCGGTAAGAATTCCCAATTTCGGTAAGAATTTTGATATTGTCCGGTTGGATCAAAAGCAGTTTTTCCCACCAGTGAATCGCGTCCTTGTATTTCTGACACGCGAAGTAGAGATGACCCAAACCCACGATCACATACTGATCCTTGGGATTGATCTGCAAAGCCTGCATATAATAAATTTCTGATTCTTTAAAGTTCTTCAGTTTTCGGTGAGCGTCCGCGACTCGGCTGAGAATAGACGCGTCGGTGATGGTGATATGTCTGTAATCTTCCGCTACTTCGATGACTCTGGAAAGAAGATTCATCTCGCGGTAGCAGTTCATAAGACCCATCAAAGAGAACTTATTCGAGGGATCTTCTTGTATACATTTATGATAATATTCGATCGCGTTCTTATAGTCTTTTTTCTTAAAGTAAAGGTCGCCCATACCGACCAGTCCGTATGTGTTATGCGGATCTTTTTCCAGAAGTTCCTTGAGTTTGGCTTCCGCCTTCGGGAACTGATGAGAATCTAAAAGTTTATAGGCTTCTTTCGCGAGACTTTTGATGACCGCGAATTGTTTGTCCTCTTCTTCTTTTTCAATATTAGGATTTTCCATTTGATTCTCTCTTTTTAAAGTTTGCTCTCTTCCAATTTTAGAATTCGCATTATTATTTTTTGACGCGTAAGATTCATTGAATATTCTTTTGAGGCTCAAATATTCTGTAAAGAAAATAAGAACAGATAGCTACATTCTCAAAACAAAAAGTAATTTGAACCGGAAATTAGTCCTTTCTATCTATTAGATTTTGGAAAAAAATTTCCGTTTCTCTTTTTTATAAAAATGTTCAATTAAATAGCAACCATGATTTTCATCCGATGAATTCGAGTGGGAAGATCTATGTTTGTCTCCGAATAAAAAACCATCCAACCGATGCGACTTTGCTCATTAATTTTTTGAGTTCCATGAACGCCCGAAAAAGCGAATTCTCGGGAGAGGAGCGACGATCTGAGAATGCGGTTCCTCTTGACAGTAGCCTTTCCGGTATCTTTATGGACGTAAGGAAGGGGTGGAATCATGTCCGCAGAATCAGTGAGAATTACAGGCGCCAGACTGATGGTGGAACTTCTGGAAGAATACGGGGTGGATGTCGTTTTCGGTTATCCGGGCGGAGCCATTCTTCCCTTTTACGATGAAATTTATAAAAGCAAAAAGATCAAACATATCCTCGTAAGACACGAACAAGGCGCTGTTCATATGGCGGAAGGATATGCGAGAGCGACCGGTAAACTTGGTGTGTGCATTGCAACATCGGGACCGGGAGCCACGAACTTAGTGACCGGACTTACCGACGCGAAGATGGATTCGGTTCCGGTACTTGCGATCACGGGTCAGGTCGCGACCAACACGATCGGAACCGACGCGTTTCAAGAAGCCGACATTTTCGGTATCACGATCCCGATCACCAAATACAACGCACTCATGAAGTCCGCGGACGATATCGCGAGACATTTCGAAGAGGCCACCTTGATCGCGTTAGGCGGTCGACCGGGTCCGGTTCTTTTAGATTTTCCGAAGGACGTTCAAACCGAGCTGACTAACGTAAGAAAGGCGAGTCGTCTTAAAATCGCCGCACATCACTATAAAAAACCCGAAGTCCGCGGCAACGTGGAAGAATTTGCGGAAGCGATCAACCGCGCCGAAAGACCTCTGTTGTATGTCGGCGGAGGAGCGATCAACGCGGGCGCTTCCAAAGAAATTTTCGAACTTGCGACCAAAGCCGGAATTCCCGTGACCACGACCTTGATGGGACTCGGTGCGTTTCCGGGAACTCATCCTTTGAGCGTGGGAATGCTCGGTATGCACGGAACCGCCGCGGCAAACAAAGCAGTATTAGAATGTGATTATATTCTCAACCTCGGTGCAAGATTCGACGACCGTGTGGCGAAAATCGGAGAATTTGCCGAAAAAGCGGTAAAGGCGCATATCGACATCGACACGGCCGAATTTAATAAACGAATTCAAGTGGATCACCTTCTGCACGGGGATCTGAAGGACGCGTTAAACGCCATTCTTCCATTCGTGAAAAAAGGGGAGAAAACTTCCTGGGTTCAATATCTACAAGGATTGAAAAAAGACCATCCTCTCGATTTTGATAACTCCGGAAAAACGATCAAACCTCAGGACTTTCTGGATCGTCTTTATAAAAAAACCCAAGGTAAGGCGATCGTATCCACGGATGTGGGACAACATCAGATGTGGGCGGCACAGTATTATCTTTTGGACGAACCGAACAACTGGCTTACTTCCGGCGGACTCGGAACGATGGGTTACGGATTGCCGGCGGCGATCGGAGCCAAATTCGGAAGACCGGATAAGATGGTGATCTGCGTTTCCGGCGACGGATCCATCCAAATGAATATTCAAGAACTTGCAACTATCGCGGCGAACAAACTCGGAGTGAAGGTTCTTGTGTTCAACAATAACTTTCTCGGAATGGTCCGTCAGTGGCAGGAACTTTTTTACGAGGAAAGATTCTCCCAATCGGAATGGAACTTCAATCCTGATTTCGTCAAACTCGCGGAAGCCTATTCGATTCCCGCGATGAAGATCTCCGATAAGTCCGAGATCGACAAGGCCATCGAATTTTTTACGAAGGACGACGGAGCGGCTTTCTTGGAAGTGATGATTCCCGCCGAGGAGAAGGTGTTTCCGATGATTCCCGCAGGGAAATCCCAAAAAGACATGATCGAATTCAAGGATTTGGCCGGACTTAAAAAAGCATGAAACACATTCTAAAAATTCTGGTTAACAATCATCCCGGAGTCATGAGCCATGTTTCGGGTTTATTCACTCGCAGAAGTTATAATATAGATTCGATCGCGGTCGGTGTGACCGTGAATCCGGAAGTTTCGAGTATGGTAATCGTGGTCAAAGGGGACGAATCCACCGTAGATCAGGTCAAAAGACAACTTTTAAAACTACCGGACGTTCTCGAAGTGGAAGACCTCGCGTATCACGATTGTGTAAGTAGAGAATTGGTGTTGATCGTCGTAAAACTTTCGGAAGCCACAAGAACCGAAATTCTTTCCGTCTGCGACGTGTTCGAGGCGAAAGTGGCGGACTTAACCCATTCTTCCCTTACGATCGAATATTCGGGTAACTCGCGTAAGGTGAACGCGATCGTGGAGATCTTGTCCAAATACGGAATCGAAGAGATCGTTCGCACCGGACAAATCGCGATCCGATACAGAAGTATCGGATCCTGATCGTTTCCGTCGTGCCCGCCTAAGTTTCGTTAGGTGCAAGAATTGCCGGTTTCAAACGGCTCTGATTCGCAACGGAACGGAAGCGGATTGTTTCCAGGGTCTTTTTCGATCGTAATCGAATAAGATGCAGAATGAATTCGAAGTACAGACCACCTTACGATCCGATTTGCGGATCAATCTCTGAAGAATCCGATACCGCGCGCTTGAAATCGTCCTAAACTCCGTTTGGACGAGAATCGAATCCGGAAATTTAATCTTTCCTCTATAATCGCTTTCGGACCAAAGAACGATCGGTTCTATGTGATTCAGGTTCGGAGATTCGAGTTGAACTTCTTGAAGCGCGCGTTTCCTCGCTTCGTTCAAAACGAATTGAGCGTTTTCTATCATCAAACTTCCATCCTGATCGCATTGTTGACTCGCAATGGAAATCTCAAAGTTATGTGTTTTTGTGTTGGAAATCATTTGTTTATCTCTTCTGTCTAACTGCTTGGAATAAAAAGAGTGCCTCCAAAATTTGCTTCAGAAATCATTCAATTTATTTCTTTGAAATGTTTTTGTGAAATGTTAATCGTTTGAATACAAAACGGTAATTTCTTCCTATCGAGTTATCTTTAACATGAATTATGGATCTAATATATATTAAAAATTGTATACAATTATTTTTGAATATTTATTCGAAGGTCTCGTTCCAATAGGTTGGATTGATTTTAAGGGAGAAAGGAATTTTTTCGAGGACGAAAGCTCGTATTTATGATTTGTCGAACTCTTTATAAGTCGCGATTGAGCGACGCTTATAAGTTAGGGAATAAATTCTTGCAAGGTTATAAGGAGGCGAGTTCGAGAATCTTGGAATCTAAGAATAAAACCGCTTCCGGTTTCCACTGAAAGATCCCGTTTGAAAATTCGCAGAGCTCCGTTTCTTTCAGTCGTTTTAAAGATTCGTCTAAAACTTGTTTCTTATCCGGGATTAGGGAATAAAAACTTTCCATCGAGATCGGTCCAAAAAGACGGAATAGGGAAAGGATCAATTCTTCGTAAAGATCGGGTTTCATGTATTCTTTCGAAAGATTTTTTCGTTTGTATGTTTCCACGTTTCTCGGGTTTGAATATCTTCCCGAGGGAAGATATCCGTGTGCCCCCGGTCCGATTCCAAAATATTGTTCCATGGTCCAATACTTGAGATTGTGCCTGGAATGAAATCCCGGTTTTGAGTAATTGCTTACCTCGTATTGATGAAGGTCGTGAGGAGAAAGAAGATCGGGCAGAAGTTTTAAAATCTCTTCTTGGATTTCCTCTTCGGGCGCCGATACGATTCGGTCCATTACCTTTCTTGAATATTCGGTTCCTTTTTCGACCGTAAGCGCGTAGAGGCTGATATGTTTTCCTCCGGCCGACAAAACCTGTACGATATCCCGTAGAATTTCCTCGATGGTTTGTCCCGGAATTCCGTAAATCAGATCCGCCGAAAAGTTGGAGATTCCCGAATTCTTCACCGTTTCCAAAATGGTTCCGTACCGTTCCGGATCGTAGTGTCTTCCCAGAAATTTCAGCTTTTCCGGATGAAAACTTTGGATTCCCACGGAGATTCGGTTGATTCCGGCCTGTTCTATGGATTTTAAAAAATCCGGAGTGATGTCTTCCGGATTGCATTCCATCGTAATTTCAGAATATTCGGAAACCTTGATGTTTCTTTTTAGAAAACCGATCAGATCGGCGATTTTCGAGACGTTCGCGCGGGAAGGGGTTCCTCCGCCGAAAAAGATCGTATCGAATTCGAGGTCGGTGACCGAAGGATTGTCGGAAATCCTTTGTTCGATTTCCTCTTTGTATCTTTGAAAAAGTGCGTCCTCGTCCGGGATCGGATTCTGACCGTTTCCTACCGAATAAAAATCACAATATTCGCATTTTTGAATGCAGTAGGGGTAGTGGACATAGATTCCCGGAATTCCCGTTTTTGAAACAGGATTCGAAGGTGGGAATTCTTCTTTAGATACCGTCATGGCTTCGTCCATTCTGCCGCTGTGATCTTAAATAATTGTAGGAACTCCTACAATCGAAAAGGATTAAAAAATGCTCGATCAAAGTATAAATTTGTGATATGAGAAAATTTCGGAATTTTTCCCACCTCCTCAAAACTCAATGACTCGCTCTCTACGGATCGCTCCTCAACCCACCACCCAAGATTAGGGTGGGGCGCGAGAATTTCACGGTGGATTGTAGGAACTCCTACTCAGTTTGACTTACTCCATACAAAGTCGAATTCTCAAAAAATACTATATATCCTTTATTTCGACGCGGATTTTTCGCCGGAATTTCCGTTTTGACCTTTTAGGATTAGATCCACGACCGGGATCGGAGAGGTTCTTTCCAAGACGGAATGCATCAAAGCCTTTTTGGATTCCAAGGTCGGAGAAAAGGAAAATAGAATTTTCAGATTCGGAAGTGTATTCAATTTTAAGAATGGAGTTCCGTAGTGAAGCGCGACGATTTCCAAGTCGGTATAACGTTTTGCAAGTCCAGCCGCGAGATCCAATTCCACTTGGCTGAAGGTTGTGACCACGATTCTTTTGAATTTATTTTCCTTAACAAGATTCGGAATTTTACCCGCGTTTGAGTTTTGGATATTCTTTTCGGCAAGAGCGGTTTCGAATTCTTTTCCGCGCGCCGCAAAGATCGTTTCTTCCGTTTTCACCGAGGCGGGATTAAAGGAAGAAGGAAAAGATACGATGGTCGCTCTTGAGATTTCCGCGTTCAACGTCGGGGAAAAAATTTCCAAGAAACTTTTTTCTCTTTGTGCGAGTTGGTCCTGAAAGAATGCGACTTCCTTTTGTTCGATATCGGAAAGTTTTTCTTTTGCGACGGATTTTTTGGGGGAGAATTCGTAGACGATTCCGTGTTTGAGTTTTAAAAGAATCTGTCTATACGCGGCTTCTTTCAAAAGATCTCTTTCCCCTTTTTGGAAGGTTCCTTTTTTATACGCGTTTAGGATTTGATCCTTCATATCGCGTGTGGTTTTTCCCCAGCTTGTCATCAGAAGAATATCAGCACCCGCTAATATAGCGAGAACTCCCGGATCGCTGTCCTTGTAATGAACGTCGATCGCGTCCATCTCCATCGCGTCGGTGATGATGACACCTTGAAATCCCATCTTTTCTCTTAAGATCCCGGTAAGAATTTTGGAAGAGAGCGTCGCCGGAAAATTCGGATCCAATTTAGGATACACGATATGCGCGCTCATCACAACTTCCGCGCCTTGTTTGATGGATTCTTGAAACGGAATGAGTTCCATTCTTTCCAATTCTTCCAAGGTCTTATCGATCTTAGGAAGTCCGAGATGACTGTCCACGTTCGTATCTCCGTGTCCCGGAAAATGTTTGATCGTCGGAATCGCACCGCCGACTCTCGCTCCCTTTTCGTAACCGATTCCCGCAGTGGAAACCATCTCGGGAGTACTTCCCATGGAACGAGTGTTGATGACCGGATTGTCCGGATTGTTGTTGATGTCTAAATCGGGAGCGAAAACAAAATTGAGTCCGAGTTTACGAAGTTGGTAAGAAGTTACAAAGCCGACCTTATACGCGTAGTCCGCATTCTTAGATTGCCCAAGCGCCATAGCGCCGGGAAACTGAGTGACCCCGTCTTTCACACGAAGAACTCTTCCGCCTTCCTGATCGACCGAAATCAAAAGTGGAAGTTTGGAAAACTCCATACTTTTCTTCTGCAATTCGAAGTTGAGCTTTAAGATTTCTTGTTTGGTTCCGAGATTCATTCCAAACAGAATGATTCCACCGGGAAGAATCTCCTCGATTTCTTTTTCCGCGGTTTGATCCAGGGCCTTGCCCGGAATCGCCACGTGAATCACTTGTCCGGTCAATTCCTCCGGACTCATTTTATCAACGATGGATTTGGCTTGGGATTCTAAATATCCATCCCAGCTGTCGGCTTGCAGTTCTTGTTGATAAGAGCTGACATAGTAGAACACGGTAAGGAAACCCAAAAGAAGTAGGAACGCAAAGGAAAAACGTCGGATCATAGTTTGACAGAATATCAAAACCGGAAATTCTGTAAAAACAAATTCCTTAGGAGAGCCTCTCGTTATGATTCGATCCAAACTCTTAATTATAATTCTGTGTTCTTTGTGTTCGCTTTCCTTGTCTGCGCAATCCAACGATTCCAAAATTCGAATTCTTTTTTTCGGAGACAGTTTGACCGCGGGGCTCGGACTGAATTCTCCCGATGAGGCGTTTCCTGCCTTGATCGAAAAGTCTCTGAACCAAAACGGAATTTCTTCCCAAGCGGTGAACGCGGGAATGAGCGGGGATACGACCTCGGGCGGGCTTGCTCGTTTGGAGTGGGCTATGAGCACCGGTTTCGATCTGTTCGTGCTGGAACTCGGAGCGAATGATTCCATGAGAGGAATTTCTCCCGATCAAACCGAAAAGAATCTGAAGGAAATCGTCGCAAGAGTAAGAAAGAAAAATCCGAAGGCGAAGATCCTTCTCGTGGGGATGAAAACGTTTCCGAACCTCGGAAAAGAATATCGAAAAAAATTCGAAGCGATCTTTCCGAAACTTTCCAAGGAAGAGAATCTTCCCCTCGTTCCATTCTTCATGGATGGAGTAGCGGGAATCAAAAAACTCAATCAGAAGGACGGAATTCATCCGACTGCGGAAGGTCATAAGATTCTCTCCAAAAATCTTTTGCCCTTTGTTCAAAAAATTCTGAAGAAAGGATGATTCTCCAAAAAGTGTGTTTACACCGGACTTTTGGAGAAAAGTATGGATCTACCTGAAATAATCGCGGGAATAGCTCAGTGGTAGAGCACCTCCTTGCCAAGGAGGGGGTCGCGGGTTCGAATCCCGTTTCCCGCTTTTTCTTTTATATCACCCTTCCCCAGGTCGATTTACATCATGGATCATAAAACAAAAAAAAATTCCAACGCTACCGTTGATATTAAACTTACATTCGAAGCTTCCGATATCGAAAAAGCTTTTGATAAAACCTACGCAGAAAAACAAAAAGACGTAAAAATTCCCGGCTTCCGTCAAGGAAAGGCTCCACTTCACTTGGTTAAGAAACAACTCGGTGATGCGGTGGCGAGTGACGCGATCAACAATCTCATCTTAGACGGGATGACTTCCATTCTCACCAAATTAGAATATCCGATGGTGCGTTTTCCGAAATTCGAAATTCAGGATTATCAACCGGGTAAAACTCTTGTTGCAACCGCGGTTTATGAAACCAATCCGGAAATCACCCTCGGAAAGTATAAAAAAGTAAAAGTAAAACTTCCAGAAGTAAACGTGACCGATTCCGACGTTGCGGAAGAACTCGAAACCATCCGCAAACAACTCGCTCGTAAACAACTCAAAGAAGAAGGTCAAACCGCGGCTTCCGGAGATATTATCGATATGGAATATACGGTTCACGAAAAAGATCAGGAACCGAAAAACGCGAGCAACACTTCGAACGACTATCACCTGGGTCATGAAAGCAACCTGAAAGGTTTCGACGATCACCTCTACGGCTTGAAATCCGGAGACAAAAAGGAATTCTCCCATACTTTCCCGGAAGATTATTCCCAAAACGAGGTCGCTGGCAAGACGTTCGAATACGCGGTTACCGTAAAAGCGCTTTATGCAAACATTCTCCCGGCTTTGGACGACGATCTCGCTTCCGAGTTCGACGGTTCCGAATCCCTAAACGCTCTGAAAGACAAGATTCGCAAGAATTTGAAGGAACGTTTTGAGGAAGGAATCCGCAACAAGAAGATGGAAGAGATCTATAAAGAAATCATTGAAGATTCCAAGTATATCTTCCCGGATTCTTATGTGAAGGAAGAATCGGAACATGTGTTCCACAACATGATTCACGAATTCAGACTTCCTCATATCACGATGGAAAAATACGCCGAGATGATCAAAAAGGATCTGAAAGAAGTTCAAGAATCCTTTAAGAATTTGGCGGAAACTCGTCTCAAACACTTCTTTACCCGTCAAAAAATCGCTCAAACCGAGAATATTACGTATTCCGATACGGATTTTGATGCTGATTTAGAAAAACTTGCGTCAAGTTACCAAATTTCCCTGTCCGATCTTAAAAAAGAGCTGGAAAAGGGAAAACTCATGGATAATTATCGAGAGAATTTTTTCGCAAAAAAGGTGGATGATACCCTCTTTGATCTTGTAGAAAAGAAATACACTGACAAATTGAGTATTGGCCAGGTAAAAGACTATCTGAACCAAAAGGAAGAACAGAAAGCATGAGTGTAATTCCGTATGTGATCGAGCAAACGAGCAGAGGGGAAAGATCTTACGATATTTTTTCCCGACTTTTAAAAGATAGAATCATCTTTCTCGGAAATGCAATCAACGACGATTACGCGAACGTCATTACGGCGCAGTTGTTATTTCTCGAGGCGGAAAATCCGGAAAGAGACATTTATCTTTATCTCAATTCTCCGGGAGGTTACGTATCTTCCGGTCTTGCAATTTACGACACGATGCAGTATATTAAACCGGATGTGAGAACTCTTTGTCTGGGACAGGCTTCCTCTATGGCGGCATTGCTTCTTGCGGGTGGAGCGGCGGGAAAACGTTCCGCGCTTCCGAATTCAAGAATTATGATGCACCAACCAATGGGCGGGGCGACCGGACAGGCGAGTGATATCGAGATTCAAGCGAGAGAGGTTCTCAAGCTGAAAGAAATTCTCAACTCCATCTATCATAAACACACTGGAAAAACTGTTGAGCAGATTCAGAAGGATACCGAAAGAAACTTCTATATGACTGCGGAAGAAGCGAAGAATTACGGGATCATCGACACCGTAATCCAGATCGATCGCAAACAAGCTTAATAAGGAGCGCTCTCTTGGCTAAGAAAACACCGGGAACCAACGGTAAACAAAAACTATTCTGCTCTTTCTGCGGAAAGGAACAGGATGCAGTAAAACGTTTAGTCGCCGGACCTGGTGTTTATATCTGTGACGAGTGTATCTCTCTTTGTAACGAAATCATCGCCGAAGATCACGATCACAACGCTCACGAAAAATCCGAAGTATTCAGCGAGGTTCCGAGCCCCGCGGACATCAAAACGATTTTGGATCAGTATGTGATCGGTCAAGATCACGCCAAGAAAGCTCTTTCCGTAGCGGTTTACAACCACTACAAACGGGTGAATCTCAAAGAGAAAAAGTCCGATATCGAAATCGAAAAATCGAATATTCTTTTGATCGGGCCGACTGGAAGCGGTAAAACTCTTCTCGCACAAACTCTTGCAAGAATCATCAAGGTTCCTTTTGCGATCGTGGACGCGACCGCGCTGACCGAAGCTGGTTACGTTGGGGAAGACGTTGAGAATATCATTCTCAAGTTGATCCAAAACGCGGACAACGACATCAAAAGAGCCGAAGTAGGAATCATCTATATCGACGAGGTGGATAAGATCGCCCGTAAATCCGACAGCGCTTCCATTACAAGAGACGTGAGCGGAGAGGGAGTGCAACAAGCGCTTCTGAAAATCATCGAGGGAACGGTGGCTAACGTTCCTCCTCAAGGCGGAAGAAAACATCCGCACCAGGAATACTTACAAGTAGATACGAAGAACATTCTTTTTATCCTCGGAGGAGCCTTTGTGGATCTTCCGAACATCATCAAGTCCAGAACCGGCGTAAAAACGATCGGTTTCGGCACTGAAGAACAGAGAATCCAAGGCGATAGCAAGGACGCTCTGATGGGACAAGTGATTCCGGAAGATTTGATCAAGTTCGGATTGATTCCGGAATTTATCGGAAGACTTCCGATCGTTGCCACTCTGCAAGAGTTGGACGTGGAAATGCTCAAACAGATCTTCCGCGAACCGAAGAACTCAGTTCTCAAACAATATACCCGTCTTTTAGAACTCGAAAACGTAAAGCTGACTTTCCGAGAAGACGCAATCGACAAAATTGCGGAACTTGCGATCAAAAGAGAATCCGGCGCTCGCGGGCTCAGAGCCATCGTCGAGAACATCATGTTGGATTTGATGTTCGATATTCCTTCGCGCAAGGATATCGAAGAGGTGATCATCACTGCGGAAGTGATTACGGATCGAGTGACTCCTACTTTAGTTCTGAAAAAAGAATCCAAGATCGCTTAATCGATTTTAGTTTCAAGCTTCAAATTCAAACGTGACAAGCAACGTTACTGAGTTATTAGCATATCGTCATATAGACATGTCGACAGGGTTTCGTGTAATATAATAAGCAATGGTGTGATGGCGCGCAACGCACCCGAAGAACAACGAATCCACGCATAACGTTCCATTCTCCCCATTAAAAATAAAAAACCCCGCGATTCTTTTGGAAATCACGGGGCATTCAACACCAAGAAGTTGAGTCGACCGGCTTTACCGGTCGTCTTGTTTGATTACTTCTTCTTTTTCTTATCTTCCGCTTTCAAAGCGAGAATCGATTTACTCTGCAATTCTAACTTTTTCTTTTCAGTCCAAGGAATCGCAACGCTCAATTCTTCCGCGAGAGAAAGAAGGTTTTCGTTGATGTCCACGAGCTCGTCGATGATTACGAAGTAGGAAACGCTGGATTTCAGTTTACTGTCTCCCTTTTTGATTCGTTTCATCTGGCTTTTGTAGATGTTCTGTTTGATCTTTTCCAGATTTTTGGTTTTCTTTTCCGATCTGGCTTTTTCCAAAAGATCCGGGAACTTATCCGAATCCGCAAGGAGTTCCATCAGATTGGTGGCGGACTTTCTAAGTTCCTTCACTTCTTCTTTTTCGTCCTTGGAGACTTCGTGGAAAGAACTGATTCCGTTCGAGGAAGTTCTCAGAATGTTCCAAATACTTTCGGTGATTCTATCCAGATGATTGATGGATTCCGTGATCGGGTGAATGGAGGAAAGATCGTCTTCTTCCAAATGTTTGTTGGCGATCGACAAGAAGCTGGAGAGGGAATTTTCTCTCATCTTCTTTAAGTCTTTCAGAAGTTTTTGTGTCTGTCTGAAATTCTTCTTTTTACCGTTCACATAACCCGCACACGCGTTGTTCAGAGCTTTTCTCGCAACGCTCAAACTTGCAAGCATGGAGGAAATGGTTCTGGAAAGAGCTCTTTCAGGATGTTTTTTGAGAGTGATCAGTTTTTCCAGATTCTCATCGTATGCTTCCTGACGTTTTTTGTGGATTCTTCCGAAGAGGAAGATCAAAAGCGCCGCGACCAATACGAGGATTACGACCGAAGAAAATCCGAAAAGATAAAGAATGGATCCGATGATTCCCGCTGTTGCGGATGCGATGATCGCGGTGAAGAACCAACCGCCCACGACGGTAAGAACCCCGCTCACTCTGTTGACCGCGTTGTCCTTGTTCCAAGCTCCGTCAGTCAGGGATGTTCCCATCGCCACCATAAAGGTAACGAACGTAGTGGAAAGAGGAAGTTTGTAAAGAGTTCCGACCAGAATCAAAGCGCTGGAAATCTGAATGTTCACGGAAGCTCTGAGCAAGTCGAACGCTTCGGTTTCGTGAACCTTTACGATTTCCGCAAACCCGTTCCTTTGTTCGAAACGTTTTCCGATAAAGTTACGAACGCCCGCGGGAAGAATCGCCTTGATCGGCGTGTAAATTCCGAGAGCGATCTGAACGAAAACGCGCGCTACCAAACTTGAATTAAAGTTTTCTAATGTTTCACCCTGAGAACCCAAGGTGACTTCGGTTTGAGTGACCGTTTCCGCTTTTTTGGAAAACCAAAGAGGGAAGAGCATCACACAGGCCGCGCCCAAAAGGATGAAGTTCGGAGTGGGAACGTTTCCTGCAAGACCGGTCGCAAGGGCGCTTGCGTCTCCGCCGCCCGCTTGGATCAAGGTCCAAGTCGCGAAACTCGCGAGTGGAACCCCGATGAAGTTCACTAAGTCGTTGCTCGCGAACGCCATCGCAAGAGAACCTGTTCCGACTAAAACTAAGAATTTTAGAATATTCCATTCTAATAATACTAAGAATTGGAAAACGACCGCGAAACTTGCGAACGTAATCAAAAGGATGTTCGTAAAGTTTTCGTTGATGTATTTTACGATTTCGGGTGGAATTACGGTGGAACCTTTCATCGCGGACAAAAGCGTAAAAAACGCAACCGTCGTCATGGAAAGACCGCCGAACAATCCTCCGAAGTATTTCATCGAATTCTTAAGATTGAACGAGAAGATGAATCTGAAAACGAACTGCAAGATCATTCCCGAGAAGAACGCTACGATCACGCTCGTGATGATACCGAAGATGATTTTCAACGCGCTTTCGGAGTTGATGATCTGAAACGCTCCGTTTAAGGTTCCGGTTTTTAAGAATGCGATCGCAAGCGCCGCTCCCAAAAGTTCGAAGACCAGGGAAACCGTAGTAGAGGTCGGAAGCCCGAGAGTGTTGTAAAGATCCAGAAGAACGATGTCCGTAAGCATCACCGCTAAGAATAAGAACATCAGATCCTGAAGCGCAAAACCGCTCGGATGAAAGATTCCTTTTCTCGCGACTTCCATCATTCCTGTGGAAGAAAGAGCGCCGAGAATGATCCCGATTCCGGCCACGACCAGAATGATTCTTTTAGAGGAGGCTTTGGAACCGACGGCGGAGTTGGTGAAGTTTACGGCGTCGTTTGAAACCCCGACTAAGAGGTCGCCGACTCCAAGAATCGCCATGAGTACAACGATGATTAAAAAAAAGTCCATGAAACGCTTCCGTTTATTGTTTTGTAGAATCTACAGTTTTACTTTTCGCATTCACTCGTCAATTTCGAGTTCGATTGAGTGTTTTTGATCCAGGGAGCCGGACAACTGAAATTTTGCCGACGACCCGCTTGTGATTATTACTTTTCTGTTACAAAAGCAACCGGTTAATCTTCCAAATCCCAAAAAAAATCTTTATTGGTCAGTTCTTCTTCCGGGGGCTTGGAATCTGTAACGGAAAAGAAATTTTTTCCCCCCAACGAATCCAAAATCAACTTGAATTGTTCCTTGAGTTCCAGGGTTTCTTTTTCCCAGTATTCGTTCCCGGCAAAGTGTGGAAACGCGGTCGGGAAAGAAGGATCGGTTTGAAACCGAGTGGAAATCCACGCGGAGTAGTGAACGAACCGCATCGCCCTGAGAATTTCGATCAGATCAAACCAACGATCTTCGAAATCCCTAAATTCTCTGTAACCGGAAAGAAGGTGTTCCCTTTCTTCGAGTCCTTCTTTTCCCCGGGATAGAAGCATCCAGAAATCCTGGACGGCCGGGCCTTTCAAACAATCGTCGAAGTCCACAAAGAACCAACCTTCTGTTCCGAAGAGAAGATTTCCCTTATGACAGTCTCCGTGAATGCGATGCAGTGGAACCGATTCGATTTTTTCCCGGAACAAATCCAGGATGGCGTTTGCGGTTTCTAAATATTGATTTCTGCAACTCGAAGGAATCCATTCTCCTTGGAGCAAGGTTTCCAAAGGATCGGTTCCGTATGTTTTGGAATCGAGTGTGATCCTGTGGTCGAAATTCTTCGCTTTGCCTACGTTGTGAATTCTCGCAAGAAATCTTCCTAAGATTTTCAGATTCTCGGGACTCAGTTCGTCGGGAGATCTTCCTCCGACCCTCGGCCAAAAAGAATAATGGATTTCATCCTGAAACGAGGCAAGGCTGTTTCCGTCTTGAAAACGATAGGGAACACAAACCGGAATTTCTTCCTCTTTCAAATCTTCTAAGAAACGGTGTTCTTCCAGAATCTGTTCTCGGTTCCATCGTCCCGGACGGTAGAATTTGGAGATGATATGCGAACCGTCTTCGAGCCTAAGGTCGAAAACCCGATTCTCCAAACTGTTCAAAGCCATACAATGACCGGAAGGTTCGTAACCCGCCTTTTCGACTAGGGTGAGAATTTCTCCGGGATTGAGTTGAAAAAAATCGGCCATTGACTCCAGGATTCCCGCTTCCGGTTTCCTTGGAAATTTTTTTATTGGGACGGTCTTCCGACTTGATCGTTTTGTTCCGACCGATTTAGAATTTGGTTTTCAATAGAATTGGATTTTGCAAATTGATTCCCGAGAAGGAAAAATCATGAAGATATCAGTAGGAAATCTGCCCCAGGAGCTTACCGAAGACGAATTAAAAAAGATATTTTCGGAATTCGGTACGGTTCAGGAAGCGCATATTAAAAAAGATAAAACCACAGGTCGTTCTTTATCCTATGGATCCGTCGAGATGGAAGATTCTGCGGGCGCGAAAGCGGTCGCGGCTTTGAACAAAAAAGAAATCCAAGGCAAACAGATCGCAGTTGTAGATTCTGAAGAACTGAAAAAAGAATTCGAGAAAAAACAATCTTTAAAAGGTGGAACCGGTGCCGGTAAGATCCACGGAAATCAAGCGAAAGGCGGATTTTCCGGCGGCGCAACCGTAAGAAGAACCGGAGGAAGAGGAAAATGAAATCAATCCGTTTGACATTGATCTTAGTCGTTCTTTTTGTTTTTATCGCTCCCGCATTTGCGGAAGACTTGGTCATCAAGGACATTCGTATCGGAACCGGTAAAGAAGCGTTTTCGGGTTCCAACGTGACCGTCCACTATGTGGGAACTCTTACAAACGGTAAGAAGTTCGACAGTTCCAGAGACAGAAGAACTCCGTTTACGTTCAATCTCGGAGCGGGCGAAGTCATCAAAGGTTGGGACAGAGGCGTTCGTGGGATGAAAGAAGGCGGGATTCGGAAACTTACCATTCCTCCCGAACTCGGTTACGGTTCCAGAGGCGCAGGTGCCGCGATTCCTCCCAATTCCACACTGGTCTTCGAAGTGGAATTGCTAAAAGTGTACTGAAGATTCAATTCTTTTGAAACAGAATTTACCGGATTCTGACGTTAGATTCTGAGCAGTTTCCGGTTCTAATCTATCATGGAAAAGGAGGGGCTTACTTCCACCGTGATAGCTTAAACCGGATGTCTTACAACTTTTTCGAACATTCCCCGGTTCCGGCCTGTATTTTAGAGCCGTCCCTTTTGCTCCTAAGAGTCAATACCGCGTTTTGCCGCGCTTTCGGCTTTTCCAAATCCGAACTCGAAGGAATCCAAAATTGGAATCATATTTTTGAGTTTAGAAACTCCAAACCCAATCTTTCCGATCCTTCTCTTTGGCCTTCTACAAACGTTCTGGATGAAAATCCATCCTATGCAGTTTCCATTCTTACCAAAGAAGGAATCAGAAAAGAATATTCGGTTTCCTTTGCATTCGATTCGGAAGAATTTCAGATCTTCGCCTATTTAGAATCTTCTCCATTTGCCGACGCACCTCCGATCCGTTATGAATCCGCCAAAATTCTCGCGGGAAACGCCGATTTGGAAAGACCAAGCGATTCCTGGGTTCAGAAACAAAAACTGGAAGCGATCGGAACTCTTTCCGCGGGCGTCGCGCATGAAATCAACAATCCTCTGATGGGTGTGATCAACTACGCGGAGATGGTGTTTAACGGAATCGAAACCGGAAATCCTCTTCGCAAATACGCGGGAATCATTCTTCAGGAAAGCAATCGTATCTCCGAGATCGTGAAGGACATGCTTACGTTCACTCGTTTGGAAAGGGAAGAAGCGAAGATCCACGACCTCACCACCGTTTTTTGTTCCACGTTCGGTCTTTTAAAAAGCGGTTTTCGAAAAGCGGAGATCGAGACCGTGGCTCCGGCCTTGGACATTCCGATCTACGCGGTTTGTTCCGCGGGAAGACTCAGACAGGTTTATCTCAATCTTCTGACAAACGCGAAAGACGCGATCGAAAGTCATCCCGATCCGAATCGTGAAAAGATTCTCACCGTATATTGGGAAAAGATCAAAAAGGGAAATCGCAACTATGTTCGTACCATCGTCGAGGATACCGGACCGGGGATTTCCGAGGAAAACAGACATAAACTTTTCGATCCTTTTTATACGACCAAGGAAATCGGTAAGGGCACCGGGCTTGGTCTTACCGTTTCTTACAATTTAGTCCGTGAAATGGGCGGGGATCTTTCCTTCGAATGTGGAAACGGAACGACCCGCTTTTACGTGGATCTTCCCGAATCTTTCTGAAAGATCCTTGACTTTGAGGAGAATTATCGGATTCTAATAGACTCTCTTTCAAACCCCTCATGACCGGTTCCACGCGTTCAGAACACAAAAGTTACGATCCCGAGGAACGTTATTCCATTTTATTTCATTCCGCGATCGACGCGATCGTTTCCTTGGATAAGAATTTTCGAGTATTTCTAATCAACCCAGCCGCCGAAAAAATGTCGGGCTTTCTCGCTTCGGAGCTGATCGGAAATTCCATCGAACAACAGTTTCCTCTGAGAATTCGAAATCGATTTTATAGAATTCTAAAAAACGTAGCCAAACTTCCGGATAAAAAAAGACAGAAACCTTTCGGTCCGATTCGTTTGATCCGAAAGGACAAAAGCATCTTGATCTCGGAGGTTTCGGTTTCGGTAACGGGACCCGCCGACGATTATCAATATCATATCATCATCCGAGATATATCAGAAAAACATAGAATTCTAATAGAGTTGAAACGAGCCAACCAGACCCTGAAAAAGATGGATCGGGAAAAGGAGGAACTCCTCGAAAAACTCGAAGAAAAGGTAAGACAAAGATCCAGACTTCTCGCGAACTACTACAAGGGAATGAAGGAAGAACTGAGTCTCGCCAAAAAACTACAGACCGAAATTCTTCCGGATATCCCTTCGATTGCGGGTGTGCAGATTCATTCCGCATATCTTCCGATGATGGAAGTGGGTGGGGATCTGTATGATATTTTCGAAATTCGTCCCGGTGTTTTGCGTGTGTTTCTTGCGGATGCGACGGGGCACGGCGTTCAGGCCGCGCTTCTTACGATGACTCTGAAAGGAATTTTGGAATCGATCAAAAAGAAGGACATGGATCCGGGCCGTATTCTCACGGAATTCAACGGAGAATATTGCAGGAACTTCGGAAATATAGGAATGTTCTTTTCCTGTTTCCTCGCGGACATAGATACGATTTCCAAGACGATCGTATATTCTTCGGGTGGTCATCCTCCTCAATTTTTTCTTTCCCACGACTTGGTTATGGGTTTGGATAGAACCGGTTCCCTTTTGGGGCTCGATCCGAACAACGGTTACGGAATTTTTAAACTGAACTATCAATACGGGGATCGTTTGTTTTTACTCACGGATGGGATCTACGAAGAATTCAACTCCGACAAACAACAGTTTGGTGAACTTGCGGTGCAGAATATTCTCGCGAAAAAATTCTCGGAACCGATGGAAGAAACGATTCCTGCGATTTTGCAAAGTCTTATGGACCATCTTGGACCGCAAAAAATACAAGACGATATAACAGCCATTTTGATAGCGTTGGGCTCTCCCGATCTTTGATATGCCCGTTTCGATTTTTGTTTTCGGATTTTTAATTCTTCTCTTTTTTCTTTTTTTAAAAAACGAAAAACGAAAACACGAACTCGCATTCCAAAAAATTCCGATTCGAATCCATGTAAACGGAACCAGAGGAAAGTCCTCCGTAACCCGTTTGATTCATTCCATCTTGACGGAAGAAGGTTGGAATGTTTTCGCAAAAACGACCGGATCGGCCCCAAGTCTTTTGTTTCCGGATCGAAGCGAACGAAGAATTTTTCGAAATAAGATTTCCATCGGAGAACAACGTTCCTTTTTACGTTTCGCTTCGAATCACAACGCGCAGGCGGTTATTGTAGAATGTATGGCGGTTCAACCTCGTTATCAAAAAGATTCCGAAGACATTTTGATTTCCGCCACACATACGATTCTTACAAACGTTCGACCCGATCACGGCGAATGGACCAAGTCGGAAGAAGAAATCCTGGAAGGATTTTCGGGAACCGTTCCGAAAGAAGGGACGTTGTTCCTCGGAAAATCGATTGTGAATTCAAGTGCAGGTACGTATTTCGAAGAAGTGGCCCGGCGAAGAAAAACGAAAATCATAAACACCGAATCTTATAACGCGGCAATGCCGAGCGGGGAAACAAAAACTTCTTCGGATTTTATCGACGCGGCTTTACGTTCGATACGTTATCCGGAACATAGGGAGAATGTAGAAATCGCCATTCGTATTTGTAAAACGTTAGGCGTAACTGAAACATCGATATTGTCCGGTATTCAAAGGGCGGTCCCCGATCCGGGTGCGCTTACGATCACCGAAACGAACCTCGACGGAAAACGGCAAAGGTTCGTGTTTGCATTTGCCGCAAACGATACGGTTTCTTGGGATTGTATCTTGAAAGAAAATATAACGATCGAAGACGAGAAAAAACAAGGATTCGATTCCGCGATCGTGGTTTTCAATTCAAAACGAGAAAGGCCGATTCGAACGATAGAGTTCGCAAAATTCTTAGGCAACAGCGATGAGTTCTCCAAAATTTATTTCTTCGGAGCTTGGGAAAAATTATTTCGATCCTTTTATAAGGGAAATGCGGAGTTGATCGTTTGTAAGAATGATTTCCGATTTGATTTGCGGAAGCCGACGCTCGGTTCTCATCTTTGGATCGGCGCCGGCAATTATCAAGGGCCCGGTAGAACTCGTTTGTTGGAACTTGCGGAACGATTACAAATCTCTCATGGATAGGAAAGAATGGAAATCGTAACCTTATCGATCGGAGTGGGAATTCTTTTCGGCTTTTTGCTCTGGGAAAGAACCGGTCTTTATCCGGGAGGTTGGGTGGTTCCGGGATACGTCGCACTTTTTTTATTCCAACCTTGGGTCTTAGGAACCTTGGTCTTGAGTTCCATTTTGACCTTTACTATTTATAAAATTTCAGAATCTCATTTTCTGAGCTTTGGTCAAAGAAAGACGGCTTTGATTTTGCTTCTTTCTATTTTTGTTTCTATGCTCGTGGATTTTTTTACAGAAAATCATTTCGGATCTATGAGAGATATCGAATCTAAAACGATCTCTCATATCGTTCCGGGGTTGATCGCGTTAACTTTTGAGAAGCAAGGAATTCCGAAAACCTTTTCCTCGATTTTGATCTGTTCCGTTTTGGTTCGTTTGTTTTTGATCTTGGTTCTCGGAGACGTTTTGCTTTCGTGAAAATTCCCTTTTTGAAATCCAATTTGTTTCGAATGAATTCGACGTTTGCAATTGTCTTATTGTGTTTCGCCTCATTCTGTTTTGCAGTTTGGATCGAAACGGTTCCGATCGTAATCCGGAACGATGAAGCCGAAATCAAATTGAGAACAAGCGAAGGAGCGCATAACGCGTTTCTAAAGATCAAAGAATGGAGACTTTCCAAAAATATTCCGATCGATTCTAAGATCGATCCGTCGGGAACGGGCATGATCGGGCTCGAAAGTTCTTCGGTTACGAGTTCTTCCGGAAAACTTTCCTCCAAACAAGCGTCGATCCACCCGGACTTTGCGGCTTGGTTCGTGGATCGATTTCAAAAAGCGGGTTTGAAGCCCGGCGATACGATCGCAGTGGGAATGTCCGGTTCCTTTCCGGCTTTGAATGTTTGTTTTTGGATCGCGGTCGATACGATGAAGCTGAATGTAATCTCGATCGCGAGCGTAGCTTCCTCTCAATACGGGGCCAATCATCCGGATCTTCTCTGGGCGGATCTTGAAAATTATCTGTATCAAGAAAAGAGTATATTCCAAAAATCTATTTTTATGTCTATCGGAGGAATTTCCGATCTTGGAATCGGCATCGGAAAAGACGGCCGGAATAAGATCTTGGCTTCGATCCGAAAAAACGGTTATGAATTTCTTCCTTCGGAATCGTTTGAGGATTCTCTGATACAACGAAAAAAAATCTATGATCGAAAACCGATTTTTTTGTATGTCAACATCGGAGGCGGAACGATTTCTTCGGGAACCAGTCTTGGAAAAAAGAAAATTCCGAAAGGAACCGTGATTGCGGAAGGGGATGTCGAACTTTCCGATCTACCGGATTCGATTCTAAAAAACTACTTAACGCAAAAAATTCCCGTATTGCACGTGAGCGGTATCGAAACGATCGCAAAAGAATCCGGTATGAAATACGAAACCGAAGGTCTTCCGAATCCGGGAAGTTCCGATCTGATTTTCAAAAAAGAAAAGAATCGTTGGCTCGCGGGTTTTCTTTTGATTTTGTTAAGCGCAATGATCTGGATACTTTCGCCTTGGATCTCGTTGTCCGAAACGAAACGAGAAGATTCTTTTTATCTTTAAATTCTTTGGCCTTTGAATTTGGAAAAAAACCAGGCGATGGTTTCGTCCCGTTTTAGATCCGGAAGAAGAATCGCTTCGTAATGATTTTTATCCGGTAAGGTCAAATAAACGGAGGTCTTGAGTTCTTTTTGAAAGACTTGAATCGCGGAATCGGGAAGCAATTCGTCCCCCTTTTTGAAGTTTGATTTCCCGGCGCGGATCACGAGCACGGGAGAAAAAATTTTAGAGTAGGGAAGTATTTTACCCTTTTTTAATGTTTGAACGCTTGCGATCGGATTTTTTAAAAAACGCAACGGGATCCGCCAAGGAGATCTCGCTCCACCCATACTGTTCAGTTCCGAGTCGATGATGGATTCCGGAATGCTACATCTGAATCCGGTTTTGCCCGATCCGTTCTCCGTAACCTCCTCCAACTCATAGTTTAAAAAATTCTCAACATCCTTGTTCCAAGAACTGAGGATGGGAGATTCTTTGGCGAGTTTGAGATACGCTTCTCTGGAAGGAAAAATTTTTCCAAGACGTTCCAAGGATTGTTGAATCATGATCAGATTGGAAAGTTTTCTTTTGACGGAAAGTTGTCCGCCTCCGTCGATGAGGCAAAGTTTGCCTGTTCGTTCCGGATAATTCTTACCAAAGGCGAGAGAAATCCAACAACCGAGGGAATGTGCGAGTAAATTCGCCTTGTCGATTTTTAAAAAATCGAGCATAAACTTTAGATCTTTTGCATGTGATTCGTGGGAATATTGTGTATTCGGTTTCGAAGAGTTTCCTCTTCCTTTCAGATCGTATGCGATTACGGTTAGGCCTTGTTTGACGAGATCCCTCGCGAGAGGTGCGAAGTTTTTTAGATTTCCCGTAAGACCGTGGATGCAGATCACAGGCGAGGGAGAATTTTTAGAAAGCGGAAACTTGCCGTACACTTCCGCCGCTAAATGTTCGGAACCTCCGATCGGAATTTGTAATGATTTTGAAATCGTTTTCGAGTCCGAAGCGGAAGTTGAATTCTTCATTCGTCCGTTATTTCAGCTCCGAATCTTTCCATCAAGCTTCTTAACTCGGATTCGATCTCGGAACGAAACGGAAGATGTATAAAAGCGATCTTTTCTTTTTGTTTGATCGCCTCGTAACCGGATTGTGATTTGGAAACGTTGTACCAGATTTTGGATTCTCCCAGACCCGCAAAACGAATCGTCAACTTTTCTCCTTCTAAAAGAAAGCTGACGATTTTCCCGAGTTCCTTACCGTTGAGAGCCTTTTGAATTTTTTTCAAAAAGATATCCGGAGAATCTTCAGACAATCGTATCGTTTTCATCTAAATTCTCCCTTGTTAGGAAACGTAAAGCATGTAGATGCCTTGGAAAAGACCAACGATGGCGCCAAGGACCGAACCGATCAGAATCAAAACGTATTCGTCTTCTTGAAACGCGGAACGAAGAATCGGTTCGAATTCCTCCGGAGGAAGATCCTTCATTCTTTTGAACATATTGTTCTCGATGGACATAGCGCGTCCCATATACGTTTCAAGTTTGTTCGAGCTGTTTGCGAGAGATTCGGAAACTCTTCCGATCACTTCCTTCTTAGTCGTTTCAAACTCGGAATTTTCGTTGCTCGTCTCCGAATCCAAACCTCCGTTCAGGTGAAGACGTTTTGCGGCTTCTTCGGTTTCGCTTTGAATCGTTTCCACAAGAGAACGTGCGGCGCGTTTGTATAAAATTTCCTCGAGAACGTTTCTTGCGGTCAACACTTGAGTTGCGAACACGTTCGAATATTTTTTGGAAACGTCCTCTTGTCTTTTTAAAAAAAGACCTTGGTAACGAATCGGTCCGACTTTCTTTTCATAAAGAGGACGAAAGATCATCGTAAGCGCGACCCAGTTCGTGATATAACCGACTACCACACCTTGGATGGGAAGAGTCCACCAATACGGAAATAAATTCCAAGCGAGCGCTTGTAGAATTCCCATCGCTCCGCCCAAATACCAACCGCAATGTTCTATGAACTTGAATTCTTTCGAACCGACTTCTTGAAAGATATCCACGATTCTTTTTACGTTCGGTCCCGTGAGTTTACGAAGAACTAAGGAACGAAAATTGAATACGCTTGATACGTTCTCCTTTACCTGTATCATAATATTCTTAACCGTATGTTCGCTTTTTTTCTGAACACCGGAGATGATTCTCGCTTCTTCTTCCCCTTCGAGTTTGGCCCGAAGAGCCGGATTGATATGATGTACGATTTCGCGGGTCGCTTCGGGAACGAGTTCGTCCAAAACGGGTTGGAATTCTTTTTCCAATTGATCCGGGTCCACCTTCGAAAAGAAGTCTTCCACCTTGATCAATCTTTCGGTCATGATATTGACCGATTTCAACGCGAGCTTTTGGGATTTTTTGGGGACGATTCCCTGCCAACCTAAGTACGGTGGAATTCCGACGAACTCCAACGGATAAAAGGTCATTTTGAGAGCGACCACGTTGGTGAACCAACCCACGAATCCGTACGTGACGGGCATCATGAGAATCCCGATCAATTCCTTGTTTTCATTTAAAAATTCCATACAATTTCCTGTAGCAATCGCTATAATTTTTCAACTACTAGCAAGTTCGGTTCCTCGTTGGCGTAGGGCAAATCATTTTTTTTGAACGGTTAGAATAAAATACTCGAATTTGACAAGACCGATAACGTTCCTCCGTCTTAAAATTTCATGCGGAGACGCTTTTTTCAAAGAGTTTGGAAATAAATTTTTCTTTGCAGTTTTGGCGATTGGAGCGATTCTATGAGATCATCCGGTATGAATCCTCAAAATAATTCCGATTTTGAACCTCGAACCTCCGTTCTGCTCAAAAAGAACGGTGAGATTCTTTCGATCGATTCCGGAATTATAAAACATCTCGGTTATGAAACCGATCCTCCTTCGTTTGCGGAGAATCTTTTCGAGGATTGGACAAAGATCAGGGATCTCCATTCTCCCTGGAACGGAACTCTGCATCTGATCGACTCGAAAGGAGTAAAGATTCCTTTTGACGTTTTAATAGAATTGTTAAACGAAGAACTTTTCCTGATCCGTTTTCGAAATTTGAAAGCGGGTTTCCGTCTCGAGGAACAGTTCTTTCAGATCTTTCATAAAAACCTCGCGATCAAACTTGTCATCGACGTCGAAACCGGAATGCTCGTCAACGTCAGCGACTCCGCCCTCGAATTTTACGGATATACTCGGGAAGAATTTTTAAATCTCAAAATCAGCGACGTGAATATGCTCGGGCCCGAAGAGGTGAAAACCGAGATGCTCAAAGCGAGTTCCGAAAACCGTCTTTACTTCAACTTCATTCATCGTTTGAAATCGGGAGAACTCAGGGACGTGGAAGTTTTTTCGGGTCCGATTTCCATTAACGGAAGAATTCATCTCTATTCGATCGTCCATGACGTGACCGAACGCAATCTTATCCAGAAGAAGCTCGAAACTTCGTTGAAGGAAAAGGAACTGATGCTACAGGAAATTCATCATAGGGTGAAAAATAATCTGCAGATCGTTTCGAGTCTTTTGAGTCTTCACGCGGAATACAAGGAAGATCCTTATTTACAAAAGGTTCTTCGGGAATGCGAACTCAGAGTCAAATCGATGGCCTTGGTTCACGAGGAATTATACCGTTCCGATAATCTTGCAAAAGTCGATCTGAAGAATTATTGTTTTTCGCTTTCCTCGAATCTTCTTTCGATCTACGGCCAAGCCGGTAAAATCCGTTTTCACAATTTGGAAAATTCTTTTTTCATTTCGATCGACCGAGCCATTCCGATCGGATTGATCCTGAACGAACTTCTTACCAACTCCTTAAAATACGCGTTTGCCGATCAGGACAAGGGAGAAATTTTTCTGATCCTGAAACATATCGGAGGCAACGTGGAACTCGAATACAGGGACACCGGAGTGGGCTTCCATCTAGACGAAGCTCGGAACGAACAAAGCGGACTCGGATTGAAATTGATCGATATGCTTTCCACGCAACTCCACGCAAAACTTTCCTTCGAAACCAAAAACGGATTTTATCTGAGAATGCACTTCGCGGGTTGGAAGGATTAGGACATTTTCGAAAGAAGAGGGCTTGTCCGATTTCGGAACCTGCTTGCATTATTTAAACTGCGATTTACAGTCGCATTTCGGGAAATATTATGCAACATACAAAAGAAGAAATTCTCAAACAGATATATCTTTTCTCCAATTTTACGGAAGACGAATTAGGAGCCATCGCAGAGAAGACCGAATACAAAGTCTACGAGCAAGGCGACGCGATTTTTCACGAAGGCAATGAAGCGAAGGCATTCTTCGTAGTCATCTACGGAACCTTAAAAGTGCTTACCTCCACCGAAAAAGGGGACGACGTAAACGTAACCACGATCGCCACCGGAGATCATTTCGGAGAACTTCCTTATCTCGATCCGGGTAAACGTTCCGCATCCGTCGAAGCGATGGAAAGATCCGAACTCTTAAGAATTCCTTACGATCATCTCAAAGCGATTTTCGAAAAGGACAAGAACGCTTCCTTAAAATTCTACCAAGCGATTTCCCATTTCTTAGCGAAACGTTTGAGAATGCTTACACACGATTTAACTTACGCGAGAGAACTCAGAAAAAGATACACCATCTGATTTCTTTGGCCGGTTTCGGAAACGGTTTGATCCGTCCGATTCCGGTCTTTCTCTCTCTCCAAGGAATTTGAAATGAAATCTAAATCTTCTCCTCTTTCTATTCTTCCCTTCGTTCGATCCGTTTTTCTTTCCCTCTTAATTCTGTTCGTTTTCTCTTCGTGTACGAAGGTTTTAGTCGGCGGCGGACTCTACTACGAACGATCCAAATCCGATCTCGAAAAAAAAGAAATCCAAGTCGGTTCGTATCACTGGAAATATTTGGAAGGCGGGAAGGGTGAAACGATTCTTCTCATACACGGCTTCGGAGGAGATAAGGACAATTGGACGAGATTCGTAAGAACGTTAACGCCTAACTATCATGTGGTGATTCCCGATCTTCCCGGCTTCGGAGAAAACGACCGCAAACAAGAGGACGAATATTCCATTCTGACTCAGGTAAGTCGTCTGAACGAATTTCGTAAAAGTCTTGGATTAGAAAAGTTTCATATAGCCGGAAACTCGATGGGAGGTTCGATCTCGGGGGTTTATTCGGCGACCTACCCGGAACAAATTCTTACCCTGGGTCTTTTCGATTCGGCGGGTGTAAAGTCTCCGATCAAGAGCGAACTTCTCGGTTATCTCGAACAGGGAAAAAATCCGTTGGTTGCGGCTAACGTGGAAGAATTCGATTTTCTTATGAACTTTATCTTCGTAAAACCCCCTTACATTCCTACTTTTTTGAAGGAATACTTTTCGAACAAGGCGATCGCAAACAAGGACTTCAACGCCAAAATTTACGGCGAAATTCGATCTCAATCCACCGCTCTTGAGGAAAGGCTCGGAAAAATTCAGGCGAGAACCTTGATCCTTTGGGGAGATACGGATCGTGTGATTCATATCAGCGCGTCTGACGTGATGTTAAAAGGTATCAAAAATTCCAGAAGGGTTATTTTGAAAGAATGCGGACATAGTCCCCAACTCGAACGCCCGGAGGAAGTTTCGGAAGTATATGCAGGTTTTCTAAAGGGTCAATGACCTAAGACTGAAACAGAAGTACGATCGCGGATTCTATATCCTGAGTCTGGATCGGTTTGGAGATATACGCGTCCATTCCGGCTTCCAGACATTTTTCCTTATCGCCTTCCATCGCGTTAGCCGTCATCGCAACGATCGTTGGTTTTTGTTTTGCGAAATCCTTTCTTATGTGAAACGTAGTTTCGAATCCGTCCATCTCGGGCATCTGAATGTCCATAAAGATCAAATCGTATTGTTTGTTTTGAAGATTTGCGATCGCCTCGACTCCGTTTAACGCGGTATCAGCGGAATAACCGAGTTTGGAAAGAAGTCTGAGTGCGATCTTCTGATTGATTACGTTGTCTTCCACCAAAAGAATCTTTAGAGGAATTCTCTCCGAAAGAAGTTTTTTCGAATCTCCCTGTTTTTCTTCCTTTAAGATCTTCGTAGGAAACGCCTTCTCGAAATTTTTACTGAGTTCATCCAAGAGAATCGGCTTAAACATCATAAAAATCTTAAATCCAGGACGATTGAACAAACCTTCCGTGACGAGATAATACGATTCCTTGAGTTCCTTTTCCATAAAAAGAATGATCGTAAGTTTTAAGGTCGGGTTTTGATTTTTGAGTTCGTCCAGAACCTCGGGCAAGGTCATGTCCGGAAAGTTGAGATCGGTAAGAAAGATTCCGATTCGATCTTCTTCTCCGAGTGCGCGGATCGCTTCCTTTGCGGTTCTTACGATCTTAACGGAGAATCCGTTTCGTTCGCAGAATTTTTTGATCTGATCTCTGAGAGAGAATTCTTGAATGGAAAGAATGGCGGTGGTCGCTAAGTTTTTGGAATGAAGTTCCTGCACTCCGACCGGAATTCTATATTCCAATCTTTCCGTGATGAGTGAAAGGGAAAATTCGGAACCTTGCCCCACTTGACTTTTTACGATGATTTCTCCCTTCATCAGCTCCGCTAATTTTTTACTGATGGTAAGACCGAGACCCGAACCTCCGTATTTCCGAGTCGTGGAAGAATCAACCTGATTGAACGCTTTGAAAAGAAGTTCCAATTTGTCCTCCGCGATTCCGATCCCGGTGTCCTGAACGTGAAAGATCAATCTTAACTTTTCGTTCGGAAATCTTTCGGCTTCGACATCCACGAGAATTTTTCCTTTTTCGGTGAACTTTACGGAGTTACCGAGTAGGTTCATGAGAATTTGTCTGAGTCTATACGGATCTGAGATGATCCAGTTCGGAACCTGGGATGAAATTCTCGATTCGATCACGAGACCTTTCTCTTCGGCCATGGAACGGAATAGGTTGACCACGTCTTTCGTGAGTTTTTCGGGAGAAACGGGTTGCATTTCGAGTTTGAGCTGACCCGATTCGATTCTAGAAAGATCGAGAATGTCGTTTAACAAAATGAGAAGATTTTGTCCGCTCGACTTGATGATATCCAGATATTCCTTCTGTTCCAAGTTGAGCGAGGTTCCTTCCAGAAGACTGACCGTGCCGATGACGCCGTTCAAAGGGGTTCGAATCTCGTGACTCATCATCGCGAGGAAGTCCGTTTTGGCTTTCGACGCCGCTTCCGCGATCTCTTTGGCACGCTTTAGAGAATCCTCATATACTTTGCGTTCCGTGATCTCGTGCCAAACCGCGAGAAACACTCGCTTCTGATTGATCAACATCGGAGTTAACGTGATTTCGGTTTGGAATTCCTCTCCGTTAAAACGTTTGTAAATCCATTCGAACGTATAAGAACCTTTTTTAAGGGCGATCGATTCGATTTCGGAGCTGATCTCCTCGTTTTTTCTTCCGTCCGTTTGCATTTCCGCGGAAAAATGAGCCGGATGTTTACCAAGAACCATCTTTTTATCGGGGCAACGAAGCATCTTCAAAGTCGCCGGGTTACATTCGAAAATTCCGGATTCGTCGTAGAGCACGTGCGGTTCGCTGGAACGTTCGAACAGAAGTCTGAACTTTTCTTCGGCCAATTTTTTATCCGTGATGTCCACGGAAACCGCGCTGACTCCGGAGATATTTTCCTCCGTGTCGCGGATCGGATAAAACGAAAGTTCGCTGAAGACGAAACTTCCGTCCTGATTCGGTCTGGTTCGAGTAACGCTGAATCGTTCTCCCGAAAGCGCCCGATCGTAGAATTCTTTCCAATACTGTATGATATCCGGAGGAAGTTCCTTTTGAAATACGTTAAAACCGGTGGAGATTTCAGAATGATAGAAATCTTGCATCATCTTCTGAAATTGAGAATTGAATATTAGCAATTCATAATTCTTGTCGATGGACCAAATCATCGAGTCCGAATTTTCTATGATCGCGTTCAGATTCGCCTCGTGTTCCGCGATCGTTTTGGACTGTTGTAAAAGGGATCTTCGAGAATTGATTTTTTCGGTGATGTCCTTGATTTGAACGAGAACGATCCGGTTTAGGTTCGAGGTAAGAATTCGGAAGGAAGCGTTCCCCCAGAATTTTCTATCACGGAACGTTTTGAATTCCACGTCCCAGGAAACTCCTTCTCCCGAAAGGACCTTTTTTTTTCTGGATTCGTATTCGGAAGGGGAGAATCCTTCGGCCAATAAATCTGAAAATGGAATATTCAAAATTTCGGATGGACCCTGGGTTTCAAAATACTGACTCGAAGTATGATTGATTTCCAAAATCCGATCGTCTTCGGGGTTCAACAAAAGAATTGCGTTCGCCGATTTTTGAAAGATCATCGAACGAAGTTCGGAGTCCTTCAAAAAGATATTCGGGGTTTCGATCGAAGAGGATTCGGAATCCGTAAAAAATAAAAGCAGAATGTGATTTTTACCCGAGGGTAAAATCCGAACGTCCAAATCCAAAAACGTACGGTTTTTGTTTCGATACGCGACTTTAAAAAAGGGAGAATCTTGTTTTACCGTTTGCGCTTTTTTCCAAAGGGAATCCCAGGAATCGCTTTCCGACCAATTCCACTGAGAAGGATGAATTTGATTGTCTAAATTCTCCGCAAATTCCCGAAGCGGCTCGGAGAAATGCCAGGTTACCACCTCTCCGGCGGAATCAAGGATGAGAAAGTCTGAATCGGATCGTAAGATGGACATTGCTTTCTATAACTGGGACAAAGGGTATTATAATTTCTCGTGAGGAAAACGCAAACAAGCAAAATAATAAATCAAAATGCCCTCAGAACCACTCATTTTCCATGAGACGGGAGAATCCTTTCTTAGATTCAATTTTTGTCAAATCCTCGTATACTTTTTAGGATTTGAATAGCGAATTAAAAAATTGAATCTTGAGCGGACTTCGGAATTGGGCATTTATTTCCCCGGTAATTTCCGGGCGTGAATCGTTCTTTCTTTTTGATAAATCGGTATTGGACCGTAAATCGGGTTTGATTGACTTCCCGTTCCTCCTCTTTAGGATGCCTCTATTGCCCGTTTATAAAAAGAATCATGGAACCGATTCCAATCACAGAAGAACGTTATCAGCTACTTTTTGATCTCTCCCGAGACGGTTTGGCGATTCATTCCGAGGGAAAGATTTTAAGGGCGAATGACGCACTCATTCAGATGCTCGGTTACGATTCCATTGACGAAGTGATCGGAAAACCGGTTCTTCAGTTCGTACACCACAGATCCCAAAACGTAGTAAAACAAAGAATTCAAAAAATGAACCAGGAAGGCGTGGGCGTCGGGGTTCTCGAGGAAGAATTCGTCCGCAAAGACGGTTCCACCCTATTCGTGGAAGTTGTCGCTACCGCGTTTTTTGAAAACGATCGCCAATACGTTCAAGTGATCGTAAGGGACATCAATACCCGAAGAAGAGCCGAATTGGAATTGGAAAGACTTCGTTCCAAACTCAAGACCACAAGGGATCGATTGATCGGAGTGATCGAAGGAACCAAGGATTCCATCTGCGCGGTCGACATTAACTTTCGTGTGATCGCTTTCAATTCTTCCTTCGAGTTGAACTTCTGGAAACTCTACGGTAAAAAAATCGAAGAGGGAAATCTTTTACCCGAACTCATCTTGGATCCTCTGGAAAGAAGTGTTGTCATCGAAAACTGGAGCCGCGCTCTGAGAGGAGAGGTTTATACCACCGAAAGAACGATGCGCGGTTTCGTTCAGGACGTTGCAATATTAGAAATCAGTTATAGTTCCATAAGGGATTCTTCCCACAATCTGATCGGAGCGACGCAGATCATCCGAGACATCACCGAAAGAAAACGCGGAGAGGAAAAACTCAAAAAAACCCTGGAAGAAAAGGAAGTGATGTTGAAGGAGATTCATCACCGAGTGAAGAATAATCTTCAAGTGGTCGCGAGTCTTTTGGGTTTACAAGCGGAACATTCCGAAAACGAAAAGATCTCCCAGATCTTAAAGGAATGCGAACGAAGAATCCAATCCATGGCCCTCATCCATAAGGAACTCTATCAATCCGAGAATATTACAAAAATTGATTTTTATGATTATCTAAACACCCTTCTTGTCAGCCTTCTTCATTCTTTCGGAAAGGAAAAGAAGATAGAATTTAGAATTTCCTCAAAACCGAATTTCGTTTCCATAGAAACCGCGATTCCTTTGGGGTTGATCGTAAACGAGCTCGTGACCAATTCCTTAAAATACGCGTTCCCAAAGGAGAACTCGGGTCTTATCTCGGTCAGACTCAGATCGGATATGAACGAATCCGTTTTGGAAGTGGAAGACAACGGAATCGGAATGCCCGAAAAATTCGATCTTGCGAACTCCGAATCCTTGGGTCTCAAGCTCGTCGAAATTCTTTCCAGACAATTGAGAGGAAAGTCCTCTCTTATTCCGGGCAACGAAGAAAAGGGCACGAAGTTTCAGGTTCGTTTTAAGATTTAAAAACACTTGTCCTAAGACGTTCCGATTCGGACCCTGCTGGTATCTCCTATGAATTTAATATCCGTCGACAAGATCTCTAAGGAGATCGGCGCCAAAGTTTTACTCGATCAAATCAGTTTCGGAATCAACGAGGGAGAAAAAATCGGAATCCTCGGAATCAACGGTTCCGGTAAAACGACTCTTTTAAAAATGCTCGCGGGTTTGGACGTTCCGGATAGCGGGCAGATTCTGAAGAATAAGATTCTCCAGACCGCGGTTTTATCCCAGTCTCCTTCTTTTGATCCGAACCATTCCATCTTAGAACATATCTTTTCCAGCCCGAGCCCCATCCTGAAAACGGTTCGTTCTTACGAAGCAGTTTGTGAACGTTTGGAATCCGGCGACTCCGACGTTGAGGAAGAATACAATCGATTGATGCAGGAGATGGATCGTCTCGGCGCTTGGGAACTCGAGTCCTGGTTTCGATCCCTTCTGAAGGAATTGGCCATTCCCGATCTCTCCATGAAGATGGGTTCTCTTTCCGGTGGAATGCTCAAGAAAGTCGCATTAGCACAAACGTTAATCGAAGAATCCAATCTCATCATTCTCGACGAACCGACCAACCACTTGGACGTGGACGCGATTCTGTGGTTGCAGGATTATCTGATCGAAACCAAAAAATCGGTTCTGCTCGTAACACACGATCGTTACTTTTTGGAAGAGGTCTGCGATCGAATCATCGAACTGGAGAATGGAAATTTATTATCCTTTCCGGGAAACTTCGGATTTTATCTCGAAAAAAAAGCGGAAGCCGAGATCGTTCGGGAAAAAACCGAACAAAAGGAAAAACAATTTCTCAAAAAGGAATTGGAATGGCTTAGGAGACAACCTAAGGCCCGAGGAACGAAACAAAAAGGAAGAACGGATCGTGCGCTCGAGGTTTTGAACCGGAAAAAAACCGGGAAAGAAATCATTTTGGATTTTTCGGTTTCGGGTAGAAGGCTCGGTAAAAAAGTTCTCGAGCTCAAAAATCTGAACAAATCGTATCAGAAACCTCTAATATCTAATTTTTCTTATACGTTTAAAAACGGAGAACGGATCGGTGTTGTTGGACCGAATGGAGCCGGAAAGTCGACCCTTCTGAATATGATCGCCGGAAGGGAAAAACCCGATTCTGGCGACGTAAGCGTCGGGATGAACACGAACTTCGGTTACTTCGATCAGATTTCCAAAGAACTCTCCGGCGATATGCGGGTTATCGAATATATCAAAAAGGAATGTGGCGTTTCCGTAAAGATGAGCGACGACCGAGTTTTGAGTGCGGCGGATATGCTCGAACTTTTTCTTTTCGACGGAAGATTGCAGGCGGGTTATATCAAAAATCTTTCCGGCGGTGAAAGAAGAAGGTTGTATCTCGTTTCGATCCTGATGACCAATCCGAATTTTTTGATTTTGGACGAACCTACGAACGACCTGGACATCAAAACCCTATCGGTTTTGGAGGAGTTTCTAGCTGAATTCGGCGGTTGTATTCTCGCGGTTTCCCACGATCGTTACTTTATGGACCGGACGGTGGATTATCTTTTCGTCTTCGAAGGGGACGGTGTTGTCGAAAAATTTCCGGGAAACTATTCCGAATATTTGGAATATAAGAATTATCTAAACAAACAAAAAGATAAAAAGGAACCCGAGGTAAGAGTCAAGGAGAACGATTCTTCCAAAGTCAAAAAGGGTTTGAGTTTCAATCAGAAAAAGGAACTCGAAACCTTGGAGGCGACAATCGCCGAACTCGAAGCCGAGGAAAAGGAACTCACCAAAATTTTACAGTCGGGCGCTGGAAAACCCGAAGAGCTCGTTTCTTCCGGGAACAGACTTACCGAGATTCACTCCATTCTTCCCTTAAAGATGGAACGTTGGGAAGAACTTCAGAATCTACTTTAAGAAAATCGAATGTGATTAAGGGGAACAGGTTCCGTCGTGTTCCTTAACTCCGATGGTATACCCGAACGATCCAACCGGAACGGGAGCAGGGGCCGAGTTTGTCGTTCTTGCGGTTCCAAAAAAGTCGTTTTGATACAGAGTGATAAATCCGCCGTAATTCGGATCCACCCCGCCGTATACGGTATCACATTTAGAACCCGCGCCGATCAGATAATAGGTAAGAGGACTTGTAGGCGGTAAGAATCCCGGATTGTGACTGAAGTTTTGAGTGTTGGCTCCCGTCACGAGGTTCGTAAGACAAAGCACGTTGTTCCGTAGAGGTCCGGGGTTTCCCGCACAAAGGCTAAAACCGAATAACGGGGTTTGCGCCAAGGTTGAACAGTTGAATAAGTTATTTCCTTTGACTTCCGCGCTCGCGCCCGGTGCGACCCCGTAACTGATACAGATTCTGCTCGGAGCGGTCGAGTTCGTAAAGATCTGATTGTTCGCGATTTTGGTTTCCACCGCGGTTCCGAGAGAATAAATTCCGATCGATTCCGAGGTTCCGACTCCGCCAAAAACCGTATTGTGGATCAGATGTAAGTTCGTCGAAGTTACGTTTTGAAATCTAAGTCCCGATGTGCTCGCCGCCGTAACCGCAGGGGTTCCTATTTGTTGAAAAGAATTGACCACGTTGTTCGATACGATCAGAGGTTGTGCGGCCGTTAAATTTCGTACGAGAAGCGCCGTTGAAAAATCGGCCGCCGTAGATCCTGCGTGAGAATTTCCGTTCAGCCAATTGGAATAAATCACCCCCCAACTTCCGTTGTTGTAAATTCCCGCGGAAATACTATTACCGCTTCCGCCTAAGATGTAGTTATAGGAAATGTTTAAGTTCGGTGTTACGTTGTATGCGGCGATTCCGGATCGAATTGTCGTCGCCGTATAAGCGCTGGAAGAATCCATTCCTTGGATCACGTTTCCGCCGATGATCAGCTGGGAAGCTCCCGTAGCCAATCCGTTTAAGAAAATTCCGGTCGCCCATGGGTTGTTCGGATTCGTTTTGATGGTGAATAGGTTGACCACCAGGTTACTCGTCATCGTCGTAAACGGAGGTCCCGCAAAGATCGGAGTACAGGTTACACCTTCGGAAGCTCCGCAGTTTCCGGGCGGGGATATGTCTTCGATAATGGTGGTATGAGTGGTTCCGTTTCTTTGGGTAAACGTGGTATCGAAACCTCCCATAAGATTGACTCCGTCCTTGAGGTCGATTCTTTGAGTTGCGTTATCCGCAATCGAAAACGTTCCTTCCGAAACCAAAACAAAACAAGGGACCGCGGCGCATTGCGTGATCGCATAACGGATCGAAGCGCAAGCGGTCGCAACGGTATCACAAAGTCCGGCTCCCGCGCCGCCCGGTCTTGCGTATTTCACTTCGTTCGCAACCGTATAAGTAAACGTTAATGGAGTTCCGTTGTTGTACGCTTTTCCGGTGCCGGGATCAATACACCCTGTTAGGCGTACATACTGATTCACACCCGTCGTCCAAGCTCCACCCGAAATAATTCGAACCGCGTTGGAGGTAGGATAACTAAAGCTGGAACCGGGGTGACTGGATTTTAAATTTCCCGCCGGAGTATTGACCGGATCCAAAACGCAACCCGAAACGTTTTTGGAGAATGTAAGATCGATGTTGTCCGAAGGTTTTAGAACCGTTTGATTCGCGGGACTGGAGTTCGTAACGCTCAAACAGTTTACCAAAACCGTATTCGCTCCGGTCATCGTTCCCGTTGCGTTAGCCGGAACCTCGAATTGACAGACATGATTCTGAGGACTTGCTACGATTAGAAGGTTATACGTCGCTTGGTCCGGAATCTGAGCGGCGAACGTATTGGTTCCGTCCGCGCTGAGATTCAATAGATCCACGTTGCCGCTTCGGATTTGCAGGGTTCCGCTTACGGAAGAAGATATTCCGTATACTTGAACGGAAAGCGGATAGGTCTTGGTCGCACAAACCACTTCTACGTATTCAAAAAAGGGAGTGAGAATTCCACTCGGATTGGTGATCGCACAATCGATCGCCGGCGTTACCGTCGGTTGGGTTTTGACGTTCACCGTATAAGAAGAATACTTAGGTTTAAACTCAGAAAAACTGTAGTCCCCGTTTGAACTCAGAGAAAGAGTTTCGTTGTCTTGGTTTGAAAGAACTAAGGTTCCACCGGTCAACCCGGAAAGTTTTACTTTGAGTGGAATCGGAGTTTGTGCCAGGGACGCAAAATTGGCAAAGGTAAATGTATCTAAAAACGAGGTTCCCGAAGGTTTTGGAAAACAATTTTGGAGCGAGCCGAAAAGGAGGAAAAATAGAAGGGTGAGTACGGTCCTAGATTGTAGTGTCGATTTTTCCACGGGAAAATATCCTTTTCTATAAATAACAACACGGATCTATAGAAAAATTTTCATCCCAAATTCAAATGAATTTGGAAAAAAATTGCCTGAACCATTCCCTCCATTTCGAGCATCGATTGTCCCGGTTTTAAAGTAAGGAACAAACTTTCGATCGGATTCTGAAACCGTTGTTTTCGTCGAAGACGGGCCTACAAATGCCGCATCTGACACATTTAAAAGGTAAAGCAAGGCCACAATTCCCAGAGAAACGTTAAACGAATTGTAATGCGAAACCGCGTTTGAATAGTCCGACTGGACCTGCATGTAGTTGTAGGTCGCAAACGGAATGAACGTAGGGTTATCGAGCAGAAGAAGACTCGAATTTAGATTCTTACTTTGATCCAAGGTCGCCAAACTCGCGTTATATTCCGTATACTGTTGCGCCGAATAGGCGATCGCACCCGCGATCAGAATCGGAAAAATCCAAGATCGATACGTTTTATCCTGATTGGATTGTCCCCAACCCGGAAGAACCGACGATTGCAAAGCGGGACCCCAGTTGATTCCGGGTGTCGCGACCCGATTCTCCCGTTCGTTCTGCTTTACGATTTCTGCAAGTTCTTGCTCGGAATCCGCAAGGACCAAAAATCCTTTCTTTGCGGTCTTTTTGTTTCTCGGGTTTTCCAAAGAAAGAGTATAACTTCCGTTTTTCAGATTCAGACCTTCGATTTTGATCTTTATTTCTTTCGAGTTGATGTATTCGAATTCGGGTTTGATCGTTTCACCGGAAGGTAAAAGGAGAGTAACGTTCATCGCTTCGGTGAAGTTATCTCCCTTTACAACGAGGGTTGGACCGAGTTTTTCCTTTAACAATTTTACGTTCGATTCCGGATCGACTACGGGAGCTCGGGAAAGAATGACCTCAAAGGAAATCCATTCCGAAAAAACGGAAACCCTTCCGAACTTATTCAAAACGCCGATCCTATGTTCGTAAATTCCAGGAGGAAGATTGACTTCGAATCGGGTTGATTTCGTTTTTTCCCTTGTGATTCTTCCGTTCGAATCCTTGATTTCGACCATGTATGACCCGGCCTCGGGGACGGGTTTCCATTCCAAATATTGATTTTCCTCTTCGGCAAAAACCGAAAGAGAAACAAAAAACGCGAGAACGGAGTATAAAAGAATTTTATTCCACATAAATTTCCTTCGGCGAAAGTATTTCCGGAGGTCGGATCGTTTTGCTCAACTTAATTTCAAAATTTCTGGAAACGGGGATCGTGAACTTCTGAACTCCCGCTTTGTCCTTGTATTTCGCGGAGATTCTCCACTGAAATTTACCTTCTTCTAATATTCCAAAATCCTTAAACGAATAGGAATCACCTTTGAGTTCGCGTTTCCAGATCGTTTTATTTCCTTTTGCCCGAACTTCGAAAATCTCCAAGGTGATCGATTCCGTGTTTCCCTCGGTTTCCCATCGGAAGTCTATACTTTCGCGATTGGTGATATCGATACTTTCCTCGGTCGCCGGGCTGTTCTGGCTTAGGAAAGGAGCGCTGTCCGAGGTTTTGAAGTTCTGGGTTTTACTGGTCAATAAATTCTCCCCATTGGAACCGAGCAGAGAAACCTTCCAGTAGTATTCTCCCACGGAAGGAAGAGAAATCGTTCCGGAAGACGCGCGGAAATTCTCACGGATCACGTTCTCGCTAAACTCGGAATTCCTAGAGACTTCCAATTTATATACTCCGGAAGGTTCGGGTCTTTGCCAACGAAACGTAAGTTTTTGATTGGTCGGATGTCCGAGTTCCTGCTGGTTTGCGGGGAACAGAAGATCCAAATTCTCCTGAGACTGAACCGTAAATTTTCTTGCGGAAGAAGAGATCGGTTCTCCTTCTTTCGGGTTCGCTTTGACCCTCCAAAAGTAAACGCCCGCGTTTGCGATCGGGGAAGAAGTAACGGAGGATGAATTCGTTTTTTTGGAGAATAGAACGTTCTTAAAATCGGAATCGTTCGCGATTTCAAGATTGTATTCCGCTAAGTCGGTCGAGCCGGTCCAAACGAATAGGTTTCCTTCTTTCGAAATTTTGCGTAAGGAAATCTCTTCCTGATCGGAAGGTTTTTTCAATACGGGAGGTTCCGGTTTTTCGAGTTTTCTTACGTTAAACGAAATCGTTTCCGATACGGATGTTTTCAAGTCGTTCATCAAAGGTTTCGGCGTGACTCTTGCGTAATACGTTCCTTCCTTCGTTTTATCCCAACGATAAAGAGTTCCCTGGATTTCCTGACTTACTACGGTTTCCTTAAAGGTTTTATCCTTTGCAAGTTCGAAGGTGTAATTCTTTGTAAAGTCCGAAGGCGTCCACTGAAAGACGACGTTCGGCGGATTGGATGTGAATTTGAATTCTTCCGATTTGGACGGAGCGAAAAGAGAAGGTTTCAATTCTCCTAATATAGTTAAAGAACGGGTTTCGCTATATTCCGGGGTTCCGTTTCCGGGATTGACCGCGGTGACCCTCCAGAAGTAGGTTCCCTTGTCCAAGGATTTGTTCAAGGAAATCGAGTTCGATTTTGTTCGGATCACGTTTTTGGAAAAGCTAGGATGATTCGAAATTTCTAATGTATAATCTTTTACGGATTCGATCTTATTCCAACCGAACGAAACCGGATAGGAGCCTCCGGAGGTTTGGAAAAATTTTCTTTCCGGGGGAGAATTGAGAGCGATCGATAAGGAACGAATTTCGGATTTTCCGTTTTTGAGTTCGATCGCTTGGTTGTTGGCGACGTTCGATTCTTGGTTTCCCGATTTTACCTTTGCGTTCCCTTTGGAAACTTCTAGGTTCAAAGCCTGATCTTCGGATTTGGAAAGTTTCAGATCGCCCTTGTTGACCTCGACGGTGGTTTCACCACTTTTGATCTTCATCTCCGTTCCGCTGTCTTTGTTCGCGGAAACCGATCCGTAAGCGAAGTCGATCGAAAGATTTTTATCCGAAAAGTCGAGAAAGATCATACTCTTTTGATCGAGTTTGATTTCGGTTCCGTCGTTCAAAACGAGAACGGCTTCCGCTCCGTCGTCGGTGCGGACCGTGTCGCGGTTTCGAACCTTCATTTCGGTTTCGATTTCCTCCCAGACAACTTCGGAATCGAACTTTCTCTGAGCTTTACGGTTTTTGAATATGATTTTTCCGATTTCGGGATTGCTTCCCTTTTTGTGACCGGAAGTTATATGAAGATACAGTAATATACTGAAGAGGACTATGAGCCCCGTCAAAAACGTTACTACGTATTTTCCTTCAGTCAAGTATCTCATACTTAACTTCTTCTCCCGGTTCGGAATCCTTCGCCTTGTCCTTCTTAGGCGGTTCCCAGACGATTCCGATTTTTGTTCTGAGTTCGTCGACGTTTTTCGGACAGTTCGGATCGTCCATTCTTCCCAAAACGGCGTAGATGACCTGCGGTTCTTCCTTTCCTTTCACCTTGATGGATTGCATCTTTTCCACGTTGAAGATGCCTGGAACATGATCCAAAAGATCCTGAGTAATGAGAATGTCCGTTCCGAAAGGTTTATTGAGCGCTTCCACTCTGGACGCGAGGTTTACCGCGTCTCCGATTACCGTGTATTCCAATCTTTGTTCGGAACCGATTTGTCCGGCAATGACGGGGCCGTAGTTCAGACCACAACCGATTTTGATGATCGGTTTTTTATCTCCGCCTCGGCCTTGGTTGAATCGAATCAAAGCTTCTCTCATCATAAGAGCTCCGTTGACCGAATTGACCGCGTCCTGATCCGAAGTTTTTGCGGCTCCCCAGGTTGCCATGATCGCGTCTCCGATAAACTTATCCACGATTCCGTGTGTTTCATTTACGCAATGAACCATCTCGGTCATGTACTCGTTTAAGAATTCGACGACTTCTTCCGGTTGAAGTTTTTCGGAAATCGCCGTAAAACTGCGGATATCGGAAAAGAAAATCGCGCACATCTTTCTTTCCCCGCCGAGGGTAAGTTCCTGTTTCAGAACCATTTCGGCGATTTCCTTGTTTACGAATCTTCCGAGCGCGTCCTTTACTTTTTCGCGTTCTTCCAAACCCTTACCCATGTCCACGAAGTAGTCGGTGAGAAGTCCGACCTCGTCCCTTGTGGTGGAACTGATTCCGATCTTAAAGTTTCCTCTTGCGATTTCGGTGGTCGCTTGGAGAAGGTTTAACAGAGGTTTGGTGATCGTTTTAGCGAAGAAGAATACGATGATGAGTGCCAAACAAAGTGCGATTCCCATGATGAGAAGATTAGTTCTTTGGATTCTATAAACCGCTTCGAAGGCCTTGTCTTCCGGAACGATGGAGATGACCGCGCCGCCCCCGAAGCCGAGTTTTTGATACGAACCGAACCAAGACTTTCCTTCCTTGTCCTTATACTCGGTTTGTTTCGTGTTTTCCGAACTGTTGACCATGGACTCCACGATCGGAAGATTCATAAAGTTCGTATTGGATTGGAGAAGTTTCGCGTCGGAGTGCGCGATCAGATCGCCTTCGCCGTTTACTAAAAAGACTTCGGATATATCTTGTTTTTGGAATGCGTTTAAGAATTTTTCCAAACGAAGAATCAAAACTAGAACTTTTGGATTGGAACTGGAAGAAGGAACCGCGATGGCGAAGATCGGTTCCTTAAACTCGGCGCTTAGATTCTCCATTCTCCCGCCGGTAAGAACCGATTTTTGAATCAGTCCCGGTCTTCCCGCGATAAGATCCGAAACTTCTTTCTGAGAAACTTTCACTTCGCTCAAATACGGTTCGTTGAAGAATTCGTTGATCGCGGTCGGCGCGTTTCCTTCGATTTGATAAAGACCGGCGTAGATAAAGTCGGGATCGTTTTGAAAGAAAATATCCGCGAAGGAAATTCCTTCCTTACCTTGAGCCAAGGCGCCCACGATCTGTTTTCCATTCCCGAGAATTTCGTTGATATCGGTTTTGATTTTTAAACCGAGAATATTCACTAAATTTAAATTGTTCTGGAGAACCCGAACCTCGGAATCCCCGCGAAACGCGGAAGAAGCAAAGAAGATGATCGTCGAAACCGTCAAGGTCATCAAAAGGGAAATCACCGCCATCAACTTGATCTGCAACGGAAGTTTCGTTTTTATGGATGTGGAAGACGCGTTTTCCGTTTTTTCAGGTTCCGTTTTGGAAGCCGCAGATTCTTTCGAAGTGGAAGAAGTATTCGATTTCTTTAATGTTTTATTTTCATCGGAAGAATCCGAAACCGGTTGAGTCGCATTTTGTGACGAACTCGAATCGGAAGTTTGAGAAGAGGGCGGTGCTGTGTTTGTCGTCGCTGAATTCTCCGTCGCCGAAGTCGGTTGTGAAGCAGGAACCGAAGTTGTTGCGGCCGGAACAGAAACGTTTTGAACTTCCGCGCTTTTGTTACCGTTTCCATTGGTAGACTCGGGGAGTTTTACCGGAATTTCTTTCGGCCTTTGAGTCTCGTCCATGTGATCGATTTCGATCGCGTGGATCGGAGAGGATTGAAAACCGGGTTTGGAAATTTTCCGTTCCTCTTCGGAATAAGGAACCGCTTTGATCTTAGTTAGATTTTCTACGCCGGGTTCGTATTGAATTTTGTATTTCAGCGCGGATGGTCTTTTTCCTTCTCGGGCGAGATGTGAAGAAACCGAAAATTCTCCCGGAGGAACTTCGTGAAACGTATGACCTTCCTTGTGTCTGGAAAGAAATTTTCGAAAGATCTCTTGATCCGCTTCCGGATAAGAATATCCAAAACGGGAAATTCTATCCTGAAGATCGGAGTCCGTGATGGACGGATCGCCTGCGAGTAAAAGTTTGGAGAGAAAAAGCGGGAATCTGGATTCGCAATCGGGTGCGATTAAAAAAAGAAGGTTTCCTCTTTTTAAGAATTTTCGAATTTTCAAATAGGTTCCGAAGACCGAATCGTTCGTTTCGGGTCCGGGTGGAATGAGAATGGAAAGAACCGTTACGGATGGATCGATGGAGTCTAACGTTTCCGCGTCTATCGAATGATCGCTCGACACGACACATACGGTCCCGATTTCTTTTTTGGCGATTTCTTCCGAAAGAATAGAATGGTCGGTTCTCGAATTCGAATGTGCGCCGGAAATAAAAATCAGAGCGCCCGAGGTACCGAATGGAAGATAACGATGATTGATTTCTAACATGTATGAAGACTCTCTTATCCAGAAAAAAATATTTCCACTGTGAGGAATATTCTATTTTAATCCTAGATTCTCCTCTTTATAATATAATCGCTCAATTCCGCGTTTTTGTTTGTTTTTCGCAAGAAATCGCTTCCTGCTATTCTATAGTTTCGGAAAATGGAGTTGAATTCTTAAAATAGAGGAAAACGGATATGGCAACTGCGGTATTTAAGACAAATTACGGAAATTTTTCGGTCTTTCTGGACGAGGAAAAGGCTCCGATCACTGCGGGCAATTTTATCAAATTAGCGAAGGACGGATTTTACAACGGTCTTACATTTCACCGGGTTATCAAAAATTTTATGATCCAAGGGGGTTGTCCCACGGGAAACGGAACGGGCGGTCCCGGATATAAGATTCAAGACGAGTTTCACAAGGATCTTAAGAATGAGAAATTCACGCTCTCTATGGCAAACGCGGGACCAAATACGGGTGGATCTCAATTTTTTATCAACGTAAGAGACAATTTCTATTTGGACAACCGTCACGCGGTGTTTGGAAAGGTTACCGAAGGATCGGATATCGTGGAAAAGATTTCCGAAACCGAAACTGGTTTTCAAGACAAACCGACTCAGCCCGTTGTCATCGAGTCTATCACATTTTCTGAATAAACAATTTTTCTAAAAGACGATTGAGAAGCCGCCCGAAAGTCAAGATAGGGCGGCGTTTCATGCTCCGTTCTTATGAATAAGTAATTTCCAGGCCTCTATTTTCCTTTTTTCCCGCAAAGCCGAACTATAAACCGAATCAAAATCGAAGTTTCCTCCTAAGATCGTTTTCTTTTTGCGCTTCAACTTTTCATTTTGAACAGGGTCAAGTCTTTTCATTAAAAATCGATTTCTAACTCTTTCGTACTAGTACGGACGCTTTAGAGGATTCTAATTTCGAAAAAAAGAATATTCTGAAATGCGTAAAAAAGAAGGAAAACCAAAAACCAGGATTGACATTTTTATCGAAATCTTTACTTTTTAACGTCAATAAGAACAACCTGGGGAAATTGATTCGAATTTTCTAGGTTGTTTCGGTGATCGAGGATTCGAACTTTGAACACGCATTGGATTCTTTTTAAGACCCGGAAAAATTCAGGAGTGATTTCCGTTGACTGAATCCGATTTTCAGATTTTGTCCCATTTAAAAACCCCGATCGGAGTTTTGGACAAAGATTTACATATTATAATATGCAATTCTTCTTTTGCAAATCGATGTTCTCGCAAGAATCCGGAAGAATTGAAAAGCCAAGACCTAACTCGCATCCTACCGTTTCAAAATATTTCCATTTGGGAAGAATTCAAAAATTCTAAATTAGAAAAAACGATTTATTTTAAGGAACATTTTAAAAACGAATCCGCCGAGGAATTCGATTTCAAAGGAACCTTAACCAGACAAAGATCCGGTGCGGATGAGGTTTTGTTTTTGGAAATTTCGGATTCTACTTCGGAACGAACTCGGAATATCCAAGAAAAAGAAATCGCGACGATCGTTTCCAGGATGTATCACGATCTTCAAGAACCGATTCGAAATCATACAACCTTTTTGAAATTCGTTTCCGAAAAATATTCGAGCGAACTTGACGGAAAGGGAAAAGAATTTCTACAACTCAGCGTGGAAGGTGCGAACCGTCTCTGGAATCGGATCAACGGTTTACTTTTATTCTTAAGAATCGAAAAGGAAAGAAACGTTTTTAAAACTCTTTCTTTAAAGGAAGTTTTGGAAGAATCGATTCTTCCCTTTCGTGAGAGTTTGGACAACGCCGGAATGATGTTGAGTTTCAACGGAGAATTTCCGGAGTTTGTGGGAAACCTTCCTCTTTTAAAGGAACTTTTCGGAAATCTAATTTCGAACTCGATTCAATTTAAGAAAGCGGATGCGGATCGTATTCTTTCTTTTTCTTATATACGAGAAGAAGATCGTCACGTCGTTCGCGTAAAAGACAACGGAATTGGAATCGATCTGATAGAAAAAAATAATTTCATAGATCTATTCAAAAAGTATCATATTGCGGAGGAATTTTCCGGACCCGGAACCGGGTTGTTTTTTTGTAAAAGGATAGCGGAACTTCACAGAGGCGGTTTGGAAATACGCACCGATGGTATCTCCGGGTTCGAAGTGATCGTAAGTTTTCCTTTGGAATTTAAGTTAGAACAATTATAGATAGAGAAGAGAGTTTTCCCTTTATGTTTAAAGATTCTTTTTCAGTCCTTTTGATCGAAGACTCGAACGCGGATTATAGATTGATCCAAGAATATCTGGGCGAGTCGCAGAGCCCTTCGTTTCGGATCAGTCGAAGCGAAGATTTTACCGCGGGCCTCAGTAGAATCACTCACGAAAATCCGGACCTCGTGCTTCTGGATCTTTCTCTTCCGGATCGAGCGGGACTGGAAGCGTTATCCGAAATCAAGGAAAAGTTTCCGCAGATTCCGGTGATCATCTGTAGCGGAGCCGAAGATAAGGAGATTACGGTGAACGCACTTCAGATCGGCGCACAGGATTACGTTTACAAAGGGAAGTTCGATTCTTATTCTTTGAGTCGTTCTTTGGTCTTTGCCTATGAGCGGAACCGTCTCGCTTTGGAACTGGAAAAGAAAAACGTATTCGAACAGGAAAGCGAAGAAAGATATCGTTTGTTTTTTCAATACAATCCGCATCCAGCGTTCTTATTCGAACACGATACGTTTGAGATTTTGGAAGTGAACCAGGCCGTTCTTGAAAAATACGGTTACGAAGAAAGGGATTTGATCGGTAAGAATATACTGAAGATTTTCGAACCTGTCGATTTCGATATGGTGAGAAAGGAAATTCTTTCCTTTAAGTTCGGAGTCAATCGCGCCACATCGGTCGTTCACAAAAAAAAGAACGGGGAAGAATTGATCGCGGACACGACCGTCTATAAGTTCCGTTATCGAAATCAGGTTTTGGATTTAGCCGTGATTACGGACGTTACTGAAATGGTTCGCAACCGAGAATCTATCCTCGCGTCCTTAGCCGAAAAGGACACTTTGATTCAGGAGATTCATCACAGGGTCAAAAACAACATGCAGATCATGGTTTCTCTTTTGAATCTGCAAGCGGATAACGCCATGTCGAGAGAGCTCACCGCAAAGGAACTTTACGGTTTGCTAAAGGATACGGAAAGCAGGGTATTCTCCATGTCTCTCGTTCACAACGAATTGTATAAGTCCAGGGATTTGTCGCACGTCGACTTTGACAGTTATTTGAATATGCTTCTTCAAAATCTTTGGAACCTCTACGGTGTGGATCCTAAAATCCGTCAAACGATCGAAGCAAAGGGTTTGATACTCGGTATGAACATCGCGATTTCTCTCGGATTGATCGTATGCGAACTCGTTACCAACGCGATCAAACACGCTTTTTCGGAAGGGATGCAAGGGGCTTTGAAAATTGTCGCGAGTTCTCGGGACGGTATTGTTACCGTTACGATCGAAGATAACGGAAAAGGAATTCCGGAAGAATTTTTAAACGTGGATCATGAAACGCTCGGTCTGCAACTCGTAACGATTTTGACAAAGCAGATCCAGGGAAAGTTGAAGTTAGAAACCTTAAATCCGGGAACCAGATTTCAAATCCAATTCCCGGAAAAAGAACTTACTTAGATCTTTTTTCCGCAACCCTTCATGGAAGGATCATACGGATTTTGAACCTTATCGCCCGAGGCGATCCATTTCTTTTTTACCATTGGACAGTAGAAAACGTGGAACCCAGTAGATTCATCTTTTTGAATATACTCTTTCAGGCTTTCCGAAAGTTCGTTATACGCTTCGAGTTTCGTTTTTTCGTCGGTTCCAGCCTTGAGTTTTTCCGCCGCCTTTAACGCCGGAGAAAGGGATTTGTCCCGGGCCACTTCCTGTTGTAAAACCGCGATCAGTCTATCCGCGTTCACTTCCTTTCCTTCCAAAAAGGAATGATGGATCTGGCCGAGTTCCGCAAGGACGGTCGGTCGTGTGGGAAGAATCGACTTCGATTCGGCGGCGCCGAGCGCAACAAAAACTACAAATAAGAATATTATAATCTTCTTTTTCATTCTTTTGCTCCCGGTTACGCTACTTTCTTAAGTTCGGCGATACATTCTTTGCAACTGTCCGCGCAATTCTTGCAGATGTCGTGATGGGATTCGTGAACTCTACATTCTTTCTCGCAGGCTTCGCAGGCCTTGATGCAGGTCGCGGCGATTTCTTTTGTAAGAGGAGAATTGGCGGCTCCTAAACTTACGAACGCCTTGCATAAGGCCAGAGTATCCTTTACGGTTTTTAAACAATCGGCGAGCATCGTATCACCGGTGGAAAGATTCTCCTCACAATGAGAAAGACAGATTTCGGCGTTTAAAATACATTTGGAAGCGGCTTCGAGAGTTTTGCGATCCACTTTTTTCAGAGATCCGGAAGAGGCCGGTTTCTCCGATTTTTTAGAGGATTCGTGGTGTTTGTGTCCGGATTCTTTTGCTAAAAGGGAACCGGCGGATGCAAACGCAAGTAGCGCCGCGGATTGAGTGATTAAATCTTTTCTAGTTAACATATATATTCCTTAATTCTAAAATTCAAAAAACGTGTTTAAAGGGAAATACAAAGAAGGGAAGAATGGATCAGATCAAAAGTCGGACCGAGGAGATCGATTGAAACGTGAATTTTTGCGCGTTGAAGTTCGAATTTCGTTCATACAAACCGTTTCGATCGGTAAGAATTCCCCATCCCAAATCAAAAGGATTTTGAAGAACGGATAGAATTGAGAAATAACTTCTTTCAAGATCGGGATTTTTGGAAGAAACGGATTCGGGAGAAACGAGTAAATCGCAAGAGGAGCAGGTCGGAACGGAATCTTTTGCCTTTTCGGTTCGATGACAGGGCGGAAGATCGTTGGCCGCGGTTTGTTCGGAAAATCCAAAGGCCGGGCATTGGTTTCCCGAAAGCATTACGGTAAAACAAAGGAGGGCAACTACCAAACCGGTCATGCCTAAAAAAGCGGCCCAACGTTTCGTTTTTTTGCTCATCCTGACCCTTAGACTTTGGGAATCAAAGGATCAAGCAAGAAGTTTTTAAAAAATTCGTTTGATTTCATTTATAATTCGGTGGAGCTTAGTATCCTTCCGAGGCTCGGCGCAACTTTGAAACACCGAGGAGAATATCCGCAATGAATTCCATTCTTATTTTAGACGACGCACAGGAGAATTGCATGTTGATGCAGGGTATTCTGAGAAAATCGGGATACAAGGACACACAGGCGAGTCAATCTCCGGATGAAGTCATCGGTTGGCTGAGTTTAAAAAGTTCGGAACCACCTCAAAAAGAATTTTCACTGATTCTTTTGGACATTCTTTTACCCGGAATCACGGGTCTTGAAATTCTTAAGATGATCCGTGAAAAGGAAGAATTAAAAGACATCCCGGTCATCATGATTACGGCCCTCAAAGAATCGAACGTTCTTCAAGAAGCGTTTGATACCGGAGCGATCGACTACGTCGTAAAACCGTTCGACGCAAACGAACTTTTGGCACGGGTTCGTTCCGCACTTCGTCTTTTCGAAGAGATGACTCGAAGAAAGGAAAGGGAGAAGGAACTCGAAACACTTACGGATCAACTCCAAGAAGTGAACGCGTATCTTGTTGCGATCGCAAGAACGGACGCGTTAACCGGTCTTTACAATCGAAGATATTTCGACGAGGTTCTTGCGACGGAATGGAAACGTTGTTGGAGAACCGGAACCAGCGTCGCACTTTTGATGTTGGATATCGATCATTTCAAACTCTACAACGATACGTACGGTCATCAAGGCGGGGATCAGTGTTTGAAACAAGTCGCCGCCGCAATTCGAGACTGCGCCAGAAGAGCCGGTGACGTGGCCGCGCGGTACGGCGGTGAAGAATTTTCGGTGATCCTTCCGGAGACAAGCGAGTCTAACGCGGTCATCGTAAGTCGAAACATTTTGGAAAAAGTGGAAAAACTTGCGATTGCACACTCCGCCTCCAAAACGGCTTCGATCGTTACGATCAGCATCGGAATGGCTACTTTGAGTCCGAGTCCCGAAAACTCAATCGCGGAATTGATCGAAAGAGCGGACAAGGCCCTCTACTTAGCCAAGGATGAAGGAAGAAACTGTCTTCGTTTTTATCCACAAGGGGATTGAGAGATCAAGATCGTCTAACGTTCGTTATTCGGATCAATCCATAAAAATTGAATGTCGTTTACGTTGGTTCCGGTCGCTCCCGTAAACACGAGGGCATCCACAACCTTCAAAGCCTCGTAAGAATTGTGCGTCCGGAGCGCGTTCTTTGGATCCGTATATCCCGCGATTTTTTTCCAAGTTGTTCCGTTTACGATCGCTCCCGCCGCGTCGGTCGGTCCGTCGCTTCCGTCCGTTGCAAGGGAGAATAACGTGATTCCGTTTTGTTCCGAGATTTTTTCGGCAAATGCCAGAGCCAGTTCCTGATTTCTACCGCCTTTTCCGCTTCCGTCGTGGGTTACGGTCGTTTCTCCTCCGCAAAGAATCAATAAGGAGCTCGTTGTTTCTTTGATTTTTTCCAAAGCGATGGATGCGAGAGAATACCCGACCTCTTTTGCTTCTCCGGTTAGGGAAGAGGTAAGTAATAAAACGGGAATATTCAGATCCTTGCATTCTTTTTGGATGGATTCGAGGGTTTGTCCGATGTTTCCGATACAATGAACTTCGTTTTTTGACGTCTGTATGGTTTCTTGGGCTCGGTAGTTGAGCGCGGACTCGAATTTTGAGTCCATTTGTAAATTGTAATCTTTGAATATTCTTAAAATAGAATCCTTTGTGATCCGGGAAGGGATCGTAGGACCCGATGCCACTTTCGATAGATCGTCTCCGATCACGTCCGATAGAATCAAAGTGATCGATCTTGAAGGAAGAATCTTCGTTAAAAGTCCGCCTCCCTTGATCGAGGACAAAAAAATTCGAACTTCATTGACGTCTTGAATCTTAGCCCCGCTTTCTAAAAGTTTAGAATTCCAAAAAATCAAATCTTCCAAGTCGAAACCGTTTGCTGGAACTTCCATCAGCGCCGAACCTCCGCCCGAAAGAAGAATCAAAACCGTATCCTCCGGTTGTAGAAGAGAACAAAGTTCCAAGATTCTTTTTCCGCCGAGAATGCTGTTCTCGTCCGGAATCGGATGACCCGCTTCCAGAATTTCCAAAGGCGGAAATTTATTTCCAGACGTATGTCCGTATTTGGTAAGAATGATTCCCGCAAAAATTTGATCTTTTAAAATTTCATACGCGGACGATGCCATTTCCTCGGCGGCTTTTCCGATCGAAAGAAGTAGGATTCTTCCCGAAGGTTTCGAGTTTGTCAGAAAGTTGTGAACTGCCGGACCCGGAAGAGATTTGCGAATCGCAAACGAGCCCAGATAAGACAAAACGGATCGGGGAGAACGGAGTTCCGGGATTGGATTTTGGTGAAAATCGAGCCGAGGCACGAAATCATAATTCGATTCTTCGCCGGAAAAAAGAAGTCTTTATTTCCTTTGACATTTGATTTCGAAAAACCAATGTAGTTCCGCGCGGGAATTGCGGAAACGTTAGACGCCGCATTCGAATCGCGATCGCAATCAGGAGAATTCATGTCCGAAATCAAAACCTCAACCTTAAAAAACGGAGATAGGGAATACAAATACCTAAGTCTCGGTAAGGGGAAAAATCTCGCTTTTTTCTTTCACGGATTTCCGGACGACGCGGGTTCGATGAAGGAACTCATGGAAATTTTTTCCAAGAAGGATTTTACCTGTATCGCGCCGTATATGAGGGGATATTCTCCCGGTTCCAACATTCCTTTTTCGACGACCGTGAGCATCGCGGAACTCGCGGGTGATCTGAAGTTTATCATAGAATCCTTAAAGACAAAATTCAAATCGGAGAACACGATTTTGGTCGGTCACGATTGGGGGGCGATCGCTTCCTACGCAGTTGCGAATCTTTCGCCGGGATCGATCGACGCGTTAGTCGCTCTTTCCGTTCCTCCGCTTCCAACCTATATCAAAAATCTTTTTATTTATCCGTCGCAGATCATCAGAAGTTGGTACATTCTATTCTTTCAGTTGAGAGCGGGAATTCCGGAATCGGCTCTTCTCAAAAACGAACTTCTACGCAGACTCTGGGAGGATTGGAGCCCCGGTTGGAAAATTCCGGAAGATCGTTTCCGAGAAGTTTCCGAAAATCTGAAAGTTCCCGAACATCTGACCGCCGCGCTCGGATATTACAGAGGTTTGTTGACCCCGGGAAATTTCGCTCTTTGGAATTCGAGCAGAGAACTTGTGTTCCAGAAAATTTCCGTTCCCACCTTGGTTCTGGCCGGGGAAAACGACGAATGTATTTCCACTTCGGTTTATAAGGGATTGGAATCCGAGTTTTATTCCAGGGTTTCGTTTAAGGTGATCGCGAAGGCCGGGCATTTTTTGCCCTTGGAATCGCCCGCTCAGGTCGGGAAAGAAATATTCAATTTTTTAAAATTAGAATAACTGCATATTTAAGCGTTATGACTCCGAGTTTTCGCGCCCACGGCTAGGTTTTGCACTCACGACGTCATTCCGTAACGGCCGACGGTTTCGAGGTTCTAACCGATTTAAAATAAAAAAACCGCGTTTGGTTTTCACCAAAACGCGGCCAGATGTGTTTCGTAAGTTTGGGTTGAAAAAAGTCCGTTTTCCTCTTAACCTTCCGCGGGTGATTCCGACCACTGAATCTTAGGATTGGAATCGCTTCCTTTCGCGGAACGTTTATCCGCAAGAGATTCGAAATAGTCTTCGTAGTATGGAAAGTTCGTTCCCATGATCCGATCCCAAAAGTTGAAATAGAGGCTGTAGTTGCCGTGGAACTTTTGGTGATGCAGGTTATGGTGAGTCGACGTGTTGATCCATTTTAGAATCGGATGTCTCGTCCAGGATTTCGGTAAAAACTCATATCCCAAATGCCACCAGATGTTCATGATCATCGCATAAAACGTGTGAAACAAAAGAACATGAAAGTGGATCGGAATGAATAGAACGAAGAATACGATGTAGATTCCTTCCAAAAAAGCTTCCAGAAAGTGAAAGTGATACGCCGCGATCGGAGATGGATTCACAGATTGATGATGTACGGAATGCACTCTGGAATATACTTTCTTGTGATGCATCAGACGATGTGCCCAATAAAACCAGGTCTCGTGCCATACGGTGATCAAAAGAAAGGAAAGAATCATATAAGGGATTCCGCCGTGTGAGGAATAGTCGCCGAAGTAGACGTTATTCGGAATCAAACCCATTCTCGCGGAAACGATATTGGTAGTCGCGATGATCGTAAAAACGAAAAGTGTAACAGCCGATTGTCTGATTTCGTTTTTGATTTTTTCGATCTTAGGATAAACGGATTGGATTCTGAAACGATGGAAACTTTCCTTTTTCCAAACGTAAAAAATCAAAAAGGCCAAACCCGCAATCGGGTAATAACGAATGATGTTCATCGTGAACTGAAACAGTCCGATTTTTTGAACGCAGTCTAGAACTAACTCACACTGAATTGGATTCATGGAAAGAATCTCCTCTGTTTACTTGAGAAGAGTTTACTTTCCTTTCGGAAATCAATCGTCCGACTTGGTCGAGACGGTCGAAAAAAATTGACCTGACTTATCAATCAGGTCCTTGGATTCTCCTTTTTTTCTAAATTCGGTCGGACTTAAACCCACTTCCTTTCGAAATGCGTCGTTGAACGAGGATTTGGATTGAAAACCCACCTCGTAGGCGATCGATAAAACCGTGTCCTTGGGAGAATGGCGAAGCAGATGTTTCGCCTCGGAGATTCTATACCCGTTGACGAGTTGGAAAAAACTTCTTTTTACGTGAAGATTCAGATATTCCGAAAGTTGATGCGAAGAAATTCCGAGTTCCTCCGCCAATCTTCCGAGCCCTAGATTCTCCTCTTTGTAAATCTTTTTCTCTTTCATGAGAGAATTCAGATTTTTTTCCAAGGATTCCAGATCTACGGATTTGAGCTGGGTCGTTTTGTATTTTCTTTCCTCTTCTACGATCTTTTGAACCGCGCTGAAAATTTCGGGATGGCTCTGACGGATGATGTAGATCCCACAAAGAAGAACTCCGATGAGAACGGAAGAAATTTCCAAACGAACGACGCCGGTTTGTTGGATGCTCGTGGATAAACCCAAAAGGGAAGAAGAAACCGCGACCGAGAGAATGAACAGAATCAAACGGATTTCGGGCCGAGTATAAATCACGATCCAGCGAATTCTATGAACCAGGTTGAGAATGATATCGATGAGATAACCGAGTAACGTCAAAGACATCACTGCGATTCCGAGTCTCAGATCGGTTGAGAAATTTCCTTCGGCGGATTGTCTCAGACATTCCAGTTTGTTCTCTTCCGAAGAAAGATAAAAGGGGAACATGATAAAAAGAATGACGATCAACGGAATTAGATCCCAGAGACGGAAGAGCGGAATCTTACTTTCTTCTTCCCAAAGATTGGAAATGTAAGACCGCAGTAACGGTCCGAACAAAACCGCCAAAGGAAGATGGATCGCATAAAGATGAGGGAAGAATCGAATATTCTTACTCACCAAAAGATACGCGTGGATCTGAAAGATAAAAACGGCCACGAACAAAATGAGAAGAATCGTATTTCTTCTGTTCCTGAGTGCGAGAGGGATTTCTCCCAAAATAAAAAGAAGGGAAAGCGCGGATGTAAAACCTACGAATCCGGATACGATGGAATGAATTTCTAAATTTCCGAGGCTAAACGCAAACATGGAACTTTTTTCGTAGGATAACCGAGTTCATTCCATTGGAAAGCAAAACTTATAGGTTTCGGGGTATAAAAAGAACGTTCTCTTTTGCCGAAAATGGAACGAACGGACAGGAAGAAGGTTCGAATTCCTTAAATTCTTTCCTGAAAGTCGGCCGGAGTGAATTGAAAAACTCTGAGATTGAAGCCATTTTCTTTGGGGTTTCAGTTCAAAAGCCGGAAAAATTAAAAATCAACGAAAGAATGAAAAAAACAAAGAATTCAGATGTTTTTACAAGAAACAGATTCGTTACAAAGCCCAATAGTTTGGGAAATTTGTTTTGTTGTTGCGTTGCACAACGTCTAATAGGACAAAGATAATGGGACAAAATAATGTTCTCTTCTCCTTAGAAGGGAGGCGCCAAATGCTCGAAAAAATGATCGAAGATTTAAAAGATTCCGTGAAGGAATCCGTAAAATCCGTTCGCATTCCCTTGGAAGTTCACAGTAAAACAGGAAATTATTCCGCTGAAATCGGCGGCTGGGAAGGTACGTCCATGAGTTTGAATCTCGGACGTTTTAACACGGACTCGGTGGGCGAATCGGCTACCTTAGAAGTGAGAATTCCTTTCTGGAAAGATCCGATCCTACTGCACGGTACGATTACAGAAAAGAAAATCGTTCGTTCCAAGTCACAGGATAGAATTACGGATAACGTACTTTTGTTCGAATCGGATGCGATCGGGTTGGTTAAAAAATTCTTACCAAAACTTCCGGTGGACCTGAAGGATTGGAAAATTCCTGAATTTCCGAAAAAAGCGAGCTGATCGAAAGATCGGTTCGTTCTTCCGGAAATCGGAAGTTCTAAAAAGATTAAAAAAGGACGCTTATAACGCGTCCTTTTTTATTGTCCGTGGGAGTTCCCACATTTTCAGGATTTACTCGAAGACGTTTCCGATTGTGGTAGATCCTACATTTTTTGGGACTTACTCGAAAACTTTCGGTTTTGTAAGAGTTCCCACATTTCTAAAAAGTTCTTTCAAAGTTTGATATCGAACTCCAAAGGCGCGTGATCGGAAAGCGGTTTTTCTCTGTAAATAGAATGAGACTTTACGTTTTTCTTAAGTTCTTCCGTTACAAAAAAATAATCGATTCTCCATCCCTTGTTTTTGGCGCGAGCCCCCGCACGAAAGGTCCACCAAGAATATTCCTGTTTTTCCGGATACAGATAACGAAACGTATCCACCCAACCTTGGTTTAAAAATCCACTGAGCCATTCTCTTTCTTCGGGTAAGAATCCGCTACTCTTCGCATTTCCTTTCGGATCGTGAATGTCCTGCGGAGTATGCGCGATGTTTACGTCACCGCATACGATGATGTTGGGTTGTTTTTTTCTTCGTTTGGCGGCTTCTTTTTGAAACAGATCCAAGAATTTCATCTTCGCGGTTTGGCGCACGTCACCCGTCGTTCCGGAGGGAAAGTATAAGTTCCAAAGTGCAAAGCCCGGATATTCCAGATAGATACTTCTTCCTTCCTTGTCGAAAAAAGGATCTCCGAGTCCGATCGTGATTTTTTGAGGCGCTTTTTTATATAGAATCGCGACTCCGCTGTATCCTTTTTTTTCGGCGCTGTTGAAGACGGGGGTGTAACCGAGTTCTTCCCAAAAAGGAGTCACCTGTTCCTGCATGGCCTTGGTTTCCTGAAAGGAAACGAAATCTGGTTTCGTATCCCGAATGTAATCGGCGAGTCCTTTTTCCAATGACGATCTGATTCCGTTGCAGTTGAGAGATATGAGTTTCATAGGCAAGGTGTAAAATGAACGAATTCTTCTTCCGGGCAATTGTTTTTTGTGTAAATTTCAGATGCAGGAACAGTTCTTTCGGAAATTCTGGTTCTTAAAATGGCGATACAAATTCTGCAAGTCGGTCTGAAAGATCGGTCCGTTTTGGATCCGGTTCTGAAACGTGCCAGAGAGGACTTAAGTTCCACCTTATCGATCGTAAAACCGATCATCGAGGACGTTCAAAAAAACGGGGATTCGGCGCTCCGAGAATATACGCGCAAGTTCGACGGAATGGTTCCGGATTCTTTCGTTCTCGATCTTTCCAATTTAAAACCGAAGATCGATTCGGAACTCGAAACCGCTCTCAAAAAAGCCGCCGAAAATATCGAAGCGTTTCACCGGATTCAAATTCCGGAAGATAAGGAAATCATTGTACATGGAAACCGACTCGGGATTCGCCATACTCCCGTGGAATCGGTTTCGGTTTATGCGCCCGGTGGAAAGGCTCTTTATCCATCCACAATTTTGATGGGAGCGATTCCCGCTAAACTCGCGGGAGTGAAAAACATTCAGATCGTAACACCTCCGCAACAAGGAGCCTTACCCGACGGTCTTGTCGCCGCGGCGAAGATTGCGGGCGCGGATCGGATCATTCTCGCGGGAGGAGCTCAAGGGATCGCGGCGGTTTCTTATGGAACCGAAAGTATTCCTTCTTCCGAATTCGTGATCGGCCCGGGTAGTAAGTTTGTGACAGCCGCAAAAGTTTATCTCAGCGGTCAAGGTGTGATCGGAATCGACAGCCCTGCGGGTCCGAGCGAAGTGCTTGTGATCGCGGACGATTCCGCAAATCCTATGTGGGTTGCCGCGGATCTTTTATCCCAAGCCGAACACGGAGAAGATTCGGTTGCGATCCTTTGTACGGATTCGATCGATCTCGCCAAAAAGGTTCAGGCCGAAGTCGAAAAGGCTTTGATCGAAAGACCCAAACGAGGAGAAATGAAACGCAAGTCCGTCGAGGATCACGGAAGAATATTCGTTTTTCCTAATTTAGAAGAATGTTTTGCGTTTTCCGATCTTTTCGCCCCCGAACACCTGGAGATCCAGACTCGAAATTTCAAAGAGGATCTGAAAAAAATCCGTCACGCGGGTTCGGTGTTTTTGGGGAATTATTCTCCCGTAGCAATGGGGGATTATATCAGTGGAACCAATCATATTCTTCCCACGGCGGGCGCCGCGAGAATCTATTCTTCCTTGGGCGTTTCCACGTTTTTAAAACGTGTTACCTGGCAGGAAGTTTCCAAAGAATCTTTGGCGGATCTTTATCCGCACGTAAAGGTTCTTTCCGAATTCGAAGGTCTGGACGAGGAACACGGAACCTCCGTTAAAATTAGAACTTAAGAATATTCAAATACTATGATTATCTGTAAAACTCCAGAAGAAGTTGGCGCTCAAGTCCGCAAGTGGAAGGCGGAAGGTAAAAAAGTGGGTTTTGTTCCCACGATGGGTTATCTTCACGAGGGTCATGCGACCTTGTTCGACGAATCCGTTTCCAAAGCGGATAAAACCGTGGTTTCTATTTTCGTGAACCCGGCTCAGTTCAACGATCCGGAAGACTACGCGAAATATCCGGTCAACACGGAAGGGGATCTGAAACTCTGCGAATCCAAAAAAGTGGATCTCGTATTTTTGCCGGACAAAGAGGCCATGTATCCCGGCGGGATTCCGAACGTAATCTTACAAATTCCTCATTTGATGAAAAATCTCTGCGCGGTTTCGAGGCCCGGACATTTCGAGGGAGTTCTTCTCGTGATCTCCAGGTTGTTTCATTTTGTGGAACCGAACTTCGCGTTTTTTGGTAAGAAGGATTATCAACAATATCTTTTGATCCGTGAGTTTTGCAAAACACTCGCATTCTCGGTTGAAGTCATCGGTTGTGATACGATCCGTTCGGGTAAGGGACTTGCTTTGAGTTCCAGAAACGCAAGACTCAGCGAAGAGGAAAGGGAAGAATCCTTATTGGTTTCCAGAGCGCTTCGTCTCGGCGAAACTCAGATTCTTTCCGGGATGAAAGATCCCGTTCTCGTGCGCGACATCATGAAGGACGTTTTGGATTCTTCCTCGAAAATTCGTTTGGACTATCTCGAAGTTTTGAACGCGGATACTCTCGAACCATTGGAAAGTTTTGAAGGGAACATTCTTCTTGCGGTCGCCGTTTTTATCGGACCGGTGCGTTTGATCGACAACATCACATTGAGCGTGAATCCTTCATGAAAGATCTTCTTCGGATCATCGGGGAGGAATTGTTTTCCCAATTCGATTCTTCACCCAAAAAAAAGAACTCGGCTTCAAGTGCGGCTTCCAAAAAGAAAACTTCCGTCGCTTCCGCTAAGACAACCTTCGAATCCTCGTCTTCCGTAAACGAAGACGTTTCGGGTAACGTGTATTCCGTGACGGCGGGAAGTCATTCCATATTAGCTTCTTCTTTATTCCAAAAATTGAATCAAACGATCGTGGTCGTTTCGGAAAACAATACTGCGGCCGAGTTTTTATACAGAGAGGCTTTGAGTTTTCTTCCCGCGAGCGATCTCGTTTATTTTCCGGGTCAGGAAGTTCTTCCTTACGAATATCTGCGTTATCCGACCGAGATGAAACGGGAAAGAATCAAGGCGATCGCAAAGATCATTTCCGGCGAACCCGCTTTGATCTTTACGTCCGTCGCCGGTTTTTTAAAAACCCTTCCTCCGATTCGAACGATGCAGGGACGGGCGATCGTTTTGGAAAAAGGAAAAGAAATCGATCTGGAAGGTCTTCTCATTCGTTTGATCGATCTCGGTTACAAACGTACGGATGTTTGCGAAACCTTCGGCGAATTCAGTTTAAAAGGCGGGATTCTGGATATTTATTCTTCATATTCGACCGAGCCGGTGCGGATCGATCTTTTCGGAGAGGAAATCGAATCGATTCGAACCTTCGATCCGGATAGCCAAAGGTCGATGGCGGATCTGAACAAAGCCGTTCTTCTTCCCGCCGACGAATACATTCTTTCCGACGAACAAAAATTAGAATATCAGAATCTTCTAAAGTCTGCGGATTCTTCCCTACACCTTCCCGAAATCCCCGAAGCAAACTACGGAATTTATTACGAAGAACTGGTTCCGATGGTACGGGAGAATCACGGGGTTCTTTCTTATTTTCCGGAACCCCCGGTTCTTTTGTTTCCTTCTCCGAATACGGTGAAGGAAAGAATTCTCCACTTGGAGAGAGAATACGTTTCCTTGTTTGAAAAACGTTCTCAGGAAATTCTGTGCGCACCGCCCGAAAAACTTTTATCCTTCGGGGAAGAACATAGGGTTCTCACGGATTCGATCGGTCTATCTTTGATCGGACTTCCTCCCCGAAACGGAAACGATCTTGTTTCTTCTTTGAAAGAAGCGCCCGCCTTTAAGGGAAAAATCCGGGAAGTCCGCGAAAAGATCGCCGAACTCAGAAACGAAGGCGGTTGGAAGATCGTCTTAACTTCTTCTTTCGAGGCTCAGACCAAAAGACTCCAAGGGCTTTTCGAAAAGGAAGGAATCGTTTTGTTAAACGAAGACTCCGCCGAGCCGGTTCCGTTTCATTTGGGCAAACACAAAAAGGACGCATTTCTCGTGTTGTCCGAACTCAGAAACGGATTTATATTCGAAAATCAAAAAATTCTAATATTATCCGAAAACGATATTTTCGGTCGGGAATACAAACGCAAAACCCGTTTTAAAAAACAAAACAGCAAGGCCCTTCAGAGTTTTATCGATCTCAAAGAAGGGGATTACGTCGTTCATATCCACCACGGGGTCGGTAAGTTTTTAAAAATCGAAAGAACGAACGCGGGCGGAAAAGAAAGGGACTTTCTCAAACTCGAATACGCGGGAGGAGATTCTCTCTTTGTTCCCTTGGATCAGATTTCTCTGGTGCAGAGATATATCGGAGGAACCGAATCTCCTCGTTTGGACAGTCTTGGTAAGAGCACTTGGAAAAAAACCAAGGACCGTGTTCAAAAGGCGGTCGAGGCCCTCGCCGAAGATTTGGTTCAGATGTATTCCAATCGTTTGAAACTTCAGGGTTACGCGTTTCCACCGGATACGATTTATCAGGAAGAATTCGAAGCCGAGTTTGAATACGAGGAAACCCCCGATCAGATCGACGCGATCGAAGCGGTCAAAAAGGATTTGGAATCTTCCCGTCCTATGGATCGTCTTGTTTGCGGGGACGTGGGTTACGGAAAAACCGAGGTTGCGATCCGCGCGGCGTTTAAGGTCGCGATGGCGGGTCGTCAGATCATGATGCTCGCGCCTACCACGATTTTAGCATTACAACATTATAATACGTTTAAGAACCGTTTCGAAAACTATCCGCTTCGTGTGGAACTCGTTTCCCGTTTTAAAACCGCCGCCGAAACGAGGGATATTCTTTCCGATTTCAGTCTCGGAAAAATCGATATGGTCATCGGAACCCACGCCATTCTTTCCCCGAAATTGAAACCGAAAAATCTGGGTCTTCTTATCATCGACGAAGAACAAAGATTCGGGGTCAATCACAAGGAAGCGATCAAGAAGTTTAAAAATCTTGTGGACGTTCTCACCTTAACCGCGACCCCGATTCCGAGAACGCTTCACATGGCCTTGACCGGAATCCGAGAGCTTTCCATCATCGCGACTCCACCTAAGAATCGTCAGTCGGTCGAAACCTATGTTCTCGAAGAGGACGAAGATCTGATTGCGGACGCGATTCGAAACGAAATTCAAAGAGACGGTCAGGTTTTTTATCTCTACAATCGAGTGGAAACCATCGAACAAGAAACGAAATATCTAAACGAAATCGTTCCCGAAGTTTCGATCGGAGTTCTTCACGGACAAATGACCGAGGATGAAATCGAAGAAACCCTTCTCGATTTTTACAATCGTAAATACGACATTTTGGTTACAACGACGATCATCGAATCGGGTATAGACATGCCGAACGTAAATACGTTGTTCGTAAAACGAGCGGATCTATTCGGTCTTTCCCAATTGTATCAAATTCGGGGGAGAGTGGGTCGAAGCGATCGAAAGGCGTTCGCATACATGCTTCTGCCAAAGGATCGGGTCGTTTCGGAACAAGCCGAAAAAAGATTGAATACGATCTACGAATATCAGGAGTTAGGTTCCGGTTTTAAGGTAGCGATGCGGGATCTTGAAATCAGAGGAGCGGGAAATCTTCTCGGTAAGGAACAATCCGGCGATATCATGGAAGTAGGTTTCGATCTTTACGTGAGAATGCTCGAAGAGGCGATCGCAAGAATCAAGGGAGAAGAGGTCGCCGTGGAAGTAAGAACCTCCGTGACCTTGAACACGAACTTCTTCATTCCGGAAACCTATATCGCGGACACAAGACAGAAGATCGAGTTCTACAAAAAGTTCGAAGGCACAAGGGATCTGGAAGAGATCGACGAGGTTTACACCGAGATGGTGGATCGTTTCGGCGAACCGCCGGAAGATGCAAAAACCTTTATTCTTTTGGAGAAGATTAGAACTCTCGCATCCAATTTAGGTTTCGAATCCGTCGCAGAAATGAATGATGAAATCAAAATGAAATCCGGTTCTTACTTTCGAGGTGATAACGTAAAAATCATTCAACTGATTTCGGCGAGAACCGGGCTGACTCTCAATCCAAGGGAACCGAATGTGTTGATTTTTCAGACAGGTAAAAAATCCGAAAAGGAAAAGCTAGATACTTTGATCTTTCTTCTTTCCGAAATGTTGCCTTCCAAAAAAGTATAGACGACTAAACCCCGAATCCTATCCTTTGCACCAGGAACCCTAAGTCCGATGAAAAAAAATATTATTCTAATTTTTATTGCTCTTTCTGCCGCTTTTTTTGCGGGTTGCGGAGACAACTCCGAAGTGATCGAAACTCTTGATGGAAACAAGATCACTGTAAACAGTTTTGATGATACCTATCACGTGGCCATCGACGCGATGAGCCGAGTTCAAAATATCGAGAAGGAAAATCTTCTCGAGTTCATCCAAAAGGACATCTCGGAAGTTCCCGAGCAGATGAGAGCTTTGAACTATCAGTTCCAAAAGAAGAATTTTTACGATCAGTACAGAGACATGATGATCACGACTATCGCGGCCGAAAAAGACGGTTTTACAAAACGCGACGACATCAAAAAGATTCTTAAGTTTCAAGAGATGCAGATCGTTTCTCAACTTTACGTAATGCACCTTGTGGAAAGTAAGATCAAGATCTCCGAAGAAGAAGCGATGGAAGAATGTCAGAAACTCCGCGCGAAAGAACCTCAAATCGGTTCTCTTCCGATCGATCGTTGTATCCTTTTCGCAAGAGCGAAGTTGAAAAAGGACAAGTCTCAGGAAATTCTTCCTAAGGTTCTGGAAAGAATCAAAGAACAAGTCTCTATCAAACACAACGATAAGTTCGACCTCGAAGCATTCTTAAAGAGAAAAGTCGGAGCGTCTGCAACCGAAGAGAAAAAAGAAAACCCGCCGACCACCGGAACTACAGCGCCTACAACAACGGAAACTCCGAAAACTCCCGGACAGTAAATCCATTTGAACCATTATCTGAACGCCTTTCTGAGAAGCATCATTGAGGCGATCACAGAATTTCTACCGGTGTCCTCTACGGGACACCTGTTCTTATTCAGTTCCTTCTTTCCCTTTAACGGGGAAAATTTCGGAATTGAATTCGACGACCTCTTCGATATATTCATTCAGAGCGGAGCCATTCTTTCCGTTTTGTATTTGTATCGGGAAAAATTCAGATCGCAGATCGTTTCTTCCTTTCAATACGTAACCAAACAAAACTCGGATCCTCAGGGTTTTTACTTTGTGATTCAGATTGCGATCGGTGCGTTTCCGATTTTAGCGGCGGGTTTTATCGCGAAGAACTTTCTGGATACGATCAAAGCAAGGCCGGATCTTCTTGTGATCCTCGCGGGCGCTTGGATCTTCGGAGGAATTCTCATTCTCATCGCGGAATGGTTCTTTCATAAAAAACAAGGAAACGGAGAACGCGAACCGATCGGTTTTAAGGATTCCATTCTCATCGGAATCTTTCAGTGTATGGCTCTTGTTCCCGGTATGTCCAGATCCGCGGCGACGATCATCACCGCTCGTTTTTTAGGAAAGGACACGAAGAGTAGCGCCGAGTTTTCGTTCTTTCTTGCGGTACCCGTTTTACTCGCGGCGGGTATATACAAACTTTATAAATATCGTTCCATTTTGAACGGAGACACGATTCCCGTTTTAGCCTTCGGATTTTTGGTTTCCTTTCTTCTTTGCACCTTGGTGATTCGTTGGTTTTTACGATATCTTCAGAGACATTCGTTTTCGGTCTTCGGGGTTTACAGAATCTTATTGGGGGTCGGCGTTCTCGTTTTCACTAAATTTATTAGATGAAAATCTAATTCACGAGAATAATCTGACACCGGTACCGGAATGCATCTCCGTCTGATTCTGATTCTATTTTTTATGCTACTGGGCCTTCCTATTTTTGCCCAGACGGAAGAACAGATGCTTCGTTTTATCACGGGCGGAGCGGGATCTGCGGATCAAACTCCTTCTTCCTCTCCGGGAGACGATAAGAAACTCGCCATTCTCAGAGCCAAAAACCGTCTTCTTGGAAAATCCATCGATACTCTTCCGGACAGAGAAGTGGACGATCTTTTACTGTCCCTCGGTTTGACTCGGGACGGTTCCTTGTTCAGCAGAAGAAAACGCCTTCGCGCGGCTTTGGAAGAAGCGGTTCCGGTCGCGGCCGATCCGTTTGCACAAATCCCTCAGCAAAAAAAGGCTCTTCCGATTTCCATCGAAAACGCTTCCGAAGGAGAACTCCTTCAAGTGGATAAGAATAAATCGGGAGTTCTTGTTCTTCGAGGCAGGGTTCGTTTGAAACTCCGTTCCGGTTCCATCGAAGCCGAAACGATCACGGTCGACAGCGAAAGACAAGAGATCTACGCGGAAGGTGGAATCGTCTATAAGGACGGACGTGCGATCGTGGAAGGCGATAAGTTCATCTACGATTTCCGTTTGGAAAAAGGGGTCGTCTACAAAACGAAAGGAACCTTTGCGCCCGCTCATTTTATCGGGGAAAAACTCAAGAAACTCGACGACAAACGTTATGCGCTCGAGATGGGTTACTTCACGATTTGTAACGCCGAAAAACCGCATTATTCCTTTAAGGTGAATCGACTTTATATCTACGACGATAAGACTGTAATGGCGACTAACGTTCGTTATCAGGTCGGAGGCACGACAGTTCTCTGGCTTCCGTTTTTATACAACAGCAATTTAGGAAACGGATGGATCACCCAAGCGGGTAAGAACAACACGCAGGGTCTGTTTATGCAGAACTCGTATCAGTGGTCCGTGATGCCTAACTACGCGTTCGCTCCGATGGGTTATAAGGTCCGTGCCGACTTTTACGAAAAGACCGGTCAGGCTTTTCATTTGGAGATGTGGAAACAAAGTCCTTTCTTAAACTACTTGATCGATATCGGTTACGCGAATCATAAAAACTATCAGATCTCCGGCGCGTATGAGGATCGTTTTCATAACTTCGGAATCGGAACCACCGCTGTCACCAATCAGGTGGACAGAGGGGCTTACTACTCCGCGGATCCGAACGCGCCACTCAGAAGAATCGGAGAAGACACGGAACCTTGGTGGAAGGGGAGAATCATGTTGAACTCGAAATTCCACAACACCGAAAAAGACGTTACGCGAAACATCAGTCTTCAATACGAAAACTACTCCAACAGACTTTTTGACTACGAGTACGGAAACCGTTACGAACCCGCGAACACTCTTCAATCTCTTTACACCGCGAGAAACGTTCGTCTCGGTTTTATCAGAAACACACTGGAATGGAAGTTCGATTACACCGAAAACCGAGGCGATCTTTCCATCAATGTGGGAATGAAACGGAACATGCTCTACTATATCCTGAATCCAACGGATAAGTCTGGATACTTTCCTACGGTGGACGTTCTTCCGACGACTACGATTCGAAATTCCTCAGAGGTCGGTAGGCTTCCTTACTTCAACGCGCCCGTGTACTGGGACGTATATCTTACGAACATGATTCTCCGTTATTACGGCGTTCCTACAAGGCAGAATTTGAGCATCCCTACTCTGGACGGTTCGTATCAGGATCCTTGGGGAAATTACAACGAGAACGTTTTGAGAACTCAATATTTTACCCAGGGTGAATCCGGTTTAAGAACGAGTTTGAATTTAGGAAGTTATCTTACCTTTACTCCGAACGCTTTTTTTGGAGCTAAAAAACAATCCGCTACCGTGAGAAACAACGCCGCTGTCACCGGTGTTACGGATAACGCGTTTACTTCTCTCGAACGTTTTCTTGCGAGAGAATCCTACGAATACGTGAGAACTTCCTCGAACTTAAGATTCGGCGTTCCATTGTTATTTTTTAATGCGACATACAGAAAACTCGAAGCGTATAAACCGGAACTACAGGATCCGATTCTCGCCAAAACGAGACAACACGAACTTGAACTTTCCTTGGAAAGTTACGCGCTTGAGAACTTCGAGATTTCGGTTCGTACCATTCGGGATTTGAGAAACTTCTCCCCCGAATACAAACCGCAACCTACGGACGCGGAACGATGGTATTTTACGGTCGCAAGATTTTCGGGTTACTTCGACTTTTTGGACGGATTTCGTCCGAAACGAGCTTCCTTATTGGAAAAGAAGAGAAGTTTTTACTCCGGTCTTTTCATCAACAACGACTACGTACATCACAACCCGAAGGCAAAACCTCTTTCCAACAGTTTTACCGCTTCGTATAAGATGGGTGGATTTACGCTTCCGTTTATCCGTTTGATCCGCGAACTCGAGTTAGGCGGAACCTGGTATCACGTCTACAACAGTCCGATTTTGGACGGCTATCGTGTGTTCGTTAAGGCGAACGTGGATTTCACAAGACATTTGGGAATCGAAGCGGAACTCGATTCTCGGGTAAGTCAACCCTGGAGATATACGAATCAGGTTGGAAATACATACGATACGTTCTATTATGGAAACGATCCAACAACTTCCGTCGCCAATCTTAACTTGGATAGAACCAATCTACAGAGGGACTTAGTCGACGGAACTGGGGTGAACGGAAACGGAGCGAGACAAAACACCGCTTTGAACATCAACCGCTTTATGGGAACGATCAAATACAATCTTCATACCGCGAACTTCAGGCTCGGATACAGTATGGATCTTCGCGCGGTTCCGGGGGGAAGAACGGACGGTCTTGTTTCCTTTTACGATCAATCCGTATTCTTTTCGATTTCGATCAGCGACTTTACTTTGGGTCAACAGGATTCTTCGGAACTCACAAGAGTTCGTCTTTTCCGTTTCAGAAAACGTCCTTTCCAAGCGGGAGACCGCACGGGAATTTCTTCGGAGAACCCTTGATATGCTGAAGGAAAGAAGTCAAACGTTCAAACTCATCTTTACCGTATTAGATTTCGTGAATGCTTTATTGAGCGGTTCTCTCGCGTTCGTTTTTCGTTTTTATTTTTTGGACGAGAACGGAGCCGATCGTCGTTATGTGGATTTGGAAAGTTATATCTTTCTGTTCTTTCTTTTGGCTTTTTTTCAAGTGATCGTGTTCATCGCGATCGACCTCTATCATCCGAGAAGAGGTCTTTCCTTTATCGACGAATTCTTAACCATCGTAAGCGGCGTTTTTTTAAATCTAGTTTTGGTTCTTGCGGTTCTATTCTTTTTTAGAGGCGATCTCGGAAGCGAACGGTTTTCGAGATACGTGATTCTCGCGTTTGCGACGATCAACACGTTCACTTCGAGCGTTCTTCATTATACGGCGAGACTCGTTTTACAAGCTCTTCGCAAAAAAGGTTATAACCTCAGAAGTGTTCTTGTGGTCGGCGTTTCCGAAACTTCCAAACGTTTTAACGACGCGGTCATCAAACATGGAATCTACGGTTACAAGATTTTAGGTTTTGTTCAGACAAAAACCGCGAAGCCGGTTCGGAAGGATATGAAGGTAATCGGTAAGATCGAAAAGATCGCGCAGGTTTTGGAAAAGGAAAGACCGGACTTGGTGGTTTATACTTTGGAACCTTCCGAAGGCGATTATTTGAAAGAGGTTCTCGACGCCTGCGATCACGAAGGAATCGATCTCAAGATCGTTCCCGGTTTTCAAGAATTCATCAAGGCTCGAGGAAGAGTGGAGGAGATGGAAGGTCTTCCCGTGATCTCGATCCGAAACATTCCGATCCGACTCGGTTATAATAAATTCATCAAAAGAATGTTCGATCTTGCGTTTTCCGTTCTTTTTATTTTCTTCTTCTCACCGTTTTATTTGATGATGGCCTTGCTTGTGAAACTCACTTCCCGAGGTCCGGTGTTCTATTATCAGGAAAGAGTGGGGTTGGATAATAAGAAATTCAACATGATCAAGTTTAGAACCATGGTCGTTCAGGCGAAAAGCCAATCCGAAACGACTTGGACGATTCAAAACGATCCGAGGGTGACGACCGTGGGGAAAATTCTCCGCAAACTTTCCTTAGACGAAACCCCTCAGTTTTTCAACGTCTTGTTTGGCGATATGTCCGTCGTCGGGCCGAGACCGGAACGTCCTCATTTTGTGGAAAAGTTCAAGAACGATCACAGACATTATATGAGAAGACACGCGGTCAAAGCGGGAATCACCGGACTGGCCCAGGTCAAAGGACTTCGGGGGGACACTTCGATCGACGATCGGATCGCCGCGGATATCTACTACATCGAAAACTGGTCGCTTTGGCTCGATCTCAAGATTATTCTACTGACTCCTTTTAAAGGAATCATGGACAAAAACGCATACTAAAACACTCTGACCGCAAGGGGAGAATCATGAACCTGAACGAAGATTCTTTGCAGAAAATCGCCGAACTCTCGCGTTTGAAAATCCGCCCGGAAGAAAAAGAAGCCGCTCTGACGGACTTCAACAAGATTTTGGAATACGTGGATCAAGTCAAAGGTCTGGACGTAAGTTCCATCGGAGACGATGAAATTTATTTTCAGCACGAGAATGCGATTCGCCCCGACCTTATGGGAAAACATCTTTCCAGAGAAGATATCGAAAAGTTCGCTCCTTCGTTTCAGAACGGATATTTCGTCGTTCCTAAGGTGATCGAAACATGAACGAAATATTAAAAAAATCTTATACTGAACTCAAAAGCTCCCTGAACTCGGGAAAAATCTCCGCGACAGAACTCGCACAGGCTTGTATCGATCGGATCAAGGAAGTCGACGGCTCCGTTAAGGCGTTTCTTTCCTTGGACGAAAAAAGAATTTTGGACGCCGCCGCGGAAAGCGATGCTCGCAGAAAAGTGGGGAAACCTCTTTCGGAATTCGACGGAATGCCGGTTGCGATCAAGGACAATATCTGCATCCAGGATTCGATCACTTCCTGTTCCTCAAGAATATTAGAAAATTATAAATCTCCATTCAACGCGAATGCGGTGGAAAAACTTCTCGAAAAGGGATTCGTTCTGTTTCCGCGCGCGAACATGGACGAGTTTGCGATGGGAAGTTCCACCGAGAACTCCGCCTTTCAGACCACTCGCAATCCTTTCGACTTGGAAAGAATTCCGGGCGGTTCCAGCGGAGGATCTGCGGCGGCGGTTGCGGCTTCCATGGTTCCTTTGGCCTTGGGTTCTGACACGGGAGGATCGGTGCGTCAACCGGCGTCTCTTTGCGGTTTGTTCGGATTGAAACCCACGTATGGAACCGTTTCCCGTTACGGTCTTGTTGCTTACGCATCCAGTCTGGATCAGATCGGACCTTTGTCCAAGGACGTACAAGGTTGTATCGATCTTTATTCTGTGATTTCCGGGAAGGACGTTCGTGATTCTACCTCGGTAAACCGACCGGGTTTTTCTGCGGACTCAGTCAAGGTTCCGGACTTCAAAGGATTGAAAGTGGGAGTGATTAAGATGACTCCCGACATTCAACCGGAAGTTTCGAAGGCTTACGAAAACGTTCTCAACCAATTGAAGGAAAAGGGAGCGACTCTTGTAGAACTCGACTTTTCCAAATTCGGTTTTGCAATTCCGATCTATTATATCATCGCTACCGCGGAATGTTCCTCCAATCTTTCCCGCTTCGACGGAATCCGTTTCGGTTCCAGAAAAGACAAAACGGGAAAACTCGAAGATCTTTTTGTGGATTCAAGAACCGAGGGATTCGGTCCCGAAGTGAAACGAAGAATTCTTTTGGGAACATTCTCCCTTTCCGCCGGTTATTACGACGCTTATTACGGAACCGCGCAGAAGGCGAGGGTTCTCATCCGCAAAGAATACGAATCTTTCTTTTCCAAAGTGGACTTTATTCTCCAGCCTACGTCTCCGACTACCGCGTTTAAGATCGGAGAAAAAACGAAGGATCCCGTTCAGATGTACAAAGCGGACATTTGGACCACGAGCGTAAACCTCGCGGGTCTTCCGGCGATCAGCTTACCGATGGGAACGGACGACAAAGGTCTTCCGATCGGGTTGCAGGTTACGGCGCCGCACTTCGAAGAAGGTAAACTTTTCGGAGCCGCAAAGGCGTTTTCTACATTAGAAGGTTTGAATATTCAATTTCCGGAAAAGATCGGATGAGCAATTTGACGGCAAGAGTCATTCCCTGTCTGGACATCAAGGACGGACGAGTAGTTAAGGGAGTGAACTTTGTCAATCTCGTAGACGCGGGAGATCCCGTGGAATCCGCCGCGATCTATGAGGAGAATTTAGCGGACGAACTTTGTTTTTTAGATATCACCGCGTCTTCCGATCGAAGAGAAATTCTTTTACACCTCGTGGAAAGAATCGCGGAGAAAATTTTTATTCCTTTTACGGTGGGTGGAGGAATCCGAACCGTAGCAGACGTGCGCGCCGTTTTGGAGAAAGGGGCCGATAAGGTTTCCATGAACACGGCCGCGTTTCAAAATCCCGAACTCATAAGACAATCCTCCGAGATCTACGGATCTCAGTGTATCGTTTGCGCAATCGACGTTAAGTTTCACAAAGAAAGAGATCGTTACGAAATTTTTCTACACGGCGGAAGAACGGAAACCGGTAGAGAGGCGCTTGATTGGGCGCAGGAAGCCGCGGAAAAAGGTGCGGGAGAAATTCTTCTTACATCCATGGATCGGGACGGAACTCGAAACGGATTCGATATCAACTTGTTGAAGTCGTTTTCATCCGCGCTTGAAATTCCGATCATCGCGTCGGGCGGGGCGGGGAATCCGGAGCACATGGTCGAGGCGATCTTACGCGGTAAGGCAGATGCGGTTCTTGCGGCGTCCATCTTTCATTTCGGGGAATATTCCATTCGTGAAACCAAAAGCGCAATGCAGGAAATGGGAATTGCCGTCCGACTGGACTGAAGAAAGCGATTCTGTTGTCGGTGTTTTTGGTAGTTTTAGTTTTGTCGTAGTTCCGACAAAGTCCGTGAATCAACGTGCGCCCCACCCGCACTTAGGGTGGTGGGGTGAGGTGGTGGGAAAATTTCCGAGTTTTCTCCGTATCAGAAAAACGGAATATCGTCCACCACAAAATCTTAGACTGCTTTTGTAGGAACTCCTACAACGCGTTGATTACGGTCAAAACCTGGTTGAAATACGTATTTCTCGAAGTGTTGTCCACGTGATTGCGAAACGAAAGTTGAGCGTGATCCAAATCCTTTAAGATCTGTTTTGCACCCGCGAGCTTGGAAGACATTTTGCCGCTGGTGGAAGTTACTATCCCATCGCTTTTGTTCGCAAAACTCGGACTTCCGCCGGAAAGAAAATTACAACCGATCACGTAAATCGCATCCGAACCGGGGTGATTGGTACAAACGGTCATTTCTCCGTAGAACGCGGTGACCCTTGAATCCTTAGAAGACTCCGTAAGGAGTCTCTCCAAATACGGATTGATCGCCCCGTTTATATATTCGGCGGGAATCGGAACCTGATACGATGTGCCTAACGCGTTCGTATATGCGAGATCCTTCCCGCCTTCGGTCCCGGTCATAAACCCTATGAGATCGCCTAACGTTCCGAAATTTCCCTGATAACTGGAGGAAGCGAACGGAGATCCCAGATAAGGAGTGCCTAACGTTACCACGAAGTCGATCACGTCGTTGGTATTGTGAGAATGGTACAAGGCCGCTCTGCTCACAAGTCCGCCCATGGAATGTGCGAGAAGAATCACCTTGTCGCTCGGTGAGAATATCGTATTGAGCTTATCGATCAGTCTTCTGCCGTTGTTGTCCACGTAATCGGAACTTCTGTATGTGAACGCGTAAAGTTCGTACGAAGTCTGAACGCCGGAAAGATTCTGGGAATAAATTTCCAGAGCGTCGTCCCAGGTTCCTCTCAGATTCGTGACCTTTGTGAACTTGTCCGTGGGAGGACTTATATTCTTTTCCTTAAAATCCCAGCCGTGAATCAAAACGATCTTCGGCCGACTGTCCTTGAGTTCGGGTGTGGCGACCGCAAATTGATCCGCGTTGATTTGAGTTTTGGTAAGAATGATCGGAACCGGAACGAACTTATAGAGTTCGTGATTGAATTCTCCCCAGAAAGCGACGGTTAACGTCTCGAGAATCTCCTCGGCCATACTTTTTTTCTTAGCAAGATTGAGTTTTTCTTTGATCTTTTCGATGGAAAGATCCGCGCAGGAAGATGCAAAACTTAGAATAAACGCGAACGCTAAAATGCGTATAAAAATTTTATATGATTTCATCAATTTCAAGTGAAACCGAAAACGCGGAAAAAGCAAGAGATAAATCCGAAATTTAATCGAGTATAACACTCGTAAAACGATCGTAACAAAGCGGAAAACGGGAAGGACTTTAGAAAAATTGAATGTTATTTACGGTTTACGATCCGGTCCAAAACGACGCCGGTCGCAACCGTGACGTTCAGGGAGGAAAGATTTCCGCGCATCGGAATTCTTAGAACGAAATCCGATTTTTCCATCAGAATTCTTTTAACACCTTCCCCCTCGTTTCCCATCAGAATGGCAAGTTCGTGAAGATCGGGAAGTTTGGACCAATCCTCTTCGCCTCTATCGCTCGTGGAGACGATCCAATACCCGTTTTCCTTTAGAAGTTCGAGAGTGTTGGCAAGATTTTTCACGGTGAAAATTTTTAAGAAGGAGAGGGCACCCGAAGAAACTTTCTCCACAACCGGGGTGATTCCCGCGGATTCTCTTTCGGGAAGAATGATGTTCTTCACACCGAAACATTCTGCGGTTCTCAAGATGTTTCCGAGGTTACCGGGATCTTGAATCCGATCCAGGATCAAAAAGGCACCGGGTTTTTCGGCGAGATATTCCTCTAAATTTTTCTTATCGGCGGTTTGTTGTCTCGAAGGACTTTTGAGAGCCACTAGCCCTTGGTGATTTCTACCGGGAACGAGAGAATCCAGTTTCGCTCCGGAAACCTTGTGGACTTTTACAAAAGAGGGAAGTCGGTTTAATATCTTTTCGACGATGTCCGTTCCCGGATTTTCCTTAACAAACAACTCGGTAAAAGGAAAGGAATGTTCCGTCCCTTGATGCGCTTCGGTAAGCTCTATCAGAGTTCTCTTACCGAAAATGTATTCCGGCCGAGCTATTTTCGCCTCCAGCGGATTCCGTCTTTTGTGTCCTCGATCAAAATCCCTTGTGCCAAGAGCTGATCTCGAATCGAGTCGGAACGCGCGAAGTCTTTATTCTTTCTCGCGGTTTGTCTTTCTTCGATCAAAGAATCGATTTCGGAATCGATCAGATTTTTTTCGGAAGAAAAATCGACAACGCCGAATAAAAGGTCATAATATGCAAGAATTTGAATGTATTCGATTCTTTGTTTGGAATCGGCCTTGTCCGCGTCCATCATCGAATTGATCTGTTTGATCGATTCGAAAACGACCGCCAAGGCTTTGGAAACGTTTAGGTCGTCGGCCAAGGATTCTTCAAAATCCTTTTTCCATTGAAGAACCGATTCGGAGGAAAAAACGAAAGAGGAAACCGGTTTTACGTCCGGCTCGAGGTCCAGAAGACGATCCAAACAATTTTGAATTTTTCGAATATTCGAAGATGCTTCCGCGATTCGATCCGTGGAAAAATTCAATTTGGAACGATAGTGGGAAGAGATCAAAAGAAAACGGATCGCTTTCGGATCGAGACCTTGTGCAATCAGATCGCGTAACGTGTAAAAGTTTCCCTTACTCTTGGACATCTTCTGTCCGTCGACTAACAGGTGTTCGCTGTGAAGCCAAGTTCCGACAAAGGTTTCTTCCGGAAAGGCGCCTTCAGATTGAGCGACTTCGTTTTCATGATGGGGAAATAAAAGATCCACGCCGCCGGTATGAATGTCCACTCCGCTTTTATAAACTTTGCGGATCATCGCGGAACATTCCAAATGCCAGCCCGGTCTTCCGGTTCCGAGTTCGGTTTCCCAGGAAGTTTCCCCTTCGACCTTAGGACTTTTCCAAAGAACGAAATCGCGCACGTCTTCTTTTTCGTATTCGTCCGTGTCGTAACGGGTTCCGGTTTTCATACCGGAAACGTCTATCTTACTGAGTTTACCGTAGCCGTTGAACTTTTGGATCGAGAAGTAAAGGCTTTCGTCCTTCTCATAGACGAGGCCCTTGCTCTTTAATTTTTGAATGATTTCGATCATCTCCGGAATCGATTCGGTCGCTTTCGGATAGTGTTCCAAGGTTTCCGCCGAAACCGTTTTTAAATCTTCGAAGAATGCTTCCGTCCAAGGTGCGGTGAATTCTTGAATGCTCTTTTTTGTCGCGATCGAATCACGGATGATCTTGTCGTCAATGTCCGTGATGTTCATCGTCATATCCACGCCGTAACCCAAAAGTTTCAGGGATCTGCGAAGAATATCCACAAAAAGAAACGCGCGAAGATTTCCGATATGAGCAAAGTTGTAAACCGTAGGACCGCAGGAATAAACGGTGACCCGTTGAGGATCTGCAGGAGAGAATTTTTCCTTTTTACCCGAAAGGGAATTGTGAAAGTAAACTTCCATCATTCGGGAAAGAAAATTTCCCTCACGAATTCTAGATTGGCCCCGTTCTGCTTTTCGCCTTTGAGACCCGCTTCGTTTCCTTCGGTCGGATAGACCTGCATTCTTTTGTCGTTATTGAGATGATTGAAAAATGCGAATATGGATTTTGGATGAGAGATATTGTCGTCCATTCCCACCGAAACAAGAGTAGGGATCTTGATCTTCTTGGAGAAGTTTATACTATCATAATATGCTAAACTCTTTTTCATCGCGGTCTTTTTCGTTTTGGAACTGTTTAACTGCGCGTTGATTTCCTTCATCCAGCTTTTTTCGAGTTTGAGCTGGTTGTCGTCTATATGACAGAAGTTTGGAGTTTCGAGGATTAATCCTTTGATTCGATTCGTATAAGCCGCACCGAAGGCCGCAAGAGAAGCCCCCATGGATTTTCCGGCGAGAATGATTTTGTCCCCGTCGATTCCGTCGGTCAGTCTTAAAAATTCCACCGCACGGATCACGTCGAGATAAAGCCCTTTCATATAGAAAGAATCCTTTCCGTCCAGACCTTTGGAAAAATATCCGGGGGTCCAATCGGGATCGGCGACTTCTCCCTCTTTGAGTTGGGGGCGAACCAGCTGAGAACCGTGACCTCTCAGATCGATGATGAGTTGAGCGACTCCGGTTTCCGTAAGTCCTTTGATGATTGCGGGTCTGTCTTTTCCATAGTCGTGAAAGTAAACGACCACGGGAAGATCTCCTCTTTTTCGGGGAATGACGAGAGTCCCCGTGAGGTTTGCGTTTTGCCAGGATTGAAAGGAAATATCGTAGATGGTTTCCTTGATAATCGATCCTTTGAGAAGGGCCTTAGATTGTTTTTTAATCGGAAAGTTTTTTAAATCCCGAATCGCCTCGGACCAAAATTCGTCGAGGTCGCTTGGGCTGTGAAGCTCCGGATAGGTTTGAAAACATTCGTCAAAACTGATCGCCATCTTGAAACATCGTTTTCACTTTACCGGTGGTGTAAAGTGTTCTTTTGCCGAATAGAGCGTCTGTAAGAGAAGTACGGCGATCGTCATAGGACCGACCCCGCCCGGAACCGGAGTGTAATACGAAGAAACGTCCTTCGCCTTTGAAATTTCTATATCTCCTACGTTGCCCGGATTGTAACCCGCGTCCAAAAGAACCGCGCCCTTGGAAATCCAATCCGCTTTGATGAATTCCGGTTTACCAACCGCGCCCACGATGATATCGGCCTTGCGAACGACCTCGGGTAAATTTTGAGTTTTAGAATGACAGAGAGTGACGGTTGCGTTCATTTCGGTGAGAAGCATCGCCATCGGTTTCCCGAGAATGGGAGAACGACCCACCACAACCGCATTCTTGCCGGCAACGTCGATTCCGTATTCTTTGAGTAGGAGTACCATTCCGTAGGGAGTACAAGGAAGATAGGTTTCCACACCCATGGAAAGTTTTCCGAAGGAAAGCGTAGTGACTCCGTCGACGTCCTTGTGAAGAGCGATCCGATCAAATGCCGCTCGTTCGTCGATTTGCGGCGGAGAAGGATGTTGGAGTAAAATTCCGTCGGTATTCGGGTCCGCGTTCAACTTGTCGATTACGGCCAATAATTCTTCCGTAGTCGTTTCTTCTCCGAGACGAATCATCTCCGAACCCATTCCCACGCTGTGACAGGCCTTGACCTTCATGGCGACGTAGGTTTCGGAAGCCGGGTTGTTGCCGACTAAGATCGTAGCGAGTTTTGGAATTCTAAGATTCTTCGCTTTTCGTTCCTCTATATCGGAACGGATTCCGTCCCTGATTTTTTCGGAGAGTTTTTTTCCATCTAAAAGAACCGGATTCATACTTCTCAGGATTTAGGGCCTATCTTCTCTGTCAGGTAAAAAATATCCTTTCCGATGAAACCGAAAGGGTAAAATGGGTCCATGTCTGAAACTCCGATCGTAAGCAATCATGATTTAGAAAAACACGTAGATCAAAAAGTTCTCATCCAAGGTTGGGTTCATGGAATCCGGGGAAGCAACGCGAGACAGTTTCTTTCTCTCCGAAACAGCGGAAGAATTTTACAGGTTCTCGCCGAAAAAGAAATTCTCGGGGAAGAAGTTTTTCAAACCGTAAAACATCTCCGTCAAGAAACGTCCGTATCGGTTACGGGCAAACTCGTTCGAAACGAAAAGTCTCCGCTCGGATTCGAACTCGTGATGGAATCGCTCAAGATCGTGGGAGAATCCGAAAATTATCCGATCACTCCCAAGGAGCACGGGATCGACTTTCTCATTTCACAGCGTCATCTCTGGTTGCGTTCTTCCAAACAACTCGCTATTCTTAAGATTAGGGACAATCTTTCTTTTGCGATCCGCAAATACTTTCACGAGCGTGAATTTCTTTTGATCGATACGCCGATTCTCACCGGTTCGGTGGGAGAAAGCGCGGGAACCTTATTCTCCACCGAATACTTTGATCTTGGAAACGCATATCTCGCGCAAACGGGGCAACTGTATTTGGAAACCGCGATCTTTGCGCACAACAAGGTCTTTTGTTACGGACCGACCTTCCGCGCGGAGAAGAGCAAAACAAGACGACATCTCACGGAGTTCTGGATGGTGGAAGCCGAAGTCGCATTTGCAAGTCATTCGGACAATTTAAAACTCCAAGAGGATTTCGTAAAAACGATCATCAAAGAAACCGTTCAAAATTCTTTGCAAGACCTAAAGGTTTTGGAAAGGGATCCGACTCCGCTTCTTGCGTATCTTGAAAAAGATTTTCCGATCATTGATTACACAAAGGCTCTCGAAATTCTCCAGTCGAAAGGAGAAGACATCGTTTGGGGAGACGACATCAATTCCGAAAGAGAACAGATGCTCACCACCGAATTCGGCGGTCCCGTTTTTATCCAAAAATATCCGAGAGAAGCCAAAGCGTTTTATATGAAGGTCAACCCGGATGATCCGAAAACGGTTTTGAACGCGGATCTGATCGCGCCGGACGGAGTGGGTGAGATCATCGGAGGTTCGGAAAGAGAGGAGAATTATGAGAATATCATTCACCGTCTCGAAGAGGAAAAACTTCCCGTGGAATCCTACGATTGGTATTTGGATTTGAGAAAATACGGATCGGTTCCTCATTCCGGTTTCGGACTCGGTTCGGAAAGAATGATCGCTTGGATCTGCGGACTCCAGCACGTCCGAGAATGTATTCCGTTTCCGAGGATGATGGAACGACTTTATCCATGAAACGCGATCCGTAGAGAGCGTTTCGCTGAGTTAACGCGATAACGTGATTCACTTTTTTTTAAGCTGAATTCGCCTGATCCATCCGATAAGAAAAATAGAGGTATCCTATGGGTCAGAATTTAGCAGTATCCAATCCGTCTTCCATTGAAGAGTCCGCGTGGGAATTATTCGAGACGGGTTCTTACGAAGAAGTGATTTCGATCGCGAAAGAAAATCCGAATCATGTTTTTTTAAATCATTTGAGTGGGATTGCCGGGTTTGAATCCGGTTCGGATCATGGGATCAATTATTTCTTAAAGGGTTCTTCTGTATTGACCCCGCTTCTCGATGCTTATCTTTTAAAAGAAGCCGGAAAATTCAGAGAAGCCGCTAAGAAGTTTCACGGATACTTTAAAACGGCTTCGGTTCCGGTCGCGTATTCCATTTTGAGAACCGCGATTTTAGTCAGTGAAGACGCGGTGGATTTTAAAGTGGTTCTGGATTTGATCCCGATCTACAAAGCCCGCTTTTCCAACGATTATTTCTGCAAGGCGGAATTCTTTTCCAACTATCATCTTAGAAATTATAAGGAAGCACTTCAGGTTTTTGCGGAGAATGCAAAACGTCTTTCCGAAGAAAGAGACGTTATGGGTGCATTGGGGCTTGCCTTGGTTCACACCGGAAAATTCGAAGAAGCGAAATCGGTTCTCGAAAAAATTCCCGGTTACGAGGAACTTCCTACCTTTGACGAAAAGAAAAAACAATTCTCCGAAAAGATCGCGAGCATTCCAAAGATGGAAGCCAAAAGAAAATCTCTTTCTATGAAAGAATTGATCGACTTAGGTTTTGCGTATCTCTTTTCCGAAAATTTTAAAAAAGCGGAAGAGGTGTTCAGCGAACTCGTCGCAGTGCACGGTTGAGAGCCGACTAAAACGACTCGATCCAGAAACGTTTTTCTTTTAAAGTAGAAGGCAACAAAGCCGGGTTTTATGAAACGAATTGGTTTTATAAAAGCTCGGCTTTTTCTTTTTCTGCTCCTGGTTTTCACCGCTTTTGGGATTTTAGTCGTCGTCTTTTTCTTCGGCAAAGAATGGATCGATCCGCGATCCGAAAAGAATTTCGTTTCTTCTCTCATCCGAGAATTTCAATCCTCCAAAACTTCTTCAATCAACGTAAACCCCAAAAGAACTTCCATCGAATGGCCCAAAGATTGCGACTTTTACGCGCATTCTTCGTATGAGAATTCTCGCGAAGGAAATTTTTCATCTCCCGAAGAGGTCTGTGCGAACGCGTTGGAATTCGTAAAAGATCAACTTCCGAAAAATTGTGATTATGATTCTACAAGATCGGGAGCGGGCGGGAAGATCGATTATCATTTATATGCGGATTTTCTTAAGTACGCGCCGGTTCGTTTTTTCCCTTTGTCGGAAAGGACATTTATAGGAGAATTGTTGTGCACATCGGGCGCTTACAATCGTTACAACGTATATTTTATCTATGATGAAAGAATCGTTCCCGCAAAAACGAGAATTCTAAGATTTAAGGCGTTTCGTTTCGAGGAATCAAACGGAACGGTTTCCAAAAGTAGTTTCGAAAGTGATCGTTTGGTTCGTTTTTACAAACCGGAAACAAAGGATTTCGTTGCCTTCAACAAATACAGAGGGATGGGAGATTGCGGAGAATTTTTTCGTTATTCTCTTTCCGAATCCGATCAACCGATTCTTGTCGAAATGCGGGCCAAGTTGAATTGCGACGGAACGGAGGTTTATTCCGCCGATGAGGTTCCGGTTTCTTGGACGAGATACGAGATTCCATCGGACTTCTTCGGTTTTTGAGGAATTTGTAGGAGTTCCGACGATTTTTTGTAAAACGATCGCCCCCGCCCGAAATTGGGTGGTGGAGGCGGGCTTTGTGGGAATATTGCGACAACTTTCCTATATCAGAAAATCATACTATTTGCAAGAAGGATTCTTGGACAGATCATTGTAGGAACTCCCACGAACCCATGAAAAATTACTCGCAAATTTTAAAATCGGATCTTCGACGACTCACTTATCCTTTAAGATAATGACCCGACAGTTTTTCAAAGCCGACTTGGTTTTCGGAGAAGCGAGCAATTTTCTCGCGTCTTCCGCCGCGATCACGGGATTGACCGGATAATGACCGGTGACGCCTAACGCGGTTACGAAATAGGGTTTGATTCCGGCGATCGGTGAACGAAACGCTTCTTCCGGAGTTTTCATATAACTCACATAACCGTTCTTCACCGTGCTTTCCTTAGAAACGAAATAAGGAGAATAAAGACTGTTTCCTTCCTCGGAAAGAACCTCCGGAAACAAAGCAGTTTCCAACTTCAGATGTCTTGCATCCACGATCAAAGACGTGAACTCAGCGGCCAAGGTCGGAGCGGGATATTCCGGAAAACTTTCCGTATCGTAGGAAAGAAAAACGTAATTGAGAATTCCTCGTTTCCCTTTAAACTGAATCAGACCTTTTGCGATCGCTTGGTTTTCCACGAAGTTAACGGTCGTAAAGATCGGTTCTATTTCGTAAATCTGATTGAAGATTTCCCGAAACATGGAATCTTCTTTGATCTTTTCACGAAGCGTAAATTCGGAATCGAGTTTCAAAGTATCGATCTTTCTAAAAAGAAATTTTTTGAGTTCCTCTTCCGCGTTGGACGAAACTTTTTTTCTCGCCTCGGTAAGATTTCTCGCGGTATTCTCCGCACCCCAATCCGGGTCTTCAACTGAATAAGTCAGTTTAGGAAGTTTGAATGTAAGAATCTTCTGAATTTCGCCTTTCTTCCAGTTGACCACCGTATCGGTAAAATCCCTGCTTTCAAAGGAAAAGGACGTCTCGAACGGAATCCAAAAAAGAAGGATGAATAAAAGAATTCGGGTTTTCCAATACATCTTGCGTTACTCGATCAATAGAAATGCGTCTTCTATTTATTTCGGCAGATTGTCGAATTCTCTTCTTAAATCTTCTCGATTCTGGATCAGTTTAGCGGGAGGAAGGGACTTCAAAAGATCCTTTCCGTATGTCTTTGTGAACATTCTCGGGTCCAAAATCGAAACGACCCCCGTGTCGGTTCCGGACCGAATCAGACGACCAAATCCCTGTTTCAAAACCGTACACGCATACGGAAGCTGAAGTTCTGCGAATGGGTTTCCACCGGATTCCTTGAGCTTTTCACTTTTGGTTTCCAGAACCGGATCGTTTGGAACTTGAAACGGGAGTTTGGCTATGATCACGGATTTGAGTTTATCACCTCGAATGTCGATTCCTTGCCAAAACGTGGAAACACCGAAGAGAACGCTGTTGGGGGTTTCCAAATACATTTGTTTCGCGCCGTCGGGTCCGAGATCGGATTGTGAAAACAAAGGAAGATCCGTATGAGGACGAATCGCTTCGTAAACGAGTTTCAAAGATTTAAAAGAAGTAAAAAGTACGAATGTGTTTCCCTGAGTCATCTCGATCAACCAGAGAATCTGTTTTGCAAGATCCGCGTGATAACCGTCCGGGTCTGCGACAGGGTCCCGGATTTCTTTTGGCACATACAGAAGTGCGTTCTTTTGATACGGGAACGGAGAAGGAACGGTAAGGCTGGACGCGGGTAAATCCCCGATCTTCTTTTTGAAATACTTAAAATCGCTACCGGAAGTGGACAAGGTCGCGGAAGTAAAAATCACGGATTGCATTCTGGATGCGAACAGATCCCGAATGATTTCGTCCGGGCTCAAAGGTTCCATGCAGATTTTATAATATATTTCTTTGGAACTCTGATCGGGAGGTTCTATCCAATAGACAAGGCTCGGGTCGTCGACTAAACGAAAGGTTTCCAATCCGACCGCGATTTCCTCCATTCTCCCGCTTAACATCTCTAAGACGAGAACGGATTCCTTTTCGGTAATGTCGTCGCTGTCCTTGGATAATTTGGAAAGATGTTTCTGGAGAATTTCCGTGATCCCCGCAAGAACGGCCGCGAACGCGCCTTTATCCAACTTCAAAGGTCTTTTGATTCTTTGAGGACTGTAAAAGTTTAAAGGAACCTCGCCCGAAAGTGCGTTAAAAAAAGAAGTCAACGAGTCCCCGGCTTTTGTGACCAAATCTTTTAGCTCGTTTGAAGAAATGGAAACTGCAACTCCGGTATTCTTATTCGGAAGCCAGATCTGTTGCAGAAGTTTTTGAATTTCCTGAGAACGGATTTCCTGACGAAAGGAAGAACCTATGATTCCCGGAAAGTTATGCGCCTCGTCCAAGATGGCTCGGCTGAATTCGGGAAGAATGTTGAAATCACTCGCGATATGCGCCGCCAATAGATGATGATTGACGATCAAGATATTACAACGTTTCCATTTTTCCCTTTCTAAAAAATAATAAGAATGAGAAAAGTTCGGGCAATTCCTTCCCAAACAATTGTCCGCTTCGCGGGTGATCTTATTCCAAAAATCATAAGAAGCGGTTCCCGTATATTCCTGTTTTCTTCCCGACTCTGTGGTTCGGATCCAACGATTGAACGAATCGATATGAGGAATCATTTCCGGACCGAAGGTTCCATCGCGCATAACGTGGTTCAGTTTTCGTTTACAAACGTAGTTCGAAGCCCCCATCGCGACTTCCGCTCTTAGATCGGTTCCTAAAATTTTGGAAACCATGGGAATGTCTTTTAGAAGAAGCTGTTGTTGAAGCGATTTCGTTTCCGTCGATATGACTACGGGTTCTTCTCGCTCCATAGAAGAAAGCGCGGCCGGAATCAAATAGGCGAGGGACTTACCGACCCCGGTTCCCGCTTCTGCGATCAGATGCGTTCCGTTGAAAAGGGATTCTTCTATCTTCTGAGAAAGTTGAATCTGTCCCTTTCTGGGTTCGAAATCGTCCCAGATGGTCGAAAGTTTATCGAAGTATTGTGTCGAACGGTTCAATGGTTGCGAGTTTTAAAGAGTTTGAATATACAAAAAATCGAAAGTCCAGTCACCAAAAGTAGGGAAAGGGTCATGATCGAGGTTCCCTGCCAATTCAAACCTTCCTGAGCTAAGAACATCATTCCGTTTGTCCTCTCTTTTCTTTATACTTCAAAGCGTAGTGAACGAGAAGCACGATAAGACTGAAAACGATCAGAATTCCAAAAAAAACGGATCTGGAGATGAGGGCTCCCATCCTTGCGGCTTCCACCGAAGTTCCTTTTGCGATCGCCTGAGTGACCATGGAGTCCACGCTCATTCTCTCAAAGTGACCCGGAAGATTCTGGATCAAAAATGCGATGAATACCACGATCAAAAACGCGGGCGTTATGTATTGAATCACGAACCAAAAGAATTTCGGAAGTTCCAGATGAGAACCCTCGTTTCCGTCTTCGAGACCTTTTTTCGCGCCGACCTTCCAACCGAATAAGAAAATTTGAATACTCGCGAGTATAAAAATCAAAATCGTTCCGATCCAAAAATCCGCGAGTTCCAACGCTTGGAAGTTTTGGTTGAAGTAAAGAATCGGAAAACAAAGACTCGCAGTGAATAAAAACAAAATCAAACTTGAGGTTTGCCTTCTCATCCCGAAGGATTCTTCCAAGAAAATAATCCCGGGTTGTAACATCGTAACCGATGACGTGATCGCCGCGAGAAAAAGAACGAAGAACCAAATCGCTCCGAACAATTCCCCGCCGGGCATCATGGAAAAAACCGAAGGAAGCGCGATAAACCCCATTCCGAACATTCCGAAGTCGTTGATGGAAGCGCCTAAGAATAAGAACGCAACCGGGATCGTCACCATTCCTCCGATCGCAACTTCTACGAATTCGTTCAAAGAAGCCGCGGAAAGGGAAGAAAGAACCACGTCATTCTCCCGTTTGAGATAACTTGAAAATACGAGGGCGATTCCAAATCCTGCGGACAAAGTAAAAAAGATCTGACCCGCGGCCGCGATCCACACTTCCGATTTTAGAAGCGCGGACCAATCGGGGTTCCACATTCTTCCCAAGCCGATCTCGATGTTGTCTAACGTAAGAACTCGAATCAGAATTACCGCCGAAGACGCAAGCATTAAAGGAACCGCGATCTTTGCGAATGTTTCGATTCCTTTTGAAATTCCTCGATATACGAGTGCGAAGTTTAGAACGAAACAAGTTAAGGTTGCGTAAAAAATCTTACCCGAAATCGCGTCCCCGTTTTGTCTTGCGCCCGTCAGATCCAAGTAATAATTTCCGGCGGCTTGGATGATTTGACTTTGTGGAACGTTTCCATCCGGGTTCAAACGGATTTGTCCGGTTAAGAATTCGAAAGAATAGGCGAGGCACCAAGCCTCAATGAAAACGTAATATACGTAAATGAGAATCGGAACTGTGACACCGATTGCTCCGACGATTCTTAGCGGGAAACCCGATAAAAAACTTTTGAACAAGAAGGGGGCGCTGTGACCGGTTCGACCGCCCATTCTCCCCATGATCCATTCGGTGATACAAACCGGAATTCCGACAAGGATGAAGCTGATGATGTAGGGGACCATAAAGGCTCCGCCTCCGTTTGCGACCGCTTGTCCGGGGAATCGGATAAAGTTTCCAAGGCCGATGGCTCCGCTCGCGACGGTCAGAATCAGTCCGGTTCTGGATTTCCAGCTTTCTTTAGGGGGTTCCTTACTCATGATGTTGGTTCTTGCAAAACGTACGCCAAACCCCCAACTGTCAAAAGAAAAGCGGGTGAAACGGTAAAAAAGGGGACATAAAATGTGGTAGTTCCTACACTTTTCCAGGGTCCGGCAGTTTTCGGAAGGTTGTATGAGTTCCTACATTTTCGTAAACGTACTCGGATCGGCCGTCCGAATCAAAATATTGATAAATGTCAATATGGCAGAAAATTTAAGAATTTTAAACGACAACTCAGTCTAAATTCTAAATCAAGAAAGGGATCTCCCGACTGGAGAATCAGACAATGAAACTAGACAAACTCACCGCAAAATTGAATGAAGCTCTGCATAACGCGCAAAGTTTTGCGGAGCGAACCGGCAATCCGGAAATCAGCGAAGAACATATTGTCCGAGAAATTCTTTCCCAAGAGGACGGGCTTGCGCCTCTTTTGATTTCAAAACTCAATCTGAATCCGAAATCATTCTTGGGAAGAACCGACGACGCGCTTCAAAAACTTCCGAGGGTCGGAGGAAACGTTTCCACAGACGTTGGGTTTTCAAGATCGGCGGTCGCTCTTCTAAAAGCATCCGACGAAATCCGAAAGGAACTCAAGGACGAATATTTATCCACCGACCACATTCTTCTCGGATTGATGAAAAACGGACACGGACCGCTTAAGGAAGAATTTCGAAAGTTAGGATTAGAATATTCTAAATTACTCAAAACCACTCTGGAAAATAGAAAGGGAAAAACGATCATGGACGATTCACCGGAAGGAAAAACGGACGCACTTGCCAAATATGCAAAAAATCTAAACGAGTTGGCCAAACAGGGAAAACTGGACCCGGTCATCGGAAGAGACGAGGAAATCCGAAGAACGATCCAAGTTCTTTCCAGAAGAACCAAAAACAATCCCGTGTTGATCGGAGAACCCGGCGTGGGAAAAACCGCGATTGTGGAAGGGCTCGCGAACAAAATCGTACAAGGAGAGGTTCCCGAAGGAATCAGAAACAAAACGTTATACACCTTGGATCTCGGTTCGATGATCGCAGGGGCCAAATACAGGGGAGAATTCGAGGATAGACTCAAGGCTCTTCTCGACGAGGTAAAAGGGTCGGACGGAGAAGTGATTCTTTTTATCGACGAGATTCATACCTTAGTGGGCGCGGGCGCGACCGAAGGTGCATTAGATGCTTCTAATATGCTCAAACCTATGCTTGCGCGGGGAGAACTTCGTTGTATCGGAGCGACCACTCTTAAGGAATATCAAAAGTATATCGAAAAGGATGCGGCTCTTGAAAGAAGATTCCAGCAGGTTTACGTAAAAGAACCTTCGGTGGAAGAAACCGTAACGATTCTCAGAGGACTCAAAGGAAGATACGAACTTCATCACGGAATTCGAATTTTGGATTCGGCTTTGATCGCCGCGGCTACATTATCGAATCGTTATATAGCGGATCGTTTTCTACCGGATAAGGCGGTGGATCTGATCGACGAGGCTTCTTCCAAAATGAGGATCGAAATCGATTCTATGCCGGAAGAACTCGATCGTGCGAGCAAGCGGATTCAATCCTTAAAGATCGAAAGAGAGGCTTTGAAAAAAGAACAGGATCCGGCTTCGAAGGAAAGATTGAAGATTCTCGAAAAGGATCTCGCCGAACAGGAACAGAATTTTCAAACCTTAAAAGCGAGATGGGATTTGGAAAAATCCAAGATCTCCCGTTTGAAACAAATCAAGGAAGAGATCGAAAAGTATAAAAATCTGGAAGCGGAGGCCGAAAGAAGAGGCGAAATCAACCGAGTTGCTGAAATCCGCTACGGAAAGTTAGTCGATCTTCAGAAGGAATTTGAAACCGCAAACGAGCAGTTGAAAAAACAGGAAGGCGCCTCCAGACTTTTGAAGGAAGAGGTAACCGAAGAGGACATCGCCAATATCGTATCTCGTTGGACCGGAATTCCGGTATCCAAAATGTTGCAGGGGGAAAGGGCGAAACTTCTATTGATGGAAGACGCTTTGAAGACGAAGGTCATCGGTCAGGATCACGCGTTGAGACTTGTATCCGAAGCGGTGCAAAGATCTCGTGCGGGAATCTCCGATCCGAATCGACCGATCGGCACGTTCTTATTTCTCGGACCTACCGGTGTGGGGAAAACGGAAACCGCAAAGGCTCTCGCCGAGTTTCTTTTCGACGACGTAAATGCGATGCATCGAATCGACATGAGCGAATACATGGAAGCGCATTCCGTAGCAAGATTGATCGGAGCGCCGCCGGGTTATGTTGGTTACGATGAAGGCGGACAACTCACGGAAGCGGTACGAAGAAGACCGTATTCGTTGATCCTATTCGACGAAATCGAAAAGGCGAACCCGGACGTGTTCAATATCTTTCTCCAAATTTTGGACGAGGGAAGGTTGACCGATGGAAAGGGGCGTAACGTGGATTTTAAAAACACGGTTATCATTCTCACTTCCAATATCGGATCGGACGTTTTGGGATCTTCGGATTACAGCGTCGAAGAAAAGGAAAGATTGGTGGAACAACGGTTGAAAAAACATTTCAAGCCGGAGTTTCTAAACCGAATCGACGAAGTGATTTTGTTTCATTCCATTACGGATTCGGTAATCCATAAGATCGCCGACATTCAGTTGGAAGTACTGAAACAAAAGGCTAAGGAGAACGGTCTGAACGTAGAATTCACAAAAGAACTAAAGGATTACGTATCCAGAGTCGGATTCGACGCGGAATACGGTGCGCGACCCTTAAAACGTTTGATCCAAAAGGAAGTCGGCAACGCACTCAGCCGCTACATCCTAAACGGAAAATTCACGGACGGACAAAGAGTAACCGTGGACTACGAACATGAAAAGGTCGTAGTCAAATAAGTTTTCAAAATCCGATTAGGTGGTTCTTTTTTCGCTTATATCCGAAAGAAGAATCACCTTCGGGTCCTCTTTTTGAAGAATCAAACTTTTAAGATCCTTGGGAGAATAACCCGTAAACCGAATGCAAGATCTGTGAAACGGAGAATAGGAATTGAATCCGCATTCCAAACCGATATCGATTAGGTTCTTATTCATATCCAATAAAATCAGTCTTTTGGCTTCTTCGATTCTGTGCTGGTTTATAAAATCCGCAAAACTCAAATTCTTATACTGATTGAGATATAAGGAAGCCTGATGAACCGAAATTCCGAGATAAGCGGAAAGATCCGGAAGTCTGAGTTCCTCGTCTAAAAAACGTTTTTCTTCTAAGAACAATCTAAGTTTCTCTTCGATGCGGATCACCTCGCCCTCTTTCAGAATCACCTTACTCTCTTGAAGTTCGCTCCGTTTTCTCGCGGTTTTTGCCCGAATCTGAATGACCGTCTCCTTTCTTTTATGAATTCTATGAGCGACCGAAAGTGAAGTGATCGTTTTTTTATCCGTAATGATCGGAAAGTAAATTTCCAAAAGATGAAAATATACGATCAAAACGCTCGCGGTCATATTCGAAAGAACACGAAATTGAATATCGTTTCTAAAAATTCCTATGAGATCCAACAAAAGAGCGACGCACATAAATGCGGACATGATACTCAGATTGTAGTAAAGCGACGGAAGTCCTCTTGTTTGTATCGAACTCGTAATTTCAACAAGAATGAACGTGGTGATCAGAAGGCTGATCGCATTTCCGGCTATGTTTAGGGGAATTTCCTCCTTAAGAACGACGCTAAGAATTGAGATTACCGTAAGAGTAAAAAGGAGATTGATTCCTAAATCGTTCTTTTTTACTTCCAATCCGATTGCGCGTCTCATCAAAGATCTTGTAATCGTACAAGCGTAAATGACTAAGGTGAAGAATATCAAGGATTGATTGTATGTGCTCGAAGAAACCGCTTGTCTCCGATAGAAATCCTCGTCCGAACCGAGATATAAAAAGAAACTGATACAAATGAAATTGATTCCGTATACGACGTTATAACGGTTCTTTTTATACCGAAATAACCGGAGAATTCCCAGGGAAAAACCTAAATAAATTCCTATAAGTTGTAGATGGTGAATGATGGGTTCTATTGCGAATGTCATGTTTTTTCCTGATGTACCTTGTTTTTTAAACTTTGAATTTTAAATATTCAAAATATTGCATATTCCTTTTTGTTGTTCCGAAATTCGTTCTTCCTTTTCTAAGAAAAGCTGGTTAAAAACTAATTTACGAAAATTATTTTTCATATGAGTTCCGTTCTTTGGCCTGGGCTTGATTTGACAACAAACTTTGTATAAAACGATAACAGCTCTCTATAAAATATTTATACAATTATAATTTGTTTGGTGTCCAAAGTTAGCGATTCTTTGGTTGTGCATGAACGATAAATATTTTAAAGCGACATGCTTTTAATTTTGAAGGAGAATGGATTGATCGCTCTATTCAATTTTCATTGTATACGGAATATGAATTTTATTATGACTTAGTTTTGCTTTGTCCGTTTAAAAATTTATAATTTTGCCAAACTTTGAAAATGTGCATTTGCGCACTTTTTGAATTCTTGATGAGCTTTTTATAGATCAGGAAGACGCAACTTAGAATTTGATATATCATCTGATCGAAACGGAGACGAACGATGAATCTAAACGCGAAGCATTCTGCAATTAATTTAGTATCCAAATCTTTCTTGATCGTTGGTTTCTCGTTTCTGTTTAGCGTTTCCTGCTTAAACGACAGCTTTGGAGACGGGGTAAAGATGAGGTTTTTATTCTTCCCCAGCTCGATCCAAAGTCCGTCCGATATTTTCGGTTTGGGAAATGCAACTCCGGCCCAGAGTGCGCTTTCCGTTGCCGGGGGAAAAAGCCTTTACAGCGGCAGTTTTTACGCGTCCAAGGTCGCGTCGGGAGACTTCGGGTTTAACGTAATTCTATCTTTTTCAAACATCCCTTCGGGAACTTCTCTGCGCATTTGTCTGAACGATCCCGGTTGTGGGGTTCAGGTATTGTTGTATGATTCGATTCTTTCCACGGGAATCGCGAATTTGAATCTAAACGTTACAATTCCGAATACATATCCGGTCAGTGTAGGCGGGAATACTCTCAATTTTGCTTTGTATAAGGACGGACAGGTTGTGAGCCAAAGGTCGGCTTCTTTGATTTACGATTCGACCGCGCCCACTCTTAGCTTTTCGATTTCCTCGGGGAGTTTTACGATTCAACAAGATCTTTCTATGACTTGTCTCGATGCCGTTTCGGGATGTATGGATCTGATTTATACGATCGACGGTCAGACGCCTGGTCTTTCTTTGTTAAGCGACTTCGATCCGTTGAACATCGTTACAGGATATATCTTTCCGTCGACTTTGAACGTTGGAAGCGGAACTACGACCGTTCAAGTGATCGCATCGGATCGTGCGGGGAATATTTCCGCTCCGATTTCCGCGACCTATACGATTACCATACCTCCGAGTTCCGCGCCTACGGTTTCCTTGAATTCGATTACGAATGGAACCACAAACGGCTCGGGATCGGCGACCTCGGTGAACTGGACGTCGGATACGGCCGGGAATTACTTCGTGGTTCCGAACACTACGAGTTGTTCGAGCATCACTCCCGGAGTTACGATCGTGTCGGGGACTCTTGGCGTCGCAGGAACGCAGGATCTTACGATTCCTACGGGAAGTTTTTCGGAAGGCGCGAATTCTTTGAAACTTTGTCTTTTAGATTCTTCCAGTCAGTCCGGCTCCTTCGGATTTAACGTTACGATCGACACGGGAATTCCTACTTTAGTTTCGACTTCTCCTGCGAGCGCCGCAGTGGACATAGACGTTTTCAACAGAGAATTGATTCTTACCTTTAACGAAAACATGCAACCGAATACGAGTTTGAGTCCTCATGTTTGGATCACATACGGTTCGGGCGGAACCTTGACTACTCTAGAGATCACGTTACCCGCAAGCGCGACTGCGAATTGGGCATCGTCTACCGTTCTTAAATACGATCTGGATATGATTCTTCCCGAATACACTTCGATCCAAGTCAAGTTTCCCGTTTCAGGTTTAAAGGACATAGCGGGGAATTCGATTACTGGAGACGGTTCCGGAAATTTGAATCTTTCTTATACTACGGGCGGCGCGGTCTCTTTGAAGACGATCATCGATACGAATCAACCCGGTTGTTTTGACTCCGTAGGCTCGGCAATTTCATGCACGGGAACGGGACAGGACGGGGCATATACTGCGACTCCGACGGCACAGGTGATCGGAACTCCGACGACCTTGGGAGGTTATACAAACGACGCGGTCACCGTCGATTCTACGAGCGGTCTTACTTGGAAAACATGCACACAAGGAATGACCTGGGCAAGCGGGAACTGTTCCGGAACTCCTACGGAGCTGATCTGGCCGGATGCCTTATCCAGTTGTGCAAGTTTGAACGAAAAAAATTCAGGGTCAGGATACGCTGGACTTAAGAATTGGAGACTCGCGAGTATGGAAGACATTCATACTTTGATTACGTTTCCTTCCGCAACCTCCGGTTATTTGATCGTTGCTTCGGCGAGTTTTCCCGGATTTCCGAGTAGCGCGCTCAACCAAAGATTTTGGAGTTCTACCACGTATCGTCCGAGCAATCTAAACGCATTCGTGATTCGGAATTTCGGAGCCAGAGCATTTACACATTCCAAAAACAGCGCCAACGACGGTTTTCCATATCTGACTCTTTGTGTGACCGGAAATCCTTAAGACCATCGTATCAGGAGACAAACATGAAATCTAAAATTCTATTCATCTTCATTCTTAGTTTATTATCGCATTCTTCTTATGCTTATACGGGACCTTTTACGGATTCGGGAAACGGAACCATTCTCGATCAAAAGAGCGGACTTATCTGGCAAAAATGCGCGAACGGGCAGGGGAGCGCGGGCGATTCTTACACGGATTGTACGGTGGGAACCGCGGCAAATATGGATTGGACGAGTGCATTAGCATATTGTAATTCTCTAAACTTGGCGGGAATGGGCGGTTGGAGACTTCCTTCGATGAAGGAGTTGATTTCTTTGATCGATTACAATCGAGCCGCTTCTCCCTTTATCAATTCCACTTTTTTTCCGAATGCCGGAGCGAACTATTGGGCTTCCACAACCCATCCTTCCAGTACGTATAAGAATCAGGCTTATTACGTGCAATTTACCGGAGCAACCTATGATACGGGAGATAAGGCGACCTTATTGGTTCGTGTGAGATGCGTGAAATAGGAAAGTTCGGAAAGAAAGATACAAATCAAAACGATTCGTTTTAGAATCGAGTGTGGAGTTGTACACAAAAAAGGGAAGCCCATGCTTCCCTTTCTTTTTAGGAGTTTAACCCTTTTTTAATATTCGACTTTTTGAAGGAAGAGTTCTTCTTTTTTCATCTTTAAGGCTTTGGAAGCCATGTTTTTAAAATCTTCAGGCGGCTCTAAAAGTCCGAGCTCCACCTTAGAAAGAAAAGGAGTGGACACTTTTAGTTTTTTAGCCATGTCGTATTGTTTAATTCCCAACTCTCTGCGTTTTGCCCAAAGTCTGTTGGTGAGCCCTTCGGTAAACTCGGGATATACATCCTCGACGACTTGCTCGTTAAACAATTTTTCAAGAGTGGTTTTCAAATATTTTGCACAGGATTGTTTGAATTTTTCTGTAGGGTCCTGGCTTCCCGTTTCGATCTTGGAAAGATAACTTGGAGATACTCCCAGCGCTCTCGCCATATCGTATTGTTTAATACCCCGTTTTTTACGAAGCATGTAGATGTGGTTTTTCATTCAATTCCCCTCTCAATCTACCAGGCTATTTGTGTAGGACGGAAATTCAAGAAAAAATTTCCAATACGCTCAAAACAAGATTATGAAATCATTATTTAGTAATCCGAAAGGGTTATGAGGAATAAATCGAAGGATTGAAGAAATTAAGAAGACTTAAAATAGCGATTAGAAATAAATTCTTTCGAATTTGAGCGAAAGAAGAAGTAAAAACAAATTATTGCATTAGAAATTTTGCAAGTGATTCGGGTGTTTCCCCTAATGACCGTTAGTTTTTCAAACGAAGCGAGTGTTAAAACTATAAAAAAGCCCCGGATTTTTAAGTCCGAGGCTTTGTATTCTTTAGATCTGTCCCGCTTTCAAACTCTCGGAAGAGATTTTGAATTCGTTTTCAGTCTTGAGTTTTGACAAATAGTCTTGAAAAACCGATTGTTTTCTGGCTTCGACTAACTCTTGTTTGATACGGTCTCTGACCTTACCGAAATCCTCGGGAACTCTTTCGTTTGGATTTCCTGGCGCAGGTTTTGAATACGCGTAGAGTTTTCCCGCCTCATACGTATCTCTGATTTCTTTTTCGGAAACGTCCACGTTTGAATCGGTGGAACGATTTCGGATTAACATAAAAAGAACGGATCTTCCGAGTAAAGGAAGGGTTTTCTTAAATTCTTTCGTGTCCTTTAAAGATTGAACCTCTTTGGATTCGGCGGAGATTCGAATCGGAAGATAGATCTGAGTGTAAAAAGACAACTGATCGTTTTTCTCTTCTTCAGGATTCGCTTTGCGCTTTTGAAGAATCGGAGCGATCTTGTTAAACTCGACGAGAAGATCCTTGAAAGAAAACTTTGTTCCGTTTCTATCTTCGAAAAGAACGGTTTCCGGTCTTAATCCTTTGATAAACTCGGGAGTAAGATCTACGATCTTCAGTCCGCTTTTTTCTCTCAAAGAATCCATTTCCTTTTTCCAAGCTTCCTTAAGAAAACGATTTCCATAGTGTTCCGCGGTTTGATTCGCTCTTTCGTTTACGGTTAAGTCGGAATAAAATTTCGCGGCGTTCTTTTCGTCTTCGGTGATTCCTTCTTTAGAAAGAAATTTTAGAGCGAGATTTTTGAGTTTATCCAATTCGCTTTGGAAAAACTTATCAATCTTCTTAGGATAGATCTTTTCGATTCTTTCCACTCTGAGAATATAATAATTTCCTTGTGCTTCTTTGAGAATGAAGTTTCCTTTTTTGTCCGCGGCTTCCTTTAAAATCGCGGTAAAAGGATCGTCTCCACAATTGATACAATGAGGTTCTAATCTTCCGCCGATGGACTTTCTTTGGGTTTCGTCCGTGTTTTTGGAGATGAATTCTGCGACTTCCTTATCGGATTTGATCGCTTGGATTTGTCCGAGAAGAGAGTTCGATTTAACGGCCGCGTCCGGAGCCGCTTTTACGAAAAGAATTCTTCCGAAAGCGAATTCAAGCATCCCGGATGTGAGAAGTTTTTCGGAGAACTGTTTTCTATAGTCGTTGAATAAAACCTGAGGTTCTACGAATCCCATGATTTTCGCATATTCCTCTTTTGTAACGACGTTTGTGCTGTTGTTATTTACTTCGGCGATTTTTTGGATTCCGAGTTCTTCCACGATCTTTGCTTGGGTTGCGATCGAAGCGTTGTTCGCATCGGGTTCCACTCCGCGGAGTTTGTAATAAGCCCTGAGTTCTTCACGGGTTACTGTTCCCGATTTAAAGGAAGCGAGAACGTCCGAGTCCCTGCTACAGCCGATCGCAAACAGTACGAGTAGGGAAAGAATGGTTAGAGATAGAGTCTTTTGTTTCATGAAATTGTGTCTTGAATCTTAGTATTTGTGAATTGTCTTTCGAGTTGTCTGAGGTTTGGGATCCGGGATTTCCACGGAGATTTCCCGAGTGAGATTTTTTTCTCGGGAGCTGTATAAATTCTTCATCTCTGCGGGAGAAGATTTTCCGGAATTTTTCAGCAGACCTACCTTACCCGGTTCCTCTTTGATTTTCAAAGAGAGGATTTCGGCCTTTCCGGATTCCAAATTTTCCATTTCCTTTCGGATGGAATCCTTTAGAATTCCCGAATAGTCTCGGTCCGAGGAAATTCTTTCCTGAATCTTTCCCAATTCGAGTATATCTCGGTCCACTTCTTCAATCTTTCGAAAAAGATGTGCTACCTTTACTTTCATACTCAGTCCCGACGTTGATCTTTTTCGATTCTACGTCGGTTTGCAAGAATGAAAATAAATAGAAATAGGAAAAATTCAAAATTCCCTGGGAAGGATGTACGAACAAGGTGCATAGGACTAAAAAGAGGAAGAACAACGTCTTGAGACCCGATTCTCCCGAACGTAGATACAAAAACCCTAAAATACAGGTTAAAATCGAGGACTTCAAAAGATAAAGAAACCCGATTTCCTCCCAGAAATTCGAGTTCCATTGATACCAAATTCGAAATCCGGCGATCAGAAAGAATAAGAGCAAAACGGTTTCCTTAAAGAGTTGTCCATCGGCCAAAAATCTTTTTCCAAAGCCGTATATCGTTTCCTCGGAAGGACTTTTCTGTCTCCATTCTCCCTTTAAAAGAAGAATTCCGGAACAGTGGATGCAGATGAGATCGAGTAGATCTCCTGCCGTGGAACCGTCTAATCCTCCGATTGCGAGAAAGATTAGGGTGAGAATGGAAATCGGAAGCGCGCGGTTTTCGCCTGGGAGCGCCGTTCCTTTTTTACGAAAGAATAAAACGGAAAGACTCAAGACGACCGCGCCCGGTGATAGGAAGGAATAAGATCTTAAAATCAAAAATAGAACGGATAAGAATAGAAAAACCATTTGTCTTACGGAAGAAACGCTTATAGACTGACTTTCCAAGCATCATGATTCTGAACGAAATCATCATTTCTACGGAAAAAATCGACAACGTTCAGGTTATGAAACTTCAGGGTTCCATCAACTCATTTACGGAAAAAAAATTCAGAGATCAACTTTCTGTTTCGATCCGTTCCGGTCCGGTGATTTTGGATCTGGAAGAGGTCAGTCTGATTTCTTCGCGTGGGATTCAATCCTTGAAAGAGATGAATCAATTGAGCTTCACTTCGCGTAACAAATTGGTACTGATTCATCCCACCGATTCGGTGAAGAATGCGATCAAAATGGCTGCGCTCAACGGTCTTTTTTTGATCGCTCCGGACGAAGAGTCCGCCCTGAAGATGACGATGAAAAATAGGTAGGATACAAGTGACAAATTCGGTTCGATTCAATTACGCTCGCAAACTATGGCATCTTCTCGGATTGATTGTTCCTGTCTGTTATTATCTGGACGTCTTTCAAGGCGCATTCGGACTTTTGAATGCAACCCGCGCCGTGGTTTCGATTTCGCTGGTTCTTTGTTTGGGGATCATTCTTCTTTTGGAATATCTTCGTTTTAGATTTCCGGGTTTTCAAAAATTCTTTTTGTCGATCGCCGGATTTCTGATGAAGGAAGAGGAAAAATCAAGACTCAACGGAACTCTTCCCTATTTTCTTTCCTGCACGTTCGTGGTCTTTTTATTTCCGCCCGAGATTTCCATTCTTTCCATGTTGTTTTTGGTGATCGGCGATCCTACCGCGGCTTGGGTCGGTACGTTTTACGGAAGACGTAGGTTTTCCAACGGGAAATCCGTGGAAGGAATCGTGGCCTTTATCGTAGCTTGTGCGATCGTAGGTTTCGTTTTTATGTTTTTGTCCGATACATACGGAAAACAGAACTTTCTGAAAGCGGAAGGTTTCGTATTTTATAATAATCTAATTTTCTTGGTTCCTGCGATTTTGATTTCCGCCGTAACGGAACTTTATTGTGGAACGTATTGGAACGGTTTGATCGACGATAATCTTTTGATTCCTACGGTTTCTGCGGTTGTTCTCGGTTTGACCGCGTGGCTCGTTTTGGGTGTGGAACCTTCTACGATTTTCTTAAATCCGGCTGAGTTGTTTTTGACGATTTGAGATTTGTAGGAGTTCCGACGGCTTTTTCGTGAAAGTTGTCGGCCCCACCCTAGTTTGGGTGGGGGGTGAGGTGGTGGGAAGAATTTCGTGCAGATCTTCTATATCAGAAAATCATAATTCTTTCAAGGAGAATTTACGCGTTCGTTTTGTCGGAACTCCGACAAATCTCCTGACTACTTCTCGGGCGGAAGAACCGTAAAACTCAAATTGATTTTTGTTTTTTCTCCACCTTCAAAAAGTGAAGAATTGAATTTGAATTCCACTTCCGCAGGAAAGATCGTATTCGTATAAGGAAACGAACCGAGGCGATTCTCTTTTTTCAGTTTATCTTTGATCATCGAACCGAGATACTGAAACGAACCGACCCAGTCTTCTCCCATTTCAAAACCTTCCATTCTTTCGACGGTTCCCGAAAGATTCATCGTCGCGTAATAAGAATCCTTGATTGCCTTGGATTCGGAAGGCGTCAATTTTCGATTGAATCGAACGAGGAACCCCGGCGTTTCCCGTGCATGAAAGTAAAGATAGTTTGCGAACTTTTCCCAAGTATCCGGCTTTCGATTGTTGGGAATTTCCACCTTGTAGTGATGATTTTTTTCGATCGGCTCCAAACATTCGCCGGTCCGTGTGAAATGATCGCAGAGAGAAATTGACGCAATTGAAAGCGGAGTAGGCGCGCAGGAAGTCGACGAAACGACGGATAACGCAAACACACATAAGAATATAAGAATATTAGGTTTTATTGATGTTTTGAACATAGGATTCTCTCAGGCTTGTAAAAAAATAGACGGACTCGGGCGTTTTGAAAAAGGGCGGGGCAGTTTCCCTGAAAACCATTTTTTGTTTTTGATAATTATAGATGGTTTCCGCATAAACTCCGTTGAATAGATAGATTCTATGAAAGTCGTCTCGGATGTTCGAAATGACAACCGAATGACTGCAGAGATAACCCGGAAAAATTCTCACCCCGTGATCCTTTTCAATCGCGGAATTTTGAATCGCCAGACATTCTTTTTGAATCGAAGGAAGTTCTTCCCTGTGGATTCTTCTTTTGAAGGAAAGGATTTTCGTATGTCTTCCCGGAAACTGATTCCAAAGACCCGCGTCCGGGTCTTTCCAAGTCGGCATGGGATTACTTTCGTAAAGAGTAGCGGAGAACTTTTTTTCCGTTTTCGTTTTGATGGAATAAAACATCTCCGCGTCTTCGTACGCGACTACGATAAAAAAGGAAGCTCCTGGCGGACGCTCGAGTTTTTCCTTTGTGGGAGAATTTTTTTTGGCGGAATTCATCGGTTGAAAAATCAGCTTCCAGGGTTTACTTTCGAATCGAAATAATCCAGAATAATTTTATTCAACCATCTTCCATCCGGAATTTCGGGAGTAGGATCGGTTAAGAATCCGACGTGTCCGCCCTTCGGACTTAGGATCGTACGTATATGAGGGAGTTTATTCCATTCGATCGTTTCCCAATCGAACGGCGGAACGACTGGGTCGTCTTCCGAATGAATTACGATTCCCGGATGACGAATCCCCGGAATATATCGAATGCTCGAACAATCCTCGTAGTATTCCCGAGCGTCTTTGTATCCGAAGAACGGCGCGGTCACCTGATCGTCGAACTCGAAAAAGGTTTTTGTTTTAAATGCGTTCTTTTCCAACTCGGGTGGAAGTTGAATGAATTTATTTTTGATCTTTTTGCGAAACTCGGATACGAATCGATCTCTGTAGAATCTTCCCTCGCTCGAATCGATGAACTCGCAACCTTTGAAAAGATCCAGAGGAGGGTTTGTGGAGGAGAACGCTTCCACCTTGTGATTTCTTCTTTCTCCGAAATATTTCAAAACCAAACTCGCGGAAAGGGAGAATCCAGATAAGAAAATTCTATGGGAAAGTTTTTCCCAAACGAAATCCATCACGTCCTGAACGTCCTTCGTCTGACCGATGTTATACGTTCCTTTGGAAAATCCCTGGCCGCGACCGCAGTTTCGTAGATTCATACGAATACATCCGTACCCTTTTTTAAGCGCGCTCTGCGCAAGAGTTACGAGATAGGAACTGTCCGAGGTTCCTTCCATTCCGTGAATCATCACGAGATAAATTCCGTTCCACTTCGGACCCGAGGACGAATAATGCGAGATCGGTGGATTGTGTTCCAACCAAAGAGAGTCTCCCGAGCCGTCCGAGAGTTGCAATAGAATGTCCTCGTAGTAGAACGAGGATCTCAATAGATTTTCCGGTGGAAAAAAAGTGCTATAGACTGTTTGGAGGTGTTTGCCTTTGACGAATCGTTTCGGTTTGAAGGCTTCTGAACTCATAAAGGTGGCTTAAGGGCGACTAACGTGAATCTCAGAGTTCCTTAAAGAATTCGTCCCAATCTTCCAGTTGTTCCTTTCCGATATGAGGACTTTTTTTTGCGAACTTATGAAGTCTTCTTAGAAAGTCTATGCCCCTTTTTACGATCGCCGAATCGTCCGGATGCATATCGGAAAGATAAAAGTTCACGAACTCGTCGAGCTCGAAGGAACCGATGTCCTTCAAAAGAACTTCTTCTTGAGTTTCTTCTTCTCCTTCTAAAAAGAGAAGAGAGGAGAATTCAAGAAAAAGTTCGTTTAAGTTTTGATCCTCTTCCGGATTTCGTTTTTGTCCGGGAGAGGCTAAAAATTCTTTTAAGAATTCTTCTAAGGAAACTGGTTTGGACAAGACTTTATCCGATCAGTTGAATTCGATTTTAGTCGCGAGTTTGTCTACGATTCCGTACTTGATCGCTTCTTCAGCGTCCATATAGTAGTCGCGGTCGGTGTCCTCTTCGAGTTTGGAAACCGGATGTCCGCAAGCGTCCGCGAGAATCTGATTCAACTTCGCTTTCGTTTTGAGGATTTCTTCCGCGTGAATTTTCAAGTCTGTCGCCGGTGCAACGATCTGACCGCCGATGCTCGGTTGGTGAATCATCACTTTTCCGTTCGGCCAAATGGAACGTTCTCCCTTTTTTCCTGCGGCAAGAAGAACCGAACCCATGGATGCGGCCATTCCCATACAAACCGTGTGAACCGGAGAAGAAATCATCTTGATCGTATCGAATACGGTCATTCCGGAAGTGACAACACCACCGGGACTATTGATAAAAAACGTGATCGGTTTTCCCGGATCTTTCATTTCCAGGTAGAGGAGTTTTCCGACAAGGTCCTTAGACGATTCGTCGGTTACCGGACCCCAGAGAAAAATCTTTCTGTGGTCGAGGAAATTTTTGGAAATTTTACTTCCTGTGAGTTCTTCGAATACTTCCGCGATTTTTTCTGTTTCTGGCATTCCTGAACCTTTCCTTTAGTAGTTGGTAAAGTCCAGTTTCTTCTTCCTCATTTTTATGAAAACTCCAATACAGGTAAAACTAGCGAAGATTGCGTAGAAAATACGAATAAAATGAATCGGAGGAACCGGAAATTGTTTACCGGGACGAAACGCATTCAGTCTCGATGCGAGAACCGGTTTGAGTTCGGAAGAATTCTCCGTTTCCCTAAATTTGACGATCTGAGCGTTCTCGCTCAATAGATAGAATCTTCTGGCCTCTCTTTCGAGGGCCACTTGATCGTTTTTTAAAATCTTTTGCTTCTCTTCCAACTGTCTATTTTCATAGGCAAGTCTTTCCACGTCCAATTTCAGGGATGCGAGCGATTCTTCCAACTGAGAACGTACGACGATTCCCGATTCTCCCAGGACGATAAAATAAAAGAGTCCCGCGAGAAAACATGAGAACCAAAAGACTTTAGTCGAAAGAGAAGTCATAATTTTTTAACCGATTACAGGTTGTAAAAAGTCTCCCTACCTTTATAAACCGCGGATTTTCCGAGTTCCTCTTCGATTCTGAGAAGCTCGTTGTATTTCGCGATTCGATCCGTTCTGGAAAGCGAACCCGTTTTGATCTGACCCGCGTTAGTCGCAACCGCGATGTGAGAGATCGTAACGTCTTCGGTTTCGCCGCTTCTATGGCTTACAACGTTTGTGTATTTCGCTTTTTTCGCCATTTCTATCGAAGCCAACGTTTCCGAAAGGGAACCGATCTGATTTACTTTGATCAAAATCGAGTTTCCGACTCCGGAAGCGATTCCTTTGGAGAGTTTCTCGATGTTCGTCACAAAAAGATCGTCTCCTACCAGCTGAACTTTCTTACCGATCTTATCGGAAAGAAGTTTCCAACCGTCCCAGTCGTTTTCATCCAATCCGTCTTCGATGGTTATGATCGGATACTTGGAAACCAAGTTCGCATAATAATCCACGAGTTCGGCGCTGGAGAATTCCTTATTATTTTCGGCACCGAGTACGTATTTCTTTTTGCTTTTGTCGTAAAACTCGGAAGAAGCCGCGTCGAGTCCCAATAAAACGTCCTTTTCGGGCTTATATCCGGCCTTTTCGATCGCCTGGAGAATGACTTCGATCGCTTCCACGTTGCTCGTTAGATCCGGCGCAAAACCGCCTTCGTCACCGACTGCCGTGTTCAAATTCTTACTTTTAAGAACCGCTTTCAAAGAATGGAATACTTCCGCGCCCATTCTGAGTCCTTCGCGGAAACTTTTCGCTCCTACGGGGAGAATCATAAATTCCTGAAAGTCTACGTTGTTGTCCGCGTGCGCTCCGCCGTTGATGATGTTCATCATAGGAACCGGAAGTTCACGGGCAAAGTTCCCGCCAATATAACGGTAGAGTGGAAGTTTGGAATATGCCGCCGCGGCTTTTGCGACTGCGAGAGAAGTTCCGAGAATCGCGTTGGCTCCCAGTTTTCCTTTGTTCTTGGTTCCGTCCGCGTCGAGCATGAGTTGATCGATTCGGTTTTGATCGAGCCCGTCTTCTCCTTTGAGAACTTCTTGGATTTTTACGTTTACGTGTTCTACCGCTTTGAGTACACCTTTTCCGAGATAACGGTGTTTGTCGCCGTCTCTGAGTTCTACGGCTTCGTATTCTCCTGTGGAAGCTCCGGATGGAACTGCGGCTCTTCCGAAAGATCCGTCCGCGAGTGTTACGTCAACCTCCACCGTGGGATTTCCTCGGGAGTCGATGATTTCCCGGGCGTGAATTTTCTGAATTTGAGAGTTATGAGACATTTTATTTCCTGAGATTCTCTATATGTTGTCCGTTGAATATTCGCATTTTGCGATTTCGATCGGAGTCAGGGTTATTAAACGGTCCATATCCAAGAAATCAAGCGGGAAACGAAAAAATGGATTGCTCGTGTTTCTTCGGCCCGTTTAAGTTTGTTTCGGTTGTCACGATTTTCGATGATCTCGCTCTCTAAGGATCGCTCGATAAAAAATGAAAGTTTCAGAAAAACACGTGTTCGGTTTTCATATTTGTTTTGCCGTTGTGGCGATTTTGATTTTGTTTCTTCCCGGAAATTTATCTACGGGTTGGAGAATGTTCTCGCTGGTTTTGATTTACAATGTGGGAGTTCCCACATTCGCCAGATTTTGGACTCATGAACGTTGGATGGATCTTTGGCTCTTTCTTCTTCCGTTGAGTTTTTTTCAGGTTTTTCCGGATTGGTTTCTTTCTCAGGTTTTGAACACCGTGGAGTTCCCCGAAGATGGGTTTCCAAAAATCGGTGGCGTTTCGGGTTATATGGCCGGGCTTTGGGTGATTCCATTGTTCATTTCCACGTTCGTTTCGGTTCGTTATAGAAAACGTCGTCCGGATGCTCCCGCGCTTCAAAGTTATCTTGTCGGTGGATTGGCTGCGTTTCTGATTTTTTTAGGTTCGGAAGAAGGTTCTTATCTGATTCCGGTTTGGTTTGCGAAAAACGTTTGGACCATCGGTCACGTCGCGGTTTATGTTCTGGTTCCGGAATTCATTTTGGCGGTTTTTGCGTGTTACGCGTATCATGTTTCGGAATATTCTTCCCTTTCCGAAAAAGTTCTTTGGGCCTTTGTTACGATGCTCGTTTATTTGGGCGCGCTCGGGTTTTTCTTTTTGCTCATCGAAGGTCGGGCGAAGTTTCCGGTCGGCGGGTAAATGTAGGATCTCATACGACCTGAGGAAAGAATGTAGGATCTCATACATTCCTTCGTGGACGGCGGTTGTGTGAGTTCCCACAAATTTCTTCAAGCACGACAAATTCTCACCTAAAAGGAGAAAAACCCATTCTCCCCATCCAAAGAACGATAGTATTTTGCTTTCCAGTGTAGGCCTGCGCCGAAAATCATCGGAATGTACCCTCATGACTGATAAACAGCAATTCATCCGTAACTTTTCCATCATCGCCCATATCGACCACGGTAAGTCCACCTTGGCGGACAGACTTTTGGAGATCGGTCAAGTTACAAACGACCGAACCAAAAAGGATCAGATTTTGGATTCGATGGACATCGAAAGAGAAAGAGGGATTACGATCAAAGCCAACAACGCGACCTTTGATTATCTCGCCGATGACGGCAATACATATATCATGAATCTTCTCGATACACCGGGACACGTGGATTTCACTTACGAAGTTTCTCGTTCTTTGAAAGCCTGTGAAGGTGTTCTTCTGATCGTGGACGCAAGCCAAGGAGTGGAAGCGCAAACTCTTGCGAACCTTTATCTCGCGATGGAACAAGATCTCGAAATTCTTCCCGTGATGAATAAGATCGATCTTCCCGCGGCCGACGTTGAAAAAACGAAAGTTCAAATCGAAGAGAGCTTGGGACTCGACTCGGAAAAAGCGGTTGCTATTTCCGCGAAGACCGGACTCAACGTGAAAGCGGTTTTAGAAGCGATCACGAAAGAAATTCCTTGTCCGAAAGGAAACGCGAGCGGACCTCTCAAAGCGTTGATCTATGATTCTTACTTCGATCCTTATATGGGAGTTGTGATTAAGATTCGTGTTTTCGACGGTTCGATCCGAAAGGGAGATCGAATCCTGATGATGAGTACCGAAAAGGATTTTACCGTCAACGAGGTCGGGATCAATCGAATCGGTTTAACTCCTAAGGATAGTTTAGGCGCGGGAGAAGTCGGTTACATCATCGCCGGAATCAAAAAAGTCTCGGACGCGAAGACCGGGGACACCGTTACGTTATTTTCCAATCCTACCAAAGAATCCGTTCCCGGTTATAAGGAAGCAAAGCCGATGGTTTTTTCCGGATTGTATCCGATCAACGGAGAACAATTCGACGAACTCGTGGACGCGATCGAAAAACTAAAGTTAAACGACGCGGCTCTCGTTTTCGAAAAGGAAAGTTCGATTGCGCTCGGATTCGGTTTCCGAGTCGGGTATCTCGGACTTCTTCACATGGAGATCGTTCAGGAAAGATTGGAGAGAGAATTCAATCTCGATTTGATTACGACCGCGCCGTCGGTGAAATACATCATCCGTAGTAAGAATGGAGAAGTCGAAGAAATCGACAACCCGTCCCGCTTCCCGGATCCTATCACGATCGATTCCACGGAAGAACCTTACGTCAAAGCCACCGTCATCACTCCGAACGAATACGTCGGAAACATTATGGCTTTAGCCATGGACAAACGAGGAATCCAACTCGATACGGTTTATCTGACTCAGGACAAAGTTCAGTTGACCTATGAACTTCCTCTCGCGGAACTTATATTCGAATTTTACGATAAACTAAAGTCTTTTACGAGAGGATACGCTTCTCTGGACTACGAACCTTCCGGATACAAAGCGTCCCAACTCGTAAAGATGGACATTCTCGTAAACGGAGAACCCGTGGACGCGCTTTCTATGATCGTTCATAGAACCAAGGCGGAACAAAGGGGACGCGAAATCATCGAAAAGCTGAAGGATCTGATTCCGAGACATCAGTTTATGATCCCGATCCAAGCCGCAGTCGGCGGAAAAATTCTCGCGAGAGAAAGTATTTCCGCGCTTCGCAAAAACGTAACCGCAAAATGTTACGGCGGGGATATCACTCGTAAGAAAAAACTTCTTGAGAAACAGAAAGAAGGGAAAAAACGAATGAAACAAATCGGGAACGTGGAAATTCCGCAAGAAGCATTCTTGGCGGTTTTGAAAACGAGCAATTGATCCGTTTCTGGACGCTCGCTTTACTTTAGATCACAAATCTTTGTAGGAACTCATACGAATTTCCGGATGGGCCGACGCACTGGCGAAGAGGTTTTTGCAGGAGTTCCCACATTTTTCAAAATGAACGATCGACAACCCTCGGTTCCAAACGAGTTCGCAAATCATTTCCTTTTACAGCTTTCCATTCCGACCCAAATTCGGAATATTTTTACAAGTTCCCAGACAACTTTGTCCATTCTCCGAGACGATCGACTTGCAACGGGGATCGGAACCAAATCTCGAAAATTTTTAGGCATTCATTCCGAGTTGGAAAGAAGAGGGATCGACAACGTGATTCTTCAAGGGGAACTGCACAGCAACGCCCTTGCGGCATTTGCGTTTTTGTTTCACCGTTTCGGATATCAGGTTCGATCCATTGCCTATGCCAGAGATAAGAGCCGAACTACACCCAATGCCGTTCTTGTCCGGGAGAATTCGCATTCTTTGACTACGTATTCTTCCCGTTTCGATTGGAAACGTGCGGTCCAAGAAGCGGACGCTCTGAGTTTTAGAAATTCTAATATAATTCAAAACTCTAATATTCAGGAGTTTGAATTTAAGAATGACGAAACTTGGGGAATCGTTCCCGAATTCGGATTTTGTCATGCGGCCGCTTTCGGTTTGGATTCTCTTTGGAAACAGATTCCAATTGAGAAGTATGATCGTCTTGTGCTCGATCTCGGCTCCGGCTTAACTTGGTTATCCGCTTTGAATTTTTTCCAAAATCGCATTTTAATTTCCGGAATTTCCATCGGACTTTCAAAAAAGAAGATGATCCCTTGGTTAAACGATGAAAAATCCATTCTCGGATTGGAAACGCTCCAAATCGATCCGGATTGTATCTACGAGCCGGAAGATGATTCCGGATTCGGATCTCTAAACCCGGAAATATTAGAATATTGTAAAACGTTTGAAAAGAAACATACAATTCCAATCGAACCGATTTATTCCGGTCGAACTCTCAAAACGATCGAAGCGTTGATCGCGGACGGAAGCTGGAATGGAAGAATTCTCTACATCCATCAAGGTGGACTTTTGAATTTCAGGATTTGATCGCGGAACCGCCTCGATGGAATGGTCAACGCAATCGATCCAAAACTGATCTTATCTCTTTAAGCAAAAGGTTCAAAACAATCGTAGTTTTTTTGTCTGAATATTTTGTTTTCCTTAAATTCAAAAATCATACAAAAATACGCTTTGAGAAACTGATCGGCTTTGAAAGGCCCTAAGTCCGACTTTACGATCGCCTCCCAGTCCGCTTCCACGATCGCGGTGTTTTCCTTTTCTATATAACCCGTGACACGGAAAGATTGTTTTTTGAGAAGATTCTTTCCCGCCGGCATTCGAAGCATCAGCTTTTCGAAATCGCTTACCGTAACCGCCTTAGTCAACGCGTTCGGATATTCGGTCTGTTCGATTTCCGGATGAAGGATCGTTTCGAATTTTTCCCGCTCGATTACGAAATCGGAAAGTAGGTTCAAATAAGTTTCTATGATTTGTTTATAAGCGCTCATGTCTTAGAGTCATGAATATGCCGGATTTCGCAACTTCTTCTCGGATTGAACTTCTTCGGAAATATAAAATTGAAATGCGGAAATAAAAAAAGCCACCTTTTTAGGGGCGGCTTTTGATTCTTCTTTGAAGTAAGAAGAGTTTTTAAGAAAGAATATAATCCTTGTTCATCGTACGGATAAAATCTCTCTTGATCGACTTAGGGCAAACGGCCTCGCACTCGTATTGATTTGTGCAATTCCCGAATCCTTCCTTGTCCATCGCGTTGATCATCTTTTTCACGCGGTCTTTTTGTTCCACTTTTCCTTGTGGTAAAAGACCGAGGTGAGTGATTTTCGCGGAAACGAACAACATCGCACTCGCGTTTTTACAAGATGCAACACAGGCCCCGCATCCGATACAAGTCGCCGCGTCCATGGAAACGTCCGCGTCTACTTTAGGAATCGGTAATGCGTTTGCGTCCGGCGCTCCTCCGGTATTGATGCTGATGAATCCTCCGGATTGGATGATTCTATCAAACGCGCTTCTGTCAACGACAAGGTCCTTGAGAACAGGGAACGCTTTCGCTCTCCACGGTTCCACATAAACGGTATCTCCGTCTTTGAAGGAACGCATGTGAAGTTGGCAAGTAGTAACACCTTGGTGCGGTCCATGAGCCTGTCCGTTGATCATCAGGTTGCAAGATCCGCAAATTCCTTCGCGGCAATCGTGTTCAAACGCGATCGGCTCTTCTCCCTTTGTGATGATCTCTTCGTTGACTACGTCCAACATTTCCAGGAATGACATGTTCGGGGAAACGTCTTTCGCGTCGTAATCGACCATCTTTCCCTTGTCTTCGCCGCTCTTTTGTCTCCAGACTTTGAGTTTCAGATCCATTATTTATAACTCCTTGTTGCGAGGTGAACGTTTTCGAACTCGAGTTTTTCTCTGTGTTCGGTAGGTTTTTTGTCGACTCCGTTGAATTCCCAAGCGGTCGCGTGACAGAACTTGTCGTCGTTCCGTTTTGCTTCGCCTTCTTCTTGGTATTCTTCACGGAAGTGACCTCCGCAGGATTCTTCTCTTGTGAGTGCATCGAGGCAAAGAAGTTCTCCGAATTCCAAGAAGTCGGCGACTCTTCCCGCTTTTTCCAGGGATTGATTGAGATCGTTTCCGCTACCGGGAACGTTTACGTTCTGCCAGAATTCTTCTCTGATCTTAGGAATTTCGGCTAACGCTTCTTTCAGACCCTTGTCGTTACGCGCCATTCCGCATTTGTCCCACATCAGTTTTCCGAGTTGTCTATGAAAAGAATCCACGGTTCTTTTTCCTTTGATGGAAAGAAATTTTTTCGTAGTTTCTTCCGCGTCGGAAAGCGCCTTCTTTGCTTCCGGATGATCGTCGCTCGGACGGGAACCGAATCCTGCACCCGCAAGATAGTTGCCGATCGTATAAGGAAGAATGAAATATCCGTCCGCGAGTCCTTGCATCAACGCAGAAGCTCCAAGACGGTTCGCACCGTGATCGGAGAAGTTCGCTTCACCGATTACGAAAAGACCGGGCAGGTTGCTCATCAGGTTGTAATCCACCCAAAGACCGCCCATCGTATAGTGAACCGCAGGATAAATTCTCATCGGTTGTTTGTAAGGATTCTCACCGGTGATTTGTTCGTACATCTGAAAGAGGTTTTCGTAACGGTCGCGGATTTTCGGTTCGCCGAGACGTTTGATGGAATCCGCGAAGTCTAGATACACACCCTGGCCGGATTCTCCCACGCCCAGTCCCGCATCACAGGCTTCTTTAGCCGCACGAGATGCGATATCACGTGGAGAAAGGTTTCCGTAACTCGGATACTTTCTTTCGAGATAATAATCTCTTTCCGATTCCGGGATGTCCGCAGGACCGCGAGTGTCGCCTTTCTTTTTCGGAACCCAGATTCTTCCGTCGTTTCGAAGAGACTCGGACATCAGAGTGAGTTTGGATTGATGATCTCCCGATACTGGAATACAGGTCGGGTGAATCTGCGTATAACATGGGTTTGCGAAGAACGCGCCTTTTTTGTGGGCCTTCCAAGTTGCGGTTACGTTACAACCTTTCGCGTTTGTGGAAAGGAAGAATACGTTTCCGTATCCGCCGGTTCCGAGCACGACCGCATCGGCCATGTGAGTCGAAAGTTTTCCGGTTACGAGATCGCGAACCACGATTCCTTTTGCGTGACCGTCCACAACGATCAGTTCCACCATCTCCGTTCTAGGATACATCTTCACTGCGCCGAGACCTATCTGACGGGAAAGAGCAGAATACGCTCCGAGTAAAAGCTGTTGTCCGGTTTGACCTTTTGCGTAGAAAGTTCTGGAAACCTGAGCGCCGCCGAAGGAACGGTTGGAAAGATGTCCGCCGTATTCTCTTGCGAATGGAACTCCTTGAGCCACACACTGATCGATGATGTTCACCGAAACTTCTGCGAGACGATGAACGTTCGCTTCTCTTGCGCGGAAGTCTCCACCCTTAACGGTGTCGTAGAACAATCTATGAACGGAGTCGCCGTCGTTTTGATAATTCTTAGCCGCGTTGATTCCCCCTTGAGCCGCGATACTGTGCGCTCTACGAGGGCTGTCTTGAAAACAGAATGTTTTAACATTGTAACCGAGTTCTGCGAGAGTCGCGGAAGCAGAAGCTCCTGCAAGACCGGAACCGACTACGATGATGTTGAATTTTCTTTTGTTAGCGGGGTTGACCAACTTGATGTCGGCCTTGTGATTGGACCATTTTTGTTCAATCGAGCCGCTTGGAATTTTAGAATCTAAACTCATGAAAGTTGTTTCTCCAAAAAATTACGGATGAACGTATCCCAGCCAAATTGAAAGCGGGATGGAAGTGTTGCCGATAAAAATGATCAGGGCGAAAAAAATCGCTCCGGCTTTGATCTTTCCGCTCAGTTCCGGGGTGCTGAGTCCGAGTGTTTGAAACACACTGGCAACACCGTGGCTGATATGAGAAGCAAGCAATAACATCGCGAAGATGTAAGAACCCGCTACAATCGGATTTTGAAAACCGAGAATCACCATCGTAAAAACGTCGTGTCTACCTTTGGAATCCGTCATCGCAAAATGATCCGGATTGGTGACGCCTAACGTAAAGTGGAGAAGGTGATAGACAATAAAGGAAAAAATTAAAAGTCCCGTTAGTGCCATGGTTCTGGAAGCGAGAGTCGCCTGAACCGTGTTCTTCTTCGCGTAAGCAACCGGGCGAGCCTGTTTGTTTTCGATTGTGAGTTTTATCGCATAGTAAACGTGTATGATAAAGCTTACGATCAGAATGATTCTGGCAACCCAGAGAAGAGGTTCAATATCCCTAAGTGATTGGCCGTATGCGTTGATTTTTTCTTGTCCTAGGAAGATCTGAAGATTTCCCAACATATGAACAACCACAAAGCCGAAATAAACGAGTCCTGTCCCTGCCACGAGAGTTTTTCTCCCGATGGAAGACCGGAGATATCCAGCCTTAAAATCCATTACATTTTCTCCTGTTTGTTTGGTGGAAAGAATTCATCGAAAAATTAGAATGATTCGAAAAAGATGGGTTAAAGCCCACTTTCTATAAATTAGGGTAAAAAAGCGAGTTGGGACGAAAAGCATTTTTATTCGGTAGGGAAAAAATTGATGCCGGAACTTGAATGTTATTAAGATTCTTTCTCAATTAGAAAATCAAGAAGTGAAAACCCGCTCGCTTGAGAATTTTGTGCGTCGCGTAACGGGCGTTTTTTGTAAGATCCAAAGGATAAAATCATGACTCAATCCGATCCATTCCAAGTTCTTTATCAGAAAGACATACTGAAAGGAACATCCGATGTCCGAGCTACGAAAGAATATTCGGAAAATTCTCCCTTAAGCAGAAATGTCGCGGACAAAGATAAGAATTTGAATCCGTATTTCGAATTTAGAGGAAGAATACTTTCTCGAATCGCGTTCGGTTGTTACAGAGTCGGACTCGAATCACCCGAACACGAAAACGCGATGGAATTTTCGTTTACCGAAGGATTCAACGTAATCGATACTTCTTCGAATTACGGAAACGGAGAAAGCGAAAGTTTAGTCGGCAAGGTTCTTCGAAAAAAAATCGGTAAGGGAGAATGGAAACGCGAAAACGTTTTTATCGTTACAAAGGCCGGTTATATCCAGGGAAGAAACATGCAGATCGTAAACGATCTCGAAAAAGAGAACCGTGAATTTCCGGAGATCACGTACTATTCCGAAGGTTGTTATCATTGTATTCATCCTTCTTTTTTAGAGGATCAACTCGAACGTTCTCTCAAACGGATGGGTTTGGAAACCGTGGATGTGTTTCTGCTCCACAACCCGGAATACTTTCTGATGGACCGTGAGAAGCATAACGTTCCTAAGGAAAAAGCCGCGGAACAATATTACGAAAGGATCAAGAACGCGTTTCGTTTTCTGGAACAAAAAAGAAAGGAAGGTAAAATCGTTTACTACGGAATTTCCTCCAATACGTTTCCGGAAGATCCGGAAAAATATACCGCCACTTCGCTTAACAAAATTCTGAAAATCGCAAAGGAAATCCAAGACGAATTGGGTTTAAAGGAATCCGGTTTTGCGGTCGTTCAGTTTCCCGGTAATCTTTTGGAGAGCGGTTTTTTGGACCCGAAGTTCGACGGAAAAAATCTGATCTCCATCATTCGAGAGAACGGACTTTTACCTCTCGTCAATCGTCCGTTAAACGCGATCTCCGGTGTCGGAAGTATTCGCAGGCTTGCGTATGACCCTACGAAAAAAAGCGAGGACGTTCTCAAACATCTCAAGGAAGAATTGAACTCCATCTACGAACGGGAACGAACGTTGCTTTCGATCTTAGCGCAAGGTTCTTACAAATATACGTTTCGAAGCGTAACCGAACCGTATTTGGATCAGTTTCAAAATCAGGATCACCTCAATCAATTTTTGGAAAGGACCGTGATTCCGATCGTGCAGGAACTCGTTTCTCAGGTCGAAAAAGTCGGCGGTTTGGAATCTCAAACCGAATACATAGAAGTTTTGAATCGCGCCCTTCCGATTTTGGAACAGTATGTCTTTCAGAAAAACATCCAGGACAAAAGCGAACTCTATGAGAAAATCATAATGTACTATCCTCAGTATAAGGGATGGAATCTTTCTGCGATCGCTTTGCATTTGCTCCATTCTTCCTTGGGAGAAGGTGTTGTTCTGCTTGGTATGAGAAGAATCGAATACGTTCAAGACGCGATTCGTTCCTTTGCGGCTCCGGCGAGTGAGATTCAACCGAAGGATTGGAAACGTTTTGAAGTTTGACCCGGAAATCGTAGAACTTTTCGAACACATATCCGCTACGAACGATCCCGAACTTACGATCGACTTCGCTTATCAAAACGCGGAACGATTATTTCACGAGGGAAAATATTTCGAAGCGCACGAGGTTTTGGAGTTTCAGTGGAAAAAGGATTTTGGACCGAGAAAAACTTTTTTGCAGGGACTCATACAACTTTCGGTTTCGCTTCATAAAATCTACGTTAAACCGAACGGACGAGGTTCGAGAATGCAGGCCGAAAAAGCGAAGGAAAAACTGGAAACCGTTCTTCATTCGTCCGCATTGAACGGACTCGGCAAAAAAGTAACGTTAGACCTCATTACCGATTTGGAAGAAATTTTGACTCTCTTCGACGGAGACGAACTTCATCCCGAAAGAGTTTCTGCTTTCAGAATTCCGAGGATTCCGAAAGACTGGCGGGAATTATTCAGGGGCTGACATGGGCGAAATCGAAAACGGTTTTTTTCAATCCGGCGGATACAATCTTTCCTATAAGATTCACAGGAACGACAAAAAGGAAGCGATTCTTCTTTTTCACGGATTTCAGGACGCTTCGGATACGTTTCTCTATCAGTTTCCGTTTCTATCGGAACATTTCGATATATATCGATTTGATTATAGAGGTCACGGAGATTCCGATTGGCTTCGGGAAGGGAATTATCATTTCATCCAAACTCTCGTCGACGTAAAAACCTTTATCTCGAAATTTCTACCGGAAAAGTTTCATATCCTGGGTCATTCTATGGGAGGAGGAATCGGAGCTCGTTTCGCCGGAATTTATCCGGAAAGAATCAAGACCGTCGTTTGTCTGGAAGGTTTTATGTCGATCCAGTCTCCCGAGTTTGAAAAAAAACGTCTGAAAGCTTGGCTTGATACGTTGGAGAACAACGAAGTCGGAACCAAGGATCGGAAGAATAAAAGTTTTTCGAGTCTCGACGAACTGACTCTTCGTCTAAAACCGATTTATCCAAGATTGGATCTCGAGAAAGTTCGCGACTTGGCCGCATATCTTTCCAAAAAAACCGATTCCGGTTTTCAATGGAAAAACGATCCTCTTTACAAGAGGGGTTTTCCTTTCGTATTTTCTCCGTATCTTACGAGAAATCTTTGGGAATCCATCGTGTCTCCCACCATGATCGTCTACGGAAAAGAAACACATCTGATGCCGGAGAATCGAGAGGAGATTCTTTCCCATTTTAAATTTTTGGAATACGTTGAGATGGAAAACGCGGGTCACAATATGCACCACGATCAACCCGAAAAATTAAAAGAATTGTTAAGCGAATTCTACGGACGACACGGATTTCTTTCCAAAGCATAAACCCGATCGGACCGATTCCAAACTCGGTCGGTTTCGTTTAACAGTTCGCTTAGTATTTACGCGGTTCACCTCGAAAAAAACGGGGATTTAGCCGTATCCATTCGTCGATTCAATTACAATTCGTCTCCGAGAACAAAAAGTTATTGATAACGGCGATCGAATTGCGTTATGATCCTGTTGAAAAGAATTTCCCGAAGTTTCTACGCGAAAATCGAGGATTCTTTTTTCAAAAATTCCGACGGAGTTTTTTTTGAAGAACAAAACCGCTTCCTCATTTCGATCGATTCTCATCTTACTCGTTTTCTTCTCCGTTCCTCTTTGGAGCGCTCAGACCATTCTTTTGAAGAACGGATCTTCCATCAAAGGGGACGTCACCGGACAAAACGAAAAGACTCTCACCGTTCGGACGGCGGACGGGGTGCAGACGATTTCAAAAAGAAGTATTCTTAAGGTGATCTACAAAGACGTAAACGAAGAGGAAGCAAAGAGAATTCGTCAAGAGGAAGAGACTAAAATTCGAGAAGCGAAATCGGCCGAAGAAAAAAAGAAAATCGAAGAGGAAGCGATCGTCCAAAAACCAGATTCGAAAATTTCCGGAACGAGAAGTCGATGGAGTCTTGTTTGGAGATCCGCGGTTCTTCCCGGCTGGGGACATTACAAAGCCGAACGAAAGAAAACGGCTATAGTGTATGGGACCTTATTTTGGGGCGGGGTAGTCGCCACCGCATTTGCTTCGCAACAGATCGGACAAAAAAAATCCGAATACGAAAGTTCAACTCTGATCGCTCAGGCTTCCGGTAACTTGGCCTTCGGAGAATTCTACGTAAGCGGAAAACGTACGGAGTATAAAAAATCAATCCAAGACTATCAGAATATCGCCGCGGGAACCGCGTTGATCTATCTGATTCAACTGACTCATTCTTATTTTACCGGAATCTCTTGGGAACAGGAGGAAGTCGCTTTAACGCCGGAAGGTTCCGTTCTCAGGAAAGGGGTTCAACTGGATTCCATGAGGGAATCGAACCTGATGAATCCGAACTCGACCAACTCCTTGGGATGGAGAGCGGAAGCGCGTTACAACTGGTTTTTTTAAGGAATTGCTTATGAAACGATATTATTCTATTCTAATGTTACTTCTTCTTTTGAACTGTTATAAGTTTCAAGAGAGCGCTCTCGATCCGACCGGAACTTTCAGCATTCTTCGCACCCTTTTTTCCGGGACGACCGGCTACACGAATTTTATGATGAATCAATATTCTTCGTTTAAAGGCGCGGGATTGGATATCTACATTTCATACGTAAAAAGAAACTTCGGCGCGGACAGTCCCAACAATCGAATCGATCTGATCATCGCTGACGGACAGGCCACGAAGATGATTCCGACTAACGTGCCTATGACCGGATCACAGATCACCAGTATGGTCGGATACGGTTATACTGCGGGTAACGCAACCAACAAGTTCGCGATTCTTTTTGAAGTGAACGATTTGGGCGTGTATCAGTATTACTATTGGGTCGGCTCGACACTTCCATCGGCAGGAAGTACTATGACTTTTACAAAGTTTACGGCGCCGGTTGCAGGTGTACCAATCGTAGGTTTCGGACCGTTTAACGTAGGCGCCGTGGAAAAACTTGCCTTCTGTCAAAAGTTGGGAGCGAGCACTCCGACCTGTTATAACACGAACAGCGATTTTACGAACTTACAAACTGTCACTGGTCCGGTTCCGACCTCTTGTACGACCGTGTACAACAACGGTTCCGTGGGTTGGTGTTTGGATGCGATCGTAGGAAGCAGTTATCCGTTTTATTCTACGAACGGTGGAGTCGCGGCATTCGCCGGACCAGCTTCCATTACTCTTGTTTCCAACTTTAGATCGGGTGCGTATTCGAATTCGGGTCTGAGCAGTTTTTTTATTTCTCCGATCGGAACCGAATCGCATTACGTCGAACACGGAACCGGAACCTTGAGAATCACTTCCACATTCGGAGATTTGACTTCGTTAGGAGCTTTGAATTCTCCCGGAAACTCGTATCAACAAGTGATCCCGATGTCCGCGATCGCTAGCACCGATAGTATCTATCCAGTTCGCGGTTTTGTAAACGGAAGCTTTTCGTATCTAACGTTTATCGCAAACGGAATCGGTGGAAGTAGTACCCCGTATGCGTTTAAGAGTAACGACTTGGGAGCCACATGGACCCAACTCAGTCAGACGCTTCTTCCTTTACCGGCGCCCGGGTATCCGATGGATCCCGTCCCGAGTTTGACATCCGCGCTTGGTTTTTTTGCGACGAGTACGGGCGGGGATAAACTGCATAACTTCGTGAATATCGAAGGCGACGGTTTGAAACGTTACGCGTCCGTAGACAACGGAGCAACTTGGACCCTGCAGGAATCGATTCCGCTCACTTCCGAATAATTTTTTTTTGTCTCATCAAGAAAAAAAAGCTTGTACTTTCCCACGTACTCCTAGAACATCCTTTCAACAATTTTAAGGATGTTTCCATGCAAGAACAGGGTGCAAAGTTTAAGAGTCAGTTAGAAAGATACATTAACTACCGCGGGATCGATATTGTCCTGCATCTCAAAGACGGTTCTCGTGTGGAATTGGATCGTAATCGTAAAATGGTAGGCGAACAGATCGTCTATTTCCCTTCTAAGAACCTTTCTAGCGCGGTCGAACTCACAAGTATCAGCCGCGCGGAATTTTTCGTAGCGTAAAAAGCGACCAAAGAAGTCGATTAGGAACCGTTTCGTTTCGAAACACGGACGGTTCCTAAAAATTAGAGAATTAGAATGTTCTAATTCTCTAATTTAACGACCCAGGTCGAGTAAAGTTCCGCCACCAAGTCGCCTTCTTCATCGTAGGCCTTGGAAACGAGCTTTACGACGGAACGTTTTTGATCCGTAATCTCGCTGGTTACCTTCAAACTGCCGCCCAATACTTTTTTTAGGTATTTGATTTCAGCCGCGGCGGTCGCCATAAACTTATACTGCAAATCCGACGCGCGAATCCAAGAAGCCATCGCCGCGCCCGCGGAACTGTCCATAGCCGCAAAAAGCGCGCCACCGTGAACGATCTTGACCGGATTGAAAAAGGAATCGTCTACCGTAAGTTCATACTCGCTTTTCCCTCCGCTTGCGGAGATGATTTTGTATCCGATCTTACTGGAGAATCTGTCTTCTGCTTGAAAATACTCGGTGAACTCTTTCGTGTTCGCTTCCGGCATAGATGAGAATGGGTTCATATACGATAAAGTTTTTTATCGAAGAATTTTCTGTCAATCCTAGGTTTTCAAAATGGTAGCAAGCTCTTCTTAGAAGGGAATATACGATACTTGGATTGCAACAAACTGCAAATTATTAGTTTGACATCAAAATTTTAAAACATGGATGAAGAAGATGGAAACACGTCAAAACGTTCGGTTCTTATAAAAGATTCTGATTTTTTAAAATTCGATTGTGAGTTGTAGTTTCTTTCCGAGTTTTTGAAACAAGGAAAGAAACCGCGGAACACTTACGGAAGAACGTTATGCGTTCTTTTTTATATTTTTTAGGAAAGGTCTCGGATCAAATCTTCTATCTCTTGAACCTTGTTGAAATCTCTTTCGGTATAGTTCAAATAGAGATCGTATTCGGAGCCGGAGATTTTTTCACAACGGATTACTTTGACCGGGATCTGGATCGCTCCGGATAGACTGATCGTTCCGAGTTTCAACTCCAAAACGGTTCCCGGTTCTACGGGAGAATCCGTTCTATGGAGTAGACCTTTCAGAATATTCTCAGCCAGCCGAAGACTCTGATCGGCCAATTCGCTCAGATAGACGGTGATTGTGTTTGGGATTCTGCTATAGTGCATGGCACAATGATAGAGAATCCCATTCGATACGATCAAGCAAAATTCAAAAATTTCTTTCTTAGGACAATGTTTTTTATATTACATTTCCATTATATTTGCATTTTGGCAAATCGCTTTACGTTAGGGCAGATTGTTCAGTAAAGAATCCGGGTTTTGATCGAAAACGGGTGTTTTTCGATTTTTTCCTTCAACTCGTCTCCCACGGATTTATCGATCACCATCGAAAGATAACCGATCTCCGCGCTGGTACCTAAGTGCTGAGAGCTGATATTCGCTCCGATTTCGGAAACCATGGAGTTGATGTCCTTCAAAAACCCGGGTTGGTTTTTATGAACGTTCAAAATTCTATACTGACCGGATGGCAAAGGTGTGATTTCCAAATTCGGAAAATTTACGGAGAACGTTGTCGAACCGTTGTTTACAAACTTGAGCAGTTTGCTCGCTACTTCGGAACCGATATTCTTTTGAGCTTCTTCGGTACTTCCTCCGATATGCGGAGTTAAGATCACGTTAGGCAGGTTTTGCATCGGCGTTAAGAACGGATCGTTGTTGGATTCGGGTTCTTCCGGAAACACGTCGATTCCCGCGCCCGCGATATGACCGGACTTGATCGCCTCGGCCAGCGCTTCCAGATCGACAACCTTTCCTCGGGAAAGATTGATCATATAAGCGCCTTTTTTTGTGACTTCGATTTCCTTTTTTCCGTAGAGATTCGTAGTCTGCGGAGTTTCGGGAACGTGAAACGAGATAAAGTCCGAGTTTCTTAAAAGTTCCTGATAACTTTCCACGGGGGTGGCGTTTCCAAGAGGAAGAACTGTCTGAACGTCGAAGTAGATGACCTTCATTCCCATCGCTTCCGCAAGAACGGAAACCTGACTTCCGATATGACCGTAACCTACGATTCCGATCGTCTTTCCTCGAACCTCGAAACAGTTTTTGGAAATTTTATTCCAGATTCCGGAATGTGTATTTCGAATGTGATCGGGAACCCTTCTTGCGAGCATGATGACTTCCGAGATCACAAGTTCCGCAACGGAACGGGTATTGGAGTAAGGTGCGTTGAAAACCGGAATTCCTTTTTTTTCGGATTCGAAAAGATTCACTTGGTTGGTCCCGATACAAAAACAACCGATGGTTAGAAGTCGTTTCGCTTTTTCCAAAACCGGCGCGGTTATATTGGTTTTGCTTCGGATTCCCAAAACGTGAACGTTTTCAATTTCACTCAAGAGCTCTTTTTCCGAAAAAGCCGCAGGAAGAAGACGGACGTTAAAACCGTCTTTCTTGAACATGTTGAACGCGTCTTGGTGGACGTTTTCGAGAAGGAGGACGTTGATCTTATCTTTTGGAAATGAAATCATAGGTACCTAACCAAGGTTTCAAGAGTGCGATTCTCTGAAAATTGAATTTTTCCTCCACGGTTCTTCGCGGAAGAATCCGAAGGAATTTTCTTTCAAAACCAAGGTAGGCTGGAAAAACTGGGGGAAAACTCTCTCGGGGGAGCCTTTGAAGATTTTATTTTTATCCCTTCTTCTTTGTGTCGTTTCGTTTATGGGAATCGGGTGTTCTGGCGATTCAATCCGACAAACCCCGGAACCGGCTCTCGAACAGGTATTATTCCATTCCGATCCCTTATGTCCTGGATTTCATCTTTTCTGCTCGACCGGGGATACGAAGTCCCTGAGCTTTCGCGGAGTATTCAAAAATCCGAGTTCCGAAAAGACTCTCTATTTGGATTATTTTTTGAGTTCCTTCGAGGTCAGTTTCCCGATCGGAGTTTCCTTAAAACTGGACGGAACCTGGTTCAATCTACGGAAAGTGGGAACGGATTATTCAGATTCCATGAGAATTTCTTCCCTGGTTCCGCCGGACGTTGCGGACAAAATTGCGAACGCGAAGGAAATTACGTTCAGCTTTTCTTCTCGGGAAAAAACTACGAACCAGACTTTTTCCTCGGGTGAAACCGCCAAATTTCAAGCTCTTCTAAAATCCATGCGCGAAAAAGTGGATTCTCAATCAAAATTGAATATTCTGAATCTTTAATGTTTTGATTCGGAAAGTCGACGGTCGCGGCGTTGGCGAGGGAGAATTCTATTCTCTCGCCAACTTCTTTACGCTGTCCAAGGTGGGAGAAAGCCAGTCTTCGAGCAGCGGATCCTGGCCGATGGCTTCTTTCTTAAACATCAAATCCTTGTTGGACATCGCTATTTCCGAAACCTCGTTGATCTTTCTTGCGGTCTCGATCGCCTTCCAATAGTGTTTCAGAGCCTCTGCGGTGTTTCCCTGTTTTTCGTAAACGGCGCCGATGTTGTTGTAAGCGGCGACTAACGTCTGATAGACTTCTTGGTGATACGGATCATCGGGTTTCGGCAGGCCCATGTTCAGAAGTTTTTCTTCCATGTCGTCTTGGACCTTCAGATAATTTCCGAGACTTGCCTTATACTGACCCGTATAAAAAAACGAGTTCGCTTTTCCCATAAGAAGAGTCGGATGATTGTATTCGTCCTCGTCTTCGAAACCGGACCATTCGTTGAGCGATGCGGCAAAGTCTCCGCTCATATAATCCACCCAACCTTTGAAGTAACGAAGTTCCCTTTGAATTCCGGAAGGAAGAGGGGTTCTCCATCTGCGGATCAGAGTAAATTCGTTTTCGTCGGATTGAACCGATTCCGCTTTTGAAAAACCGTCCAAAGAATTTTTGAGTTCCATGGATCTTGTTTTTGCAACTGCGTCCATCGCGGTTCTCGCGCGGAACGGATAAATCTTACGTCCCGGAAATTCGGTGATCTTATCCTTTTCATGAATTCCGGCCGCGGATAAATATTGAATTCTCGCCTTATCGAAATAAATACGACCGACGTTTCCCTGGATCAGAGTTTCGTCTTCTTCTCTGGCTCCGTAACTTTGTTTGTAGTTCTCGAAACGTTTGAGGGATTCGTTTAACAATTTGTCCGCTTCTCCGAAGTTCGCGAGACGAATCGCGTTTTCCGCGAGTTCCGTGGAAGCGAGATAATGAGCCGGATCCAAGGTCGCGGCCTTTTCGAAAAATCTTCTGGCCTGAATCGATTCTTTGATCGAAGCGAAGTATCTTCCTCTTTGATAATAACCTTCCGCATAATCCGCGCCGTCGATTTCGACTCCGGTAACCGGATCTTCTTCGGTTTTATGATAGATCAGATCCAAAATTTCGAGCGCGTTGTCGTTCACTTCCATTCCGGAAACCTGATCGACCGGGTTGATATTATAACGAATTCTCAATTCTTTTTTATTCAGATCCGTGTAGAACGAAGCGAGTTTTGTAAGAACGTGCAGTGAAAGTTTCTTTTCTATATCCAGACCGTTTTTGATCTGTCTGTGATGGTTGATGACGAACTGAGGATTTCCGTCCTCTTTCCACATTTCGATATAAGTGGAAAGAAGTCCACCTTGACCGACCGGGCTGGAAGGATCGATCTCTACGATCTTGTTGTAAAAGGACGCGGCTTTTCCGAATTCTCTTCGATTGTAATAAACCTTCGCGATTCCCGCGGTGGATTCCTCGTCGTAAGGTTCGTTTCCGTCCGTATAAACCTGTTTGTAAAAGTTGATCGCGAGTTGATCGTTTTTATACTTTCCGCCGCCTAACGAGGATTCGGTGAACGAAGGCATGATGGAAGAATGAAATCTTCCCAGGTTTCTGTATGTCGGATTGTCGTGGATTTGTTTTTCCAAACGCATCACGATATAGGCGCCCGCTTTCATGATTCTTCTTTGAATCCCGTCTTGGGCGAGAAGAATCATTCTGTTTTCGTTTCCGACCTTACCGGCTAACGGAAGTTTGGCGTTGTCCCAGACCTGACCTTTCGCAAGAGTGATGATGGGGACTTTTTCTCGTTTGTCCCAAGCGTTGGAAGAGGGTTCTTCTCCACCGGCTCCGAAATCGGGGCTTACTTTGCCGAAAAGTTTTTCAAAGGCGCGATCGTATTCTTCGATGCGGGTGTATTCCACACCGTAGAGATTCAAATACTTCAGATGATTCGGAAGAATGTTTTCTCCCTTTGCAAAAGATTCTTCCGCTTCGAAGAATTTTTTCTTCCGAGCCTCGCTGTTTTTCGGATAAGCTCCGGCTTCTCGGATCAGGGTCAAACCTTGATCGTAATACTGAGCCGCTTGATTCGGAATAATGAAGTTTCTGTAAAATAAGGTTCCGCCGACCACAAGAAAGATCGTCGCGGCGATTCCGATGATCGTTCTTCGGATCGCTTTCTTTTGTCTTTGTAATCCTTCTTTTGTATAAAGAGGATCGGTGGAAATGATCGGAACCCCGTCTTTGGAGAATCCGCTCGTTCTTTGTGAAATCGAAATCGTTTCACCAAGAGCGCCCGAAAGAAAGTCCGCGATTTCTTCCGGAGAACTTTCGATCTTGATCAGTTCTAAAAGACCTTTTTGATCTCTCGGCGTTAGGCGATCTTGAACGATCGCGTCGATAACCGCGCGACGCAGAGGAGGCGGGTATCTGAGAATTTCTTTTTGAATGATTGCGAGTTCTTCGTCTTTGAGTCCCTTGTCGATTTCTTGTTTTTCTTCGCTCGCAAGACCTTGTAAGTCCGCTTCGAGACCGAAGGAACTTCCGGAATCGAAATCTCCGCCGCTATCGGAATCTAAATCCGGGCTAAAAGAATCAAAGGAAGAATCTCCTCCGGCCGGGATGTCGGATAACGTGTCTTCTTCCGTGGAAGGAACAAAGTCCGCGAAAGGATCTTCCGAAACGGTCGCCGAAGAAGCAAGATCCGAAAACGGATCTTGTCCCGCAGGAGAACCTAAATCGCCGAAATCCGAAAACGGATCGGTTTGTGCGGAAGAAGGACCGGAGTCCATAGGTTGGCTGAAAAAATCGTCGTCTCCACCGCCGGATGGACTCGGTTCGGAGGACATGAAGTCGTCAAAAGAATCTCCACCGCCCGCAGGTTCCGCGGACATACCAAAGTCGTCCCCGCCGCTGGAAGTTTCCATTCCTCCCATCCCCGCAAACGGATCGGAATCATCGGACGAGGCTTCGGGAGTGGAAGTAAAAGAATCCATATCCGCAAACGGATCTGAATCGCCGGAAGGTGCGGAAGGAGTTGTCGCGAAATCGTCCATTGATTCGCTTCCGAAATCGCTCCCGCCAAACGGGTCCGCGTCGGAAGTTGTATCACCCATTCCCGCAAACGGATCTGCTTCGGCGGAAGGAGTTCCACCGGTCATCTCGTCTAAACCCGCGAACGGATCGGACGCATCCGCGCCTGGGGAAGGACCTTCGTCAAAGGAGAAATCGTCGGAAGAAGAGGTCGGCGCCGGAGTTTCTTCGGGAAGTCCAAAATCTCCGAACGGGTCGGAATCATCCGACGCAGTTGGAGCCGGTTCCGCATCCATTCCGAAATCGCCAAACGGATCGGCTTCGGCGCTTGGTGCGGGAGATTCTTCATCGAATGAAAAATCATCGGAAGGCGGAGCTTCCGCGGTTTGTCCCGGTTCTGATAAGAGTTCGTCTAGGTCGATATCGTCGTCTTCAAAGACCTTTGTAGGAGGTTTTTGAGGCCTTGTCGGTTCCGGAGTTTCGTCATCGAAATCTCCATCGTCATCACCCGCTTCTGCGGTCGGCTCGTCGGATGGGGTTTCTTCCTCGTCGTCGAGAGAAGGCATTTGCGATCCGTAACCCATCTTCTGACGGAAAACGGAAAGCATCGGATTCAATTCTTCCGAAATATCCGGGTTCTTGGATAGAGGCTGGAGAATAGAACGAACCTGTTCTAATTCCGTTTCGCTAAGTGGGGTAGAATTCGCCTCTGCCATGATATCCTGCTAAATTATATCGGAATCCTTTGAGATTCTCCAAGGAAAAAACTCTTCCGAAAACCGACGAAACCGCTATGGAACCGAAAAAAAATCTTATGTCCTATATCGGGGGCCACTTGATTTCTTTGGAAGCGAATTTCCGTATTTGCCTTATGCTTTTTCGAAAACTGATCGAACTTTTATTCAGAATGAAATCGATCCCTACGACCAAAGTTTTATTAGCACTTCTTTTAACGATCACCGTCGCCATCGGAGCCGACGACGCAGGCAATTGGATCGGGTCCTTTTCATCCGAAGATTACGAGGATTTTTTAGAGCCGGTGGAGAAGGAAAAGATCTACTACTACTGGCAGATGGAAAAACTAAAACGTGCGGTCGCTCCGAGATATATCCGTTATATAGATTCTTCCTTGTCCTTGGAAACCGGAAGACTTTTGAACCGAGGAATTCTTTTCAGCTTTGAAGGAATCGAAAACGAAGAAGTTTCCGTTTGCGGAAACTTTTCTCTTTGGAGATGTATTCCGTTGAAGAAAAACGATCACGGAGTTTTTTACGCGGTCTACAATCCGGAAAGCAGAGACACGATCCGCGAAGAATTGAAAATCCTCGAATATAAGTTTCGAGTCGACGGACTTTTTACGCACGATCCGTCTAACCCCGATTCGGTGGAAGACGGGGACGGTTCCTTGGTTTCGAGATTGATCGCGATTCCTTCCGGTTCCGATAAACTCGTAACAACTCGCATCTTGGAAGATTCTCCTTACGAAGAATTGGAATATAGAACCGTGGAATTTAGAATCTACGCACCCGATGCGGAGATGATCACTCTTGTCGGAGATTTCAATCACTGGGACCCGGAAGAGGACGTTTTGAAAAAGGAGAAGGAAGGATTCACTCTCATCAAAAAGATGAAACCCGGAACCTATCTCTATAATTTCGTTCGAGACGGAAAGATCATCTTGGATACGTTCAATCAGAACACAAGACTTCGGGAAGATACGGGGGAGATTTCTTCTTATCTTACGGTTCCCGAACGTTCTTACGCATTAGAAACGAAATAAGAACCTTTTTTTCATTGACCTGGTCTTTTCCCGGGCTTTTGTCTACTCATGGAAAAAATTCGGTTGGGAGTCTACGCGTTCGGGATCATCGTCGTCGGGATTCTCGTCTTTACACTTTCCAAAAGTTGGTTCATTTTAGATCGAGGTGTGGAACTCGTGGAACCCGGTTCTTCTAAGGAAGAACCTTTGACCCCCGCCGATCGAAGCGGGGATCTGCTCAATCATTCCGTTGTTTTGTGGGAACGTTATCTCTTTTATCCGTTTGAACTTTCCAGAGAAACCGTCGCGGGTCACCGTAAAACTTTGAACCACGCGAGAAATCTTACCGTCATCGATTTGGAATCCGGAAGTCCTCGCAAACTATTCAATCGAAACGTCTATATCTGGGATTATTTCACCGGTACCGATCGGGAAAAGGAAGTTTCCGCTACGGAAGGAACGGAAGAATCCGAATTGGATTCCGTTTTATCTTCGGGGATTTCCACCGGGAAAAATCTAATCCTGATCGGAATGACCGAGGATACGAACAAGGACGGATTCTTAAACCAAAGGGACCGCAAACAGGTTTTTGTTTACAATCCTACGGGCGCGTCTCTTGTCGGAGTCCTTCCGAGAAAGTATTCTTTGGAAAAAATTCTTCCTTCTTCCGGTAAAGAAAGGCTTGTGATGATCGTTTCTTTGGAAGAAGAAAAGGAAGAACCGAAAAAGAAAAAGCCGGTCGCGACCGCTCCGAAACTTCCGGAAATCACATTCTATATTTATGATATTCGAAACGGAAGAGGGATGCTCGTCGAACGTCCTTGACGATGGATCTCAGGATTTGTTGTTCGGCGCTTAGAACTTCGAATTATTTTCTCAGTTTCGTTGCAGTTTTGTTGGCAATTTCAATATCCCGAACGAACCTACAAAAAAGGGAACCGTAAAGGTTCCCTTTTTTTATAAACTTAGAATATTCTAAAATTCTTATTCTTCTCTGGACTCAAGCCAACGTTCCGCATCGAGCGCGGCCATACAACCGGAGCCCGCGGCCGAAACCGCTTGACGATAGATCTTATCCTGAACGTCTCCCGCCGCAAAAACACCATCGATGCTCGTGCGCGTGGAACCCGGAACGGTTTTGATATAACCGCTTTCATCCAGATCCAAAATTCCTTCAAAGATATCCGTATTCGGTTTGTGCCCGATCGCGTAAAAAAGTCCGCCCACGGCGAGTTCTTTCTTTTGTCCGTTCACGGTATCTTGTAAGGTCAACGCGGTGAGATTTTTTCCGTCACCTTTCGCTTCCTCTACTTGAGAATTCCAGATGATTTCGATCTTAGGATGTGTGGTCGCGCGTTTTTGCATGATCTTGGATGCGCGTAACGAATCTCTTCTGTGAACGAGATAAACCTTGGACGCGAACTTAGTCAGGTGAGAGGCTTCCTCCACCGCGGAATCTCCTCCGCCAACGACTACGAGTTCTTTGTTTCTATAAATCGGTAAGGCTCCGTCGCAAACCGCACAAGCCGAAATTCCTCTCTGCCAATACGTATCTTCGCCGTTTACGTGCATTCTTTTTGCGGTAGCTCCGGTTGCGATGATCACCGCTTCCGCTTCGATGAGTTCGTCGTCGGACCAAAGTTTAAACGGTCTGGAGGTAAAGTCCACTTTGGTGATCGTTTGTGTGTGGATGGTCGTTCCGTATTTCACGGACTGTTCACGGAAGAGTTGGGTCAACTTGGTTCCGTCGATTCCTTCCGGAAAACCGGGAAAGTTTTCGACTTCCGTAGTTGTAGTGAGCTGGCCGCCTGCGGCGATACCGCCCGCCATAAAACCTTCGTACATCACCGGGTTTAAGTTTGCTCTTGCGGCGTAGATCGCGGCGGTATGTCCTGCGGGGCCGGATCCTATGATGACAATTTTGTGGGCCATTGTTTCCTCGAATTAGAATGATTCTAAACTTGATCTATTTTTAGACTCTCAGGTTGTAAAGTAGATCCTTTTTTTTGCGAATGAATTTTGAAAGTTTTTCTTGAAACGCCCGGATTTAAACGCTCCAACGCCTTCGGTTTGTAGGGAGAATTCGCTTGCCAGACAGGGCTTGTATTCCAACCTTTCCTGTATCCATGAAAGGATTCTTCTCTCGGGCAGGGCTCACCCTCGCATTTTTCATTCTCGTTTTTATCGGAACGGAAATTCTTCTCAACGTCCTGAAAGCTCCTTCTCTTCAATTTTATAGGGATCAGAAGATTCTCCATAGATACAACCCGATCTACTACGTGGACTTGGCGCCCAACGAAGACATTTATATCCGTCATTTTGCGGGAAAATGGGAAGGAAGATTTAGAACGAATTCTCTCGGGATGAGAGGACTCGAAGAAGCCGATCCCGAAAAACCGAAAATCGCGTGTTTAGGAGACAGCCTTGTGATGGGTTTCGGAGTTTCGGACGAAGACACGTTCTGTCATCAGTTGAACGGAATCGAACTCAAGGGTGGAAAACGACAAGCGATGAATCTCGCGGTGGACGCCTACGGCTCGTTAGGCGCCGTTCGAAGACTGAAGGACATGGCTCCCAAGCTCAAAAATCTGAAAGAGGTTCTCTTTTTCGTTTCGGGGAACGACTTTACGATTCCCGACGAACTCAGAGCGAAGGGAATGCTTTCGGACGACGAGGTCGACGAGATTCGCAGTCAAGATCCGAACTTCAATCGTAACTTTAGAATTCAATTCGAACTTTCCAGAGCGTCTTATACGCTTCAGGCTTTGAAACTCGCATTCGAACAACTCAAGGTTCAATACGCGTTCACCGCATTCAAATTGAAATCGGAATGGAATTCCACCGGACTTTCCGCGAGTTCAAGCGCGGATCAAACCCCCGCAAAGTATATGAAGGATTCCTTTTTTAGAAAACCGGAATTGAAATGTGATCCTGCCGCCGCGACCTCCGATTCGGGTTCCGCAACTCCATTCGAAAAGAAGAATGTAGTTTTAACTCCGAATCCCGATTTTATGTCCCAGTCGGAATATAAAAAGAATTTTTGTCCCGAAGCGATTCCTGATTATTTTTCCTGCGTGGACAAGGAGCCGAGCCTTTCTTCTCTCGAACCTCTTCCACAGATTACACAAACTGCATACAATGAAATGGTGGAATACTCCAAGGCAAACGGAATCCGTTTGGTTGTCGTTTTGATGCCGATCCAAGTCGAAGAAATCTTTTGTAGAAACCGAGGGCTTTATCATCCTCTGGAGAATTACGCGCTCCGCGCCGGCGCTTACTTTGAAAAGAAGGGTGTTCCCGTTCTAAGACTTAGAAAAGAAACCTCCGAAATGTGCGGTGAAGTTTTGGAAACCCCGAAGGGTAAAAAGTTTTCGGGGATTCGGGATTATTTCATTCCCGAAGACGGACATTTGACCGTACCGGGAAACCGTTGGGCAAAACGTTCCGTGGAAAAACAGCTCAAGGAATTGGAAACGAAGAATGCTCTTTAATTCGGTTCAATATCTCATATTCGCCCCCGTAGTCATCCTGATTTATTTTTGGATTCCCGCTCGATTTCAAAGACTCTGGCTTCTCGTCGCGAGTTTATACTTTTACGCAATCTTTAAGATTCCTTTCATTCTTCTTTTGATCTATTCGATCGTCTTGACATATTACGCGGTCAAGGGAATGGAAGCGGCACATTCGAAATTTATAAAATTATTCTTTTTGAATGTAGCTGTCTGGGGAAATTTACTTCTTCTTTATGTGTTCAAATACATGGACTTTTCGATCCATGCTTGGAATGTTTTTACCGATTCGCAACCCTGTGATCCGGCTTACGTTTCGTTGACGGGCGCATTGCTTCCGATGGGAATTTCGTTTTTTACCTTGCAGGCGATTTCCTACGCGGTCGACGTTTATCGGGGAACCGTTCCTCAAGCGAAGAGCCTATTTCAGTTCGGATTGTTCTTGTCCTTTTTTCCACAGCTGGTCGCGGGTCCGATCATCCGCGCGCAGGACATGCTCCATCAGTTTCTGGAGAATTATACTTATAAAAAAGAGAATCTTCTTCCCGGAATCAGACAACTCGCTTGGGGACTTTTTAAAAAGACATTCGTAGCCGATCCGATTTCATTGACGGTCGATCCGGTATTTGCCAATCCCGGAGCTTATGATTCTCTTTCCTTGCTCGTTACTTCGTTTTTATTTTCCTTTCAGATCTATTGCGACTTTTCGGGTTATTCGGACGTAGCGATCGGAACGGGAAGGATTATGGGTTATTCCATTCCTGAGAACTTTACAAGGCCGTTTTTATCTCAGACCGTTACCGAGTTCTGGAGAAGATGGCATATCTCTTTCTCTTCTTGGCTTCGGGATTACATCTACATCTCGTTAGGCGGGAATCGGGTCAGCATTTTTCGCGCTTACTTTAACGTGTTTATCACGACCTTTGTGAGTGGTCTTTGGCACGGAGCCGATTGGAACTTCATCATCTGGGGAGCTTGTCACGCGTCCGTGATGGTATTTGAAAGATTCATCTTTTCATTCTCCATCTTAAAGCGGGGATGGGATAAAATTCCGGAATGGATCAAATACGTTTATCCTTTTTTTGTATTTTCGTTTTCCATGTTTTTCTTTCGGGCAAAACCTTCGCCGGAATACGGTTACGATACGAGTTTGGAACTCGCGTTTGCGATTGTTAAGCGAAGTTTCTCTTTTGAAAGTGGTCAGACCTTGCAGGTTCCGTTTGCGGTTTTATTCGCCGTGATCGTTTTGTTCGGCGCCGATTTTCTTCAGGAAAAAAAACAAACTTTGATGGAGAATCTCCAGAACAAACCTTGGGTCGTTTATCCCTTGGCCGCGATGATGGTGTTGGTCGGATTTATTCTTTACAGCGTGACGGTCAGTCAGCCGTTTCTTTACTTTCAGTTCTAATTTAGAATTTTAGAAAATTCTAAATTAGGGAAGATGGATTATAATTTATTGTGTTCCGACAGGATTTGAGAATTTGGGTTGAAGTTTTGGGATTTTTCCGGTAAAGAGGATTTTGCCGTAATTTTTTCCCGCCTCCACTCCCCACCACCCTAAACGCGGGTGGGGCTCGCTTAGTTTCACTGAAAAATTGTCGGAATTCCGACAACATTCAACACCAACTATCTCGGAACTCTTTCCAAAATTCGATTCGCGATGATCTTGGCCGAGATCGCGTTCGGATGTCCGTCGTTTTGAAGATAAAGATCGGTTTTGTTGCGATTGTATTCTTCCAGAAAATCGGATCTCGTATCCAAAACGGGAATTCCATTTTGTTTTGCGATCACAGCCACCTTATCCAAAAGAGGCGTAGAAGGAAGAGGGGTCAAAGAATGGGTCCCGTTCGGATATAAAACGACCGTCAAAGGAATATTCAATTTTTTGCAAGTTTCGAAGAAGACCTTCATTTCCTTAAAAGAAGGATGATCGTTTGGATGATCGTCTAACGTTTCCGGGATCACTTCGGGACCGTTTTCTCTGAGTTTTTCGAGCCTTCTGTTTTCACTTCTGATTTTGGAATAGTTATAGATCGCGCTATATCTGGATAAGAACACGGAACCTCGAAACAACCATCTACCGCTTAATGAATTTCTTAAGTAGTATTCCCGATGAACGTCTTGTAAATCGGAAGGATGATAGATCCAAAAAACGGCCTTTGGTAAAATACAATCTTTTTGCAAAGAATCTTTACAAATCAAAGCTCTCTCCATTCTTCTTTGGATTCCTCCGGTACCGAGTGAATCCACTCCCAAATTTCGAACCTGAAATCCGTTAGATTTCAGAGCTTCCTGGAGTTTCCACGCGATCGTGTCTCCGTCGTTCTGTCCAAAGCCGTATGCGATCGAATCCCCCATCAACCAAACCTCCGGTTTGGAACCCGGAATCACTTTTTCTTCGGAGACGATTCGTTCCGCGCGTTCGTCCACTCTTACTCGAAACGTGAATCCCGCCGGGTGGGGAAGAATGGTATCGGAATCGGGACAAAGCATGATCTCGGGGATTTCCCTTTCTTCGATGCAGTGAACCTGTTTGTCTTTCAGTCTATAGATCAAACCTACGGGAGGAAAAATTCTCAAGCCGATTTCACCTAACAGAAGCAAGGTGATCATTACAATGACGATTTTAAGATAAGGAATCGATTTCATGAAGCGGGCGAAGTATAAACCGAAAGTTCACATTTCAAAAACATACGCCTTGCCGGAGGTAGAAGGGCCGGAATCGGACTCGCTTTGATTCGATTGAACTCGGGAGTGTTTTTCTTTTTATCCAAAAGACAATCCTTTAGAAAAAGCGCATAACTTTCCATTTCCTTCTCTTTCGATTTGGAGAATTTTTCCAGGATTCGTTTTGTTTTATCCCTGTCTTTTTCTTGTAAATGAATTTCAAGCAGATAGAGTAAAAGGAACGGATCCCCGGGGGCCGCGAGTTCCGCGCGTTCGAGATAAAACGCGGCGGAGTTGAGCGCGAGGCTACTGTCCGCGAGAATCATTCCCAAAGTGCGATTCGCTTCCAAATGTGTCGGATTCTTTTTGAGAACCATTTCGTAGAGACGCATCGCCTCCGCGGTATTTCCTCTGGAAAGAGAATCTCTCGCCTCCCAGATCATTTCCTCGTTGGAGGAGCAAGAAAAGATAAAAAGAAGAAGCAAAAAAGAGGCGGAAACGTATCGGATATTTAGTCTCATAAATACAGAAGTTTTTACACTCATCGTTAGAAAAAAAGAAAGCTTAGACCTTTTTTGTCCGGGGTTTCGATTAGAATTTTCCGGTAAACCCTTTAGGCAACATAAAAAAGTTTAAATCTCCTGAGGGGAAACGTCCGAAGGATTTAGTACTTGTTAAACATTTCAGACGGGACTAAAAACAGTGACATCTTCACATAACAACCTACTTCAAAATTTCCAGGAATATCTCTCCGTAGAAAAGGGATTAAGCGACAATTCGATTTACTCCTACGGATACGATTTGAACAAGTTTAAGAACTTCCTGGAAAAGGAACACATAGATTTTCTTGAAGTTCAGGCCAACGATATCATGCGTTTTTTGAACGAGGAAAAGGATCGAAAGATCAGTTCCAAGACGATCGCCAGAGAAGTCGTCGCCATCCGCCAGTTTTACAAGTTTTTAAAGGACGAGAAAAAACTCGATACCAACCCGACCGAAAAAATCGAAACCCCCGAGGTGATGCGGAGTATTCCGGATTATCTGACTCAGGAGGAAATCGAAGAATTGTTCGCAAGCATCAAAGAGGACAATCTCTACGAACTCAGAGACAAGTGCATTTTCGAATTGTTATATTCTTCCGGTCTTCGTATCTCGGAAGCCTGCAATCTAAGATTGAGCGACATGGATCTTGAAGGAATGACTCTTACCGTGGAAGGAAAGGGCGGACGTCAAAGACTGGTTCCTTTCGGCGAAAAATCCTTGGACATTCTCAATCGTTATCTCAAACAAAGTCGCCCGTTCATTCTCAAGGCGAGAAATTGCGAATACCTTTTCGTTTCCAAAAAAGGTTCTTACATCAACCGCAAATCCGTTTGGAGACTTCTCAATCATTACATCAAAAGAACGAATATCGCGAAAAAAGTGACTCCGCACACTTTGAGACATTCCTTTGCGACGCACTTGTTGGAAAACCACGCGGACCTCAAATCGGTTCAGGAACTTTTGGGTCACATCGATATTTCTACGACTCAGATTTATACGCACATGGCCAATAAAACTCTGAAGGAAGTTCATAAGAAATTTCATCCAAGAGGATGATCTTTTCGTTCGTAAAAGGAGAATTCTCCCGAAATTTATTTTCAAAGAATCCGAACGAACTTACGTTTGAACATTCGAATGGAAAGAAATTTCAGGAGAATTTTTTCTTTTTGTGATCGCAGTACTGCAAACGAATTCAAAAAATTGAATCAAACTCGAAATGGATTCCGGTAAAAAGAAAAACTTCGAAAATCTGTTTCGACTGCAGATTCCTTCCCATCCCCGTTATCTTTCCATCATACGAAGTCTTGTTTATAATTTAGCCTTTGAAAACGGATTCACTACGAGCGATTCCGCGGATCTCAAACTCGCGGTCGGCGAATGCCTGCTAAACGTCATCAAACATTCCTACGGCGGTAAAAAAAATTTACCGATTTTCGTGGAAATCAACCTTTTCGACAATCGAATGGAAATTAGGATTCGCGATTTCGGAAGTCAGAAAAATCTTTCCGAAATCAGAGGATATGAACCCAATGATTATCGGGAGGAAGGAATCGGTCTTTATCTCGTGAAAAAACTCACGGATCATTTTTATCTCGATCAATCCCTGCCGGAAGGGAATAGGCTGATTCTCACGAAATTGAAATGAACCAATCTCGTCGTTTTTTAGGATTTTTAATTTTTAGTTCGATCTTGTTTTCCATTCTCACTTGCAGAAAAGGCCCTTCCGTATCCAGGGAAGAGGTCCAAAAACTGAGTAAAGATTATTTCACGCGTCTCTGTACGAAGACCGCGGAGTGTGCAAGCCGTTATCTCGAAACCTTACCCGCATCCGAAAAACCTTCCGAAAACGCGGCGTATTCCGTGGATCAGTGTATGGAAGAACAAAAGGATCAAAACATTCTTCCAGACGAATACGAAAAGGTGACGGACGCTCAGATCGCCAAGGTCAAGGTTTGTATGGAAGATCTTCTGAAAGTTCCCTGCGAGGAAATGGAAGGCGGCGGTATTCCTTCCTGTCAGGAATTGTTCCAGTCTTCCAAAGACGAGTGAGAATATTTTAATGTACGAATGTACCCTCTGAGGCCTTTATGTACGAAACAAACGTAGAACTGCTCGGGCAACTGATCCAGGAAAAAAGAAAACCGTATGCGATTCTTTCATTGATACAGGATACGATCGATTCCATGCGGACGGACGTGGAAGACGTTTCCGTTTCCGAAAAGTTTTACGAGGCGTGTTTGAAAATTTCGGAAGCGATCGTTCAGCTTGATTCCGAAATTTCGAAATAATTCCTTCGCTAAAACTATCCGTTAAGCCGCTCTTGTTTTTTTACGCTCTTTCAAGATCCAAAACGGAAGTGCGATCAAAATCAACGTTATGAAGAAAAATACGTCGTACATGGACGCTCTCAGCGCCGGTTCCGTGCGAGTGATCCTTGTTATCAGAAACATCAAAAAGAAAGCCCAGAGATAGAGAAAATAGGCTCGGCCGACGAAACGTTCCCGTTTCGTTTTGTCGGATATAAGAAAGGATTCGAAGAACGGGGCGATGAAGATGATCGCATAGGTAATCATTCCCATAATGAGGCGGGAAAAAACGGGAGTTTTTCCCGAAACATGTAGATAACAAAAAACGAATATTAGATGGATTCCGTGAACGATTGCAAACGCGAAAAACGGACGTTTAGAAAGAATTTTTCCGATTCCTTTCTCGTTGGAAAAAACCATCCAAGTCAAAAAAGTCAGTAGGGAATACCGTCCGGACGTACGGGTGAGGATCTGAAGACCTTCTTCCGTAAATCCGAACCACGAAAAGGAAACGATCGCGATTCCCGTTTCGATCAGTAAGATATAAACCAACGCTTTTGACAGATTCATTTCGCTTAACAAAATCCTATTTTCATTTTTTGAAAGACGTTTTTTCGAAGATCTCAAACGTTTCGTAAAAAATTTTGGACTTCATTCTCAGATCCAGTGTCTGTCCTCCGGTCCGATGTAGATCGCGTCCGGTCTTAGGATTCTTTCCTTTTTTTGTTCCAAACAATGAGCCATCCATCCCGCCGTACGGCCGATCGCAAACACGGGAGTGAAAAGTTCCGTCGGCATTTGAAGTCCGTGAAGAAGCAAAGCCGTATAAAATTCTACGTTCGTATGCAGAACACGATCCGGTTTGAATTCTTTTAATAAACGAAGCGCCGTTTTTTCGACGACCATTGCGAGTTCGTAAAATTCTTTCAGATCGGGAAGTTCGTATAGATTTTTTGAGGCTAAGGCCAACACATCGGCTCTTGGATCGCGAACCTTGTAGATTCTATGTCCGAATCCCATCAGTCTTTCACCGCGTTCGAGTTTGTTTCTTAGATATTCTTCCGCGTTTTCTTTTTTTCCGATTTCAAAAACCATATCCAATGCAGGTCCGGGTGCGCCTCCGTGTAAAGGGCCTTTGAGCGCGCCCACGGCTCCCGTTGCGGCGGAGATCAAATCGGATTGTGTGGATACGATCACTCTCGCGGTGAACGTCGATGCGTTGAGTCCGTGATCGGCTACGGTGTTCCAGTAAGCGTTTAACGCTTTTTCTTTTTTTGGATCCGGATCGATTCCGAGCATGAATAAAAAGTTCGCCGCTTGATTGAGATCGGTTCGGGGAAGAATCGGACGTAAACCTTGTTTGAGTCTATGAACCCAGGCAACGATCAATGGAAAACTTGCAACGACCGCATAACTTTCTTCTTCGGGAGAATGAAATTTATCTCCGAGAGAAATAGCGGATGCCCCGATCCGAAGACATTCTATGATGGAAGCTCCTTCTCGAACCGCCGCTTCCAGGATTTCGATTTGTGTTTTTGAAAAACGACGAGCCTTGATTAGATTTTGTTCCATCTCCGCTTTTTCATCCGAGTTCGGAAGTTTATCCTGTAAAAGTAGAAAGAACGTTTCCTCGAAGCTGATTCGGTTTGCGAATTCTTCGATCGGATAACCGGCGACGGTAAGTTTTCCGTTTCGACCGTCCACTTTTGAGATTCTCGTTTTGACCGCCGGAATTCCTTCCAGACCCGGGCTGTATTTTGTTTCCTCAAATACGTTGATCGTGTTCATATTGATTTCCTTTTTCAAGAATGAGTTTACAGGATTGACAAGAATGAATCAATATTGATTTCATAGTCAATGTATGGAATCCTCTTCAAAAAAACCGTTTTTATCCGCGTTGGAGGCCGCCCGAGAATTGAGCGTGGAGGTCGAAACGATCTATGCCTATGTCAGCCGAGGAATTCTTCATTCGGAACCCGGAGGCGGAAAGGACAGAAGCAAACGATACAGAAGAGAAGAAGTGGAAAGGCTTCTTCTGCAAAGAGACGAAAAATTACATCCGGGTAAAACCGCACGCGCGGCGTTGACCTTCGGACAACCCGTTCTTGAATCTTCGATCACTCTCATCGAAGACGAACGATTGTATTATAGAGGAAAGAATATTCTCGAATTGGCGGAACGTTCCAAGTTCGAATCGGTCTGCGATCTTCTCTGGGAATCCACGTCCGCGTTCGATTCTCCATGGCCGAGTTGGAACGACGCGTGTGTAAAATCCTATCCTCATCTATACGATCGTCCCCTGATCGATCTGAGTCGGATTCTTTTGGGAATCACGGAATACGAGGACGCGGGTTCTCTTTTAAAAACTCAAGAGGCTCTGCAAAAAACCGCAACGAGAATCGTTCGATTGTTGACCCTGTTTTCTTCCAGATCGAAACGCGGAAGAGAATCGATCGCGGAAACGTTATGGTTTGCTTGGAAAGGATATTTCAATACGAAAAGAAACGAAAAAGTTCTCATCGATCCTAAGAAAAATTCCAATCATACTTCCGAGGATAAAAAAGCGATTCGACTCATCGAAGCTTGTTTGATCCTTTCGGCGGACCACGAGTTGAACGTTTCGTCGTTCACGGTACGTTGTGTGGCATCGAGCGACGCGAGTTTGTATCAGGCGGTGATCGCGGGTATGGCGGCTCTTTCGGGAAGTAGACACGGGCTTCTCACCGAAAAGACGATTGAACTTTTGGAGAGCGCTTCTTCGAAAAAGAAAGAAGCTCGTGAAATTCTCACCGATCGTTTGAGAAGAGGGGAACGTATTCCGGGCTTTGGTCATCCGTTTTACAAAAGCGGGGACCCGAGAGGAAAAAAATTGATGGAGCTGTGCGAAAACTTTTTTCCAAAGAATAAGGAGTTTCTTTCCGCAAAAAATCTGGTGGAAGAGGCGATTCTTCTTTTGGAAGACTATCCGACCGTCGATACGGGTCTTGCGGTCGTTTGCAGAACTTTAAAATTGCCGAAAGGAGCGGGGCTTGCGTTATTCGCCATCGGTAGAAGCGCGGGATGGATCGCACATTCCATGGAACAATACGGTTCCGATCAATTGATACGTCCTAGGGCGCGTTATGTGGGGCTTCCGTCCGAACGCGATTCCAAGTCGGATTAAAATATAGAATCTTTTTATCCGTTGTCTTCTTGTAAAAGTCCGAGACGTTTTGGTCGAACCTTTGTGATCTGCGGATTACCGTCGTTTCCTAAAAATACGAAGGAAGGTCCGGGGATTTCCTTCAAACGAACCTTGAAGTTTTTTCCCTTTCCGGGATAGATATCCACACCGGGAAAAATCTCCTGTTCCACTTCCACGTAAGAATCTTTGTCGGGTTCGAATCCCATAATCATCGACTGTTCTTGACCGAGAAGGTTGTTTAGAATTCCTGAATATTTCTGTTTGATCGCGGAGAGTTTGGGAAGGCTTTCTTTTTCTTCGGTTGTGAGTTGTCTTCTTTGGGAATCCTCGTTCAGTTTTACGAGACTGAGTTCCACCTTTTTAAGAATGTCCTGATTCTTTTGGACCTCGGCTCTGAGTTTTTCCAAGTCTTCCAAAAGTTCGGGACGGATTCCCACCGAAACCGAAGTTTTTGTTTCGGCGATGGCGCCTAACTTGGTGCAGATGACGGACTTGCCGGCGACACAACTGCCTCCAATCAATTCTCCCCTTCCTCCGCGAATGACCACAGATTCGCCCGCGACGAGTTCGGAATGCATGGATGCTTCTTCGATAAAGATCGTGTTTTTGGAAATCAATCTTCCTTGTTCGACGAATCTTGTGTATATATCCGCGCCGGATTCGATGAGACCTCCGTTTCTTCCCATAAAACCGCCGGACAAAACTACGTCGCCGCCCGCTTTGAGAAAAACTTTTCCCACGGATTTTTTTACAATGATGGATCCTTCCGTTTCCAAGGTGAAACCGTCCGCGATCGAACCTTCCACGATGATGGTTCCCGGAAAACTAACGTTGCCCGTGGAAAAATCCACGTTCTCGAGATGACAAACCTCGTCGACTCGGATCGTTCCTTGACGATCCAGAATCGGTCTTCCGCTGATCAAAGAATGAACCGTACTTCCGTCCGTAGAGAGTCTAACGTTGGCTCCGAGTTTCCATTCCGCTTCCTTGCCCGGATCGTAGGGAAGAATTTCTCCCATTACGTTTTTTCCTTCCTTGCCGGGTACGGGTGAAATTTTTTCGGCGAGTTTTTGATCTTTCGCAACACTTTGAATAATTTGAATATTCTTAAAATCTACTCTTCCGTATTCGTCTTCTTCGAGTTGGGGAGTCGCTGGATGAATGAATAAGATTCGAATGTCGCCATTCTTACCCGGAATCGGAGGAGCGCCTTCCGCGATGAGAATTTTTTTTCCGTACTCCGGCTCTTCCGAAATACGATCTATAACTTCCTTATGAATGCCGAATTGAATTCCTCTCAGATGAATCGATTCCTGAATCTGTTCCGTATTTAGAATTCTTCCTCCGTATTTGGGAGGATGAAAGATCAGAAATGCTTTCATCCGATCTTCGGGAATTTCGATTTCGATTCTCGAACTTTCGGGTTTACCCGGCCACTTTCCGATGAGATGAGAGAGCCCGTCCGATTTTGAAACGAGTTCTTTGACGACTGTGGGAGAGGCTTCGGTGATTTGAAAGAGTTCGATTCTTCTTAGAATTTCTTTGGGATCGACCGCCTTTCCTTTTTTGCCCGCGGGAAAAACGGAAAGATAAGCGAGGCCGTCTTCATTTTCGATTTTGAAGAATCCGTTCTCGTTTTCTTCCAGATCCTTTAAAAGGGAATCCGTGAAATTCTTGAGAGAGTCGCTCATCCGGGGTTTCAGTGTAGAAATCATTGTCCCTTTTTACAATCGAAATCTCCCGGAAAAACTTGAATGTTTGGAAAGATTTTTCGTCAGTGATGGTGAGAATGTTCCCCGCTTTGGGAAGAATTCCATTCGATTTTTTCCGGATTCGAGGAATGTTCGTGATCTCCGTGATTGTGGTTCATTCGAAAGAAGATCATCGAAATGCCGATCAGGATCACCGCGATTCCCCCGAATCGGATCGAACTCGAGGGAAGTTTTAAAACGAGTTTTCTAAACCCGATTCCGAAAAGAAACAACGCGGGAAAAGTTCCCAAAAAGAAAGAAGACATCACGAGCGAACCGGTTCCAACGTTTCCGGTCGCAAGCGCCAAACTGAACGCGGGATACAATACGGCGCAGGGCAAAAGTCCGGTGACCATTCCGAATGCAAGAGATGCTCCGGAAAGATTTTTCCCTTGTTTGAGGGAGGTTACGAGCGATCCCGCAAATTTGTTAAGAATTTTTTGATAAAGTCCGGATCGTTCGGGGCTTGCGTTTTGAAAAAGACTTAAGCCGAAGATTACGATAAAAATTCCGGAAACGACCGCGGCAAACTCGTGAAGAGAAACAAGACTTCCCGCGAGATTGAGACCCGATCCGATAAACCCGAAGATGGCGCCTAACGCGGAATAGGAAAGGAATCTTCCTAGGTTGTAGAAAAGGTTCAGTCTGAATTTTCGATCCTCGCCCGCTAGGTTGAGCGTTCCCGCAAAGGGGCCGCACATTCCGAGACAATGCAGGGAACTCGTGATCCCGTGGATGAACGCGACCGAAATCGTCGTGAATATCAGTTCAGTTTGCATGAGAATCTCCTTTGGCTTGAATGCCTCGAACGTGCGGAGTTTTTTCCTCGTCGTCGTCATCGAACAACATTCTGTATTTCGGTCCTTCGATATCCTCGTATTGGCCGGACTTCAAAGACCAGAAAAATACCACAAGTGCGCCGAGTGCGATCAACATCGCCATCGGAATCGTTAGATACAAAGCGTTCATAGTTTGGTTCTCCATTGTAAAGAGATGGAATTTAGGACGACGGAAAGCGAACTCAAGGTCATAAACCCGGCGCAGATCACCGGAAGCATAAATCCGAACGCGGCCAAGGGGAGCATTACGGAATTGTAAGTTAAGGATATTAGAATGTTCTGAAATATGATCCTTCTCGTTTTTTTGGAGATCTGCACCGCCGATACGAGAGAATCCAGACGATTGGAAAGTAATACGAGATCCGATTTGTCTATGGAGAGATCGGATGCGATTCCCATGGAAACTCCCAGGTTGGCGGCGGCCAAACAAGCGGAATCGTTGATCCCGTCCCCGACCATCACGACGGTTTCGCCATGGGATTGCGCCTTTTGGATCACTCTCAGCTTTTCTTCGGGTTTCAATTCATATAAAGAATGTTGAATGTCTATTTTATGCGCGAGATTTTCCACGTTGGATTTGGAATCTCCGGAAAGAATTCCTAAAAATCGGATCGCCGTTTTGAGTTTTTGGATCGTGGATTCGGCTTCGGGTCGAACCGTATCTTCCAGTGAAAAACTCGCGAGAATCCGTCCTTCTTTTCCAAGATGGATCTTTCCATCCTGGGGATTTTGTCCTTTTGTGACGAAATTTCGGTTTCCGATTCGATACGTTGTTGTTTCGTCTAACGCGGTCGCCTCGATTCCGTTTCCGGGGATTTCCTTCAATTCTTTCCAGACGATCGGAGTCGCTTGTTCTCCCGAGGAATCCATTCTTCTTTCGATTTCTTTTTTAAGGCTGATCGCGAGCGGATGTGTTGATTTCGATTCCATAGAAATCAAAATCGAATAGAGTTTGAATCTGTCTTCCGGGTTTAAGAACCATTCTTCTTGGATCGATAATTTTCCATGGGTCAAGGTTCCGGTTTTGTCGAAATAGATACGATCCGCACGGCTCAGGATTTCCAGAGAATCCGGGTTCTTGACAAGAATTCCTTTGGAACCGTGGAGGAGATTGCTGACCACATACGCGGCGGGAACGGCAAGCCCGAGCGCGCAAGGGCAGGCAACGATCAACACGCTGATCGTATTGAGAACTGCCTTTTCCCAATCACCATAATAAAAACCGTATATACAAAAAGTGGAAAGTGCAATGAGAAGAACCGCTTGTATAAAATACGTGGAGAATTTGTCCGTGGTTCTTTGGATTCCCGGTTTCGCTTGTAAGGACGTTTCGATCAATGAGGAAATCCGCGACAACGTACTTTCTTTTGCGGTTGTGGTCGCCGTGAGGAGGACGTTCGAACTCAAACAAAGAGAACCGGATAAGATCGTATCTCCGGATTTGTGTGTGACCGGTTTGGATTCTCCCGTGAGAAAGGATTCATCGAAATACGCAATTTCCGATTCTAAGATTCCGTCTACGGGAACCCTGTTTCCGCTTTTTAAAAGAATGGAATCTTCTTTTCTAATTTTACTCGGAGACAAAGAAACTTCCGTTCCGTTTTGGAGGATCGTATATTCTTCGGGAAGAGTGGATAAAAGTTCTCCGATCTTTCTTCCGGCTTTCAAGCGGATCGCGGATTCTAAAAATTTTCCGATCAGAATGAAAAAGTAAATCGTACAGACCGAGTCGAAGTAAACTTCTCCCTTGTCGCTTAACGTTACGTAGACGCTGTAGAAGTAGGCGAGGGATACTCCCGAAAAAAGAAGAGTGTCCATCGACAAGATTCTTCTTTTGACGGACTCGATCGCTCCTTTGTAAAACGGATACCCCGAATAGAGATAGACCGGCGTAGCGAATATCCAAGAAACGTAATGAAACAAACGTTTGAATTCGATTTCGATTCCCGTGAAGTATCCCGCATACAAACCGATGCTGAAAAGCATGATGTTTCCCCAAGAAAAACCCGCGAGGGCCATTCTCAAAAAAAGGTCTTTGGAAAAAAGACTGACCTTGTTTTCCGCTTTTAAAGGAGAATATAGAGAAGGTTCGTAACCGATTTGACGGATGATCGCAAAGATCCGATTCAGATCGATTCGATTTTTGTCATAGACGAGTTTCATTCTTCCCGTCGCGAAGTTGATTCTCGTTTCCAGAACCCCTTCCTGGTCGGAAAGAACCTTTTCGTTTAACCATACACAGGCGGAACAATGAATTTTGCCGATGGTGATCGAGGTTTCGTAATTTCCATTTTCTTTTTGGATTACATATTCCTCATAGACGGATTCCGTTTCGAGATCCTCTCTTTCGAGTTTGCTTCCGGACACCGGCTCCAAGGTTTCGGAGCCTCTTAGATCGTAAAAACGAGTCAGACCGTTTTCCACGAGCAAGGTTGCGAGCGATCTGCAACCGGAACAACAAAACGCCTCCCGATTTCCCTTCAATTCTCCGTAGATCGTTTCCTTTTCGGAGCGAATGGGGGTGTTGCAGTGATAACAACGAGCCTCGATTTTCGTCAAAGTTTCCATGCAGATTATTGAATATTCAAATCCTGTGTTTTTTCGAGAATTCTTCCGGACGTTTCCCCTTTCAAACTGAGAATCCAACGTCCGCTTTCCGGAAATTCAAGAAGCCCCGAGTATGTTCCCCGGTTCTTCGGGTCTTCTACCAATGTTACGGTTTGATTGTATTGATCCGTCGCGGATCTTTCGATTTGAACGATCAGTTTTGCGTTCGAAACCGGAACTCCAGATTTCTGAAACCGGATGAGAATCGGATTTTTTCCTATCTTTAAACCGTCGTTTGGCGAGAACAAAATACTTTCGTAAGAATATCCTTCCGCGAGCATTTTTCTTTGTTCGAGAATCGACTTTTCGTAGTTCAATCCTTTTTCGTAATATTCTTTTTCGATCGGTCCCGTATAACCGGTGTTCGCGTATCGGATCGTGACGACGGTCGCCGCGATCAGAGCTATAAACGCGATCCAAATCCAAGCGAACGCGAGTTTCATACTTTTGTGTAGCGCCATAAGATTCTTCCTTTAATTCGAATCCGTTATCGGAATCCGAAACGGTATCGTTTTCGTAATCATGTATTTCGGATTTTTGGAATCCGTAATTTTCAGAGTGATCTGGTGCGAGGTTTTTGTGCGATCCTCCGTTTGAGCGTTCGTTTCCAAGATGATTCTAAAATCCTCGGTGCTGTTCGCTTCCACGGAGAAGGAAGGAATTTCCGTTCCTCCCAAAAGAATATGAACCGGAGAATGGAGAGTGCTCTTCTCGACGGCGACGTTTAAGGATTTGTTTTCGAATGTCAGATTCAGAAGTTGAGCGTTGTAGAAGTTTCGGACCAATCCGCCCGGGATTTCCATCGGTTGTATGATCCGATCGGGAAGAATGTTCGCATACAATGGAACCCGGTTGTAAAGAAGGACCGTCGAAGTCACGAGCACACAAAAAAGCAGAAAACCGTATATTACACTTCTGGAACGTATCCAACGCACCTTAACTCCGTGTTGTTTCGCCTGATTCTCGGACATATATCCGATCAAGGTTTTTTTACCTTCTTTCCCCATCGTTTTTGTGCAAGCGTCCACACACTTACCGCAGGCGATACAACCCACGTTCACACCTTCTCGGATATCGATTCCGGTCGGGCATACCACCAAACACAGATTACACGCCGTGCAGTCGCCGACTTGTGTTCCGGCTTTTCTTCTGGGTTCTCCTCTTTGATAGTCGTAGGTTACGTTGACGGAATCGCCGTCCATCATCACGGTTTGAAATCTCGCGTAAGGACAGGCGTATTTACAGAATTGTTCCCGTACAAATGCCATGTCCAGGTATAAGGTCATCGTAAAAAAGAGAGTGAAATAGATCCAAACCGGAGGAGATATAAAAAACGAAGCCGACCGAATGTCGCTTATCATTTCGTATGGATCCGCGAAGTAGGAAACCCAGGCGAGAGAACCGATCACGCTGATCAGGATCCAAAGTTTATGAACCAATATCTTACGCCAAAGAGGAGCGTCTTTTTTTCCGTATTTGGATCCGAGAACGGTTCTTCCGATGAGATCGAAAAGATCGGTGAACACCGTCTGAGGACAGGCCCAACCGCACCAAACCCTTCCGATCAATGTGGTAAAGAAGAATAGGGACAAACCCATTCCGATTAAAAAAAGATGTAGATAAAGACCTTCTTGAGGCGTGAATATGTTGCCGAGTAGATAAAATTTTCTTCCGGGTATGTCGAGCCGGATCAGAGGATGTTCTCCCCAGCGCAACCAGGGAAGGAAAAGATAAAACGGAACTAAGACCGCTTCTACCAGGTATCTTGCGGAGCGAATCTTACCTGAAATGTGTCTGGAGATGACCACAAAAGTCCTCCTTGTGTGGTCTCCGGAAAAAAACGGAAAGTTCTTTCGATTCTTTTCTCGTATTTTTTCCGGAGCGAAATCATTGATTAACGAGACGCCTTGAGACTTGCGTTTTGAGAAGCAAGCCAAGCCATCACTTGATACACTTTTTCTGAACCGAGAGAATTCTCATGCGGAGGCATAGGACCTCTTCCCAGTTTCGTTTTGTCCACTGCGATTCCCTTCATTATGTTTTCATAAACTTGTAAATCGCTGGAACCGTGAATCCATTCTTTGTCCATCAGACTCGGTCCGACTAAACCTTGTCCGGTCGGTCCGTGGCACGCGGCGCAGATCGTTTTGAAGGTTTTTTCTCCTTCCGCAATCGCGTTAGAGTTTCCACGAAACGGATTGCTTCCGTCGTTCGAAGTCACCGCAACTTCCTTTGGAAACTTCGCTTCGTGTTCCTTTACTTCCAATTCGTAGGCAAGGTCCTGAGGCCAATTCGAATATTTATGAAAATAAACGGAATACCCTACGGCCACGACGATACAGATTACGAAGATCCATTGCCACCATGCCGGTAGGGGATTATCCTCTTGTCTGATTCCGTCGAAATCCTTATTTGAATCATGAGTCATCGATCAGTCCTCCTCGAGCATTCTAAACTTGGGTTCTTCCATCTCTTGTTTTCGTTTACGATTGTAGACGTAAGCGGTGATGAGCGCGATCGCCATCACAAGAATCGGAAGTCTTGCGAACTTGTAGATTTGAATCAGTTCTAATTCCATATGAACCTCACTGAATGGATTTGGAAAGAGCCGCGGTGTCCTTTCCGAGTTTGAGAAGATACGCGATGAGTGCGTCTCCTTCCGACTTACCTTCCAGTTCCTTGGGAACGGAAAGATAATCCGCGTCCGTATAAGGAACGCCGACTTTGGAAAGACCTTTCATGTGATTTACGATCTCTTCCGCGTTCAGCTTGGAACCTTCGTCGAATAACCACGGATAGGCGGGCATCACCGAACCGGGAGAAGTGTCTCTCGGATTGATTAAGTGAGTCTTATGCCAAGCATACGAAGGTTGAATCTGAGATTCGTGAGCGAGATCCGGACCGGTTCTTTTGGAGCCCCAGAGAAACGGATGATCGTAAACGAATTCTCCCGCTTTCGAATAACCGTCTCTTCCGAAAGATTTGGAAGGATCAAAACGATCCACTTCCCATTTGAACGGGCGAATCATCTGAGTATGACAGTTGTTGCAACCTTCCTTTTGATAGATGTCTCTTCCTGCGAGTTCCAAAGGGGAGAATGGTGTAACACCTTGAATCGGAACCGCGGTTCTCGAAATAAAAAACGGAGGAATGAGTTCGAAGATACCTCCGATCAAAACCGCGATCGTTGTATAAACGGTGAACTTAACTCCTTGTTTTTCCCATTTTTCGGTAAAGCCCGAAAACCAAGTGAGAAGAATGTCGAATAATTTCATACGTTTCCTCCTTGTTCTTTCACTCTTAAATCCGTTTCCTGAAATCCGGAACCGGAGGATTGGATCGTCTTCACTACGTTATAGATCATCACGAAAACTCCGCTCAGATAAATCGCTCCCGCAACCCCTCTTGCAAAACGGAACGGTTTAAGAACCTCGGTGATCTGAACCCAGTTCGGATATTGAAGAAATCCTTTGGAATCGATCGCTCTCCACATGGAACCTTCGGTGATTCCCGAAACCCACATCGAAACGATATAAAGAAGAATTCCCAAGGTCGCGAGCCAGAAGTGAACGTTCGCCAATCTTTCGGAATATAAATTCGCGTTCCAAAGTCTCGGAACCAGATAATAGATCGCGGCGAAGGACATCATTCCCACCCAACCTAAGGTTCCGGAATGAACGTGACCCACGATCCAATCCGTGTTGTGACCTAGGGCGCTGATGGAACGAATGGAAAGAAGAGGACCTTCGAAGGTCGACATACCGTAGAATGTGATTCCCACGAGCATCATCTTGAGAAGAGCGTCGGTTTTGATTTTCTCCTTCGCTTGAGTCAACGTTAGGAATCCGTTGAGCATTCCGCCCCAAGAAGGCATCCACAACATGATGGAGAAAGCCATCCCCGTGGTTTGAAGCCATTCCGGAAGAGGAGTGTTGAGCAAGTGGTGAGGACCCGCCCAAATATAGATGAAGATCAAAGACCAGAAGTGGATGATCGACAATCTATGACTGTAGATGGGTTGTTTGATATGTTTCGGAAAGTAGTAATACATCAGTCCCAGAAACGGAGTCGTTAACACGAACGCCACCGCGTTGTGACCGTACCACCACTGGATGTTCGCGTCGTAAACTCCCGAGAAGACCGAGTAGGATTTACCGAGTCCCACGGGAACCGAAAGGTTGTTCACGATAAAAAGAATCGGAACCGTAACGAAGGAAGCGATATAAAACCAGATCGCCGCGTAGAGTTGTTTTTCCTCTCTCGTAAAGATGGTCGCGAAGAAGTTCACGATGAAGATCACGAACCAAACCACGATCAAAAGATCGAGAGGCCATTCCAACTCCGCATACTCCTTGGATTGATTGAGACCCAGAGGAAGAGTGATCGCCGCGAGAATGATCGTTAAATTGTAGAGAACAAAGTGGATCTTTGCTAAGGAATCGCTCCAGATTCTTACCCGGCAAAGTCTTTGGATAAGATGATAGGCTGTCGCGAATATAATGCTCAACGCGAAACCGAAAATCGCCGCGTTGGTGTGTAAGGGTCTGATTCTACCGAAGGTGAAATACTGTGTGAAGTTCAACTCCGGAAAAACCATTTGAAAAGCGGCGAGAACTCCCACTAACATGGAAGCGACTCCCCAAACCATAGCCGATATGATGAACCCTTTTACGATGGAATCGTTGTATTTGGCGTTCGTTTGGCTCATGAGATTTTGTCTCCTGATTCGATTTTTCCTTCTGAATTAAACCGCGATTCGGATCATTACCCAATTATAATTTAATAAAATTGAATATAAGATATTGATCGGGTCTACGGTTTAACCTTATATTTAAACCGACTTGAGAATGGAACAAATCCGAACGGCATTCCGCGTTTCAAGAGCATGATAAAAATCAAGTTTTGGGAATTCGCTTGGAGTTGAGTTAAAAAAGGAAGATCGGAGTATGGTCGCTCCGATGCCGATACAATCTGAGATTCCTTCTCAGAATGAGAACCAGCGAATGGATACCGTGTCTTTCCCGTTTTATGATTTGTTCCAGCCCTTAAAATGCGTATTTTGGCGCCTGAGAACCGAAGTCGTAAAAAATTTAGGATCAAAAAAACCGATCGAGAATTTTCTCTTTATCGGTAGAATTGGGAAAACGACCGAAACTTAAAACGATGGATCTCAATTTTAAAGATAAACTTCAGTCCGGATTTTCGTCGATAGACAGTCTGTCTCGGAATCTTCCTCCTCAAGTTCAAAAAACGCTTTTGTATACGGGACTTTCGCTGGCGGTCTTGGGAGTTTCACTCGCGGTTTTGATCGGAATTCAAAGAGGAAAAGAAGGCGCGGCCTTCGACGATCAAGCGAAGGAATTGGATCGTAAGGCGTTGTTCTTGGAAGATATAGAAAGAAATTATAATCGTAAACGCAGATCCATCCGTTACAGCGATCCGGATCTTTCCATTACGGGAGAATCTTCCGGTCTCGAAATCGATCGGTATGAAAGGGAAAAACCGAAAAGCGGACTTCTACCGGAATCCGATCGATCGGAAGGAAAAGATCCGTTGAGAGATGGACGTAGAGAAGGGGTGGGAACGCCGAAACTTCCTACGGAATCCGACGCTCTTCCGACGGAAGACAGAGGAAGAACGCCCGATTCGAATCGAAACCTGGAAGATCCGGGAACAATTTCACCCGATCGAGGCAATCACAATTCGTCCAACCAGGATCGCCCTAGTTTGATGCGACCCCCGAAAAACAATTCCAATAAAGGAACTCTCGAACCTAGATGAAGTCGATCCATTCTTCGAAACGTTTCTTTGTTTTGATTCTTTCTACATTCGTTTTTACGAATGGTTTATTTGCGGATATGCCCCTTCCGTTCCCGGAAGAATTGGGAACTCCCCTTGGTGAAAGCGCTTCCGCAGACGAGAAAACAAAAGAAACCGCGAGCGGAAATCCTTCCGCTTCGATTCCATCGGAAAAGAACGAAGGCTCGGGAACAAATCCGAATTCAAATTCCCAATCGGAAACAAAGGCGACTAACGTTTCTGCTTCGGGTTCCGCGGAGTCCGGTTCTACGGAGAAATCCGGGGCCGATTCTTCCGTGGAAGTTGCGTCTTCGGGGAACTCCGAAATATCGGAGCAAGAATCCGCAAAACCCGCGACAAAGACCACTCTTCCCAATTCGGAAAAGTCGAGTCTGAAAAAGAAAAAAGATAAAAAGAAGGAAGATCCTTCCGAAAGCGGCTACAAAAAAGGGCTTTTACGTCTGAGAGAAAATCAGAGAAACAATGCGAAGACCGAATTCAATCAATCGGGCGGGCAAGGAAAGTCGGCGAACGCGTCCAGATTGGAAGACGCAAGGTTGACCGCGGAAAGTTCAAACGATTCAAACGCGATCACGGAACAGATCGATTCCGAGGATGAAAAGTGGAAGGCCATCTTCGAGGTAGCAAGAGCTCTTCGAGGAAACGGAAAAATTCCCGAAGCGGAAACTCAATATCTAAAAATCATCACCGAAGCGCCCGAGAATTTTCAGAGCATCTCTCTTCTTTCCTTGGGTGAAATGTTGTCCTCCACCGATCGAAAGGATTCGGGAAGAAGATATCTTTTACAACTGGTTAAACTGCTTCAGAAAAAACCCGAACTCGATCCTAAAAAGGATCAGCTTGAAAAGGCGGTTACTATGATCGCAAGAATCTACGGAGATCAAGGTAAATACGAAGAGGCTGAAAATTGGGCGAAAGCATATCTCAATCGAATGAATCCGGAAGCTTCCGAAGATTCTCCCTTTGTAAAAGAACTTCGTCGGATTTTAAAGCGCAGATATTATTGAGGATTTCTAAATTCTAAAATTTTCAAAGATGCGATCGCTTGCATAAGGGGAATATTCAAGAATTCTTATGGAATAAAAAAACCGGACTTAGATGTCCGGTCTTTTTTTGTTGAGGGTAATTTGGCAGATCGCCTTAACCTAGCAGAATGCTCTCTAAACTCAGGGAACGCCCCTATGGGTCACGTTCCAAGATCAAGTTCACTCAAGTAAGAGAAACGTTTACGTCCAATTTTCCAAATCTGGAAAACAAGCTGATTCCCAAGGAAGGTTTTTTAGCAATCTTTAATGTTTCGTTTTTGGAATCGATGATGTTCGGTGCGGTAATTTCGATCGACTGACCCGAGCTTGCGAAGATATTCATCGCATTCCCAGTGGTCATATTCGCGATCTCACCCAGGATATCCTTGTACTCGTTTTTGATATCCTGTTCGCTCATTCCGGGCATTAGAACCCCAGCAATCTTATAAGCCGCGTCGTAATTGAGTCCATACACGACTTCTCCGTTGAAGGTTCCGATCACGCCGATCACAATCGAAAGTTCGAGATTGGTTTCTGCGCTGTCCTTGATTCCGATCTTCCCACGGATTAAATCCGTTTTCAAAACGTCTCTAAAAACGATCGTTGCGGCTTCGAGAAAGGGATTTACCAGTTCAGCCCGGATTTGCATTATTCTTCTGCCTTTTGACCGATCCTTCGTTCAATCGGGTATTTTTCCTGAAGCGCCTGACTGATTTCCATAACGAACCCATTCATCAGGTTCGGATTGTCTCTCAAATCGGGTCCCTGGGATTTATTGATTTTAGACGAATCGATTTCCAAGGAAGCGAATTCTACAAAAACATTTTTTTCGGATTCTCTGTAAGGGCCGCCGACTTTTTTAGACCCAAATGCTACGGTTGTCAAATCTTTAAGGAACTGGGTATTGTTTCCGAGTCGAATGTTCTGGTTTCCGGACTTCAGTTCCCAGAGGTTCAACAGGGATTGGTCCTTGAAATCCTGAACGGTTACACCTAACAGGGTAGCGATCTTTTGAAGTCCATCCGGCTCCTGCTGAAGGTTTTGGAGTTTTCCCTTCCATTCATCCTGAGATTTGGAACGGGTTTCCAAAAGGAGTTTGCTTTTTAGGAAATTTTTTCTTTCCTCGAAGCTGACTTCCTTTCCGTCCTTATTTTTAGGAAGTTTCCCGTCTTTCTTTTCGTTTTCGTATTTGGCACGAAGAACTTCGTCGGAAATCGGAGCTTCTTTTTCCGCGAGTTTAGAAAGTTGGTCGTCGGTATAAGTGACGATTCTTAGCTGAACCCGGGCAGAAGTGGATTCTTTTTGAAGTGCGATTTCCCCATCGGTCTTTTTAAGATCCGAGTTTAAAAGAGAATCATACAAACCGCTCGCATTCTTACGATCGATTCTGTACTGCATCGGAGCCGAGTTTAAGATCTGCTTATAAATCGCTTCCGGTTTACGAACATCCTCGTCGGAATATCCCGCGCCATTTACGGATTCTCTGTAAATTCTACGGGCTTCGTCGGAAAGTTCTTCCCTAATTCCGGTTTCGGAAACGGAGAATCCGGTCGCCGACGCGATCTGCTGTGTTACTACCAAACTGCGAATCGTCTGAAACGCACAGGATTGAAGCGTAGAAGGATCTTCCGCGAGAGAAGGGGCGATATTTCTGTATTGAAAGAAACAATCTCTTCGAGCCGCCTGATAATAGTCCATCGGAATGGAGAATTCGCCGATTCGTCCGGCGTTGAGATTGGAACGACCGGAGATCACGTCGAAAAAGCTTTTTTCGGCGTCTCCCGGAAGAAAGGTGATGATCAAACCACCGACAAGGATAAAAAGAAAGAATGCGACGACTGCGCGAATGATCTTGTCTTTGAGAGAAACGTTTTCTAATTCCATGATTGTATCTGTAAACTTGAAAGGGTTTGTGAAGGAATATTTCTGTAAAGGAGAAAAGTGAGAAAAACGCTTCAGAAACCCGCCCAAACGACAGATACATAAAATGATGCTCTTTATCGCAATCGCACTGATTCTCGTGGGACTTCTTTGTTTTATCTATGTCTCTCTGAACCCGAATCCTTCTTCGGGCGGAGACCGATTTGGATTTAAGTCGGGTTCCAGAGGTCCTCGAAACGCAGGCTCGGAAAACGAACATCTGATTTCAAGACCCAACGCCCGAAAAGGTGCGGAAATTTTGGCCTCTTCCAAACGCGCGCCGAGCCTGGAACAAATCGAAAAACAAAAACATCTGGAAAGTCTTTTTGTGGAAGGCAGAAGAATTCCGAAACAGAATCATTCTTCGGAACCGAGTTCGTCTTTTTCTATGGCGCCCGAATACGAAGACGTTTCTTCGATCGAGGAAGAATATTCGGAGACGGAAATTTCCTCTCATTCATCGCAGTCTGGGTCTGGCATCGAGGTTTTGGAAGAATCTCCTAAATTCTCCTTTGCCGGAGAACAAAAGCGTCCCGAAGAAGTGAGAGAAATTCGATTTGAAATCGAAGGCATTCTTTATTTGGATCAAGGACGAGAACTTCCTTATGAAAGACTCGCGAACAAAAAAGAAGAATTGGGTCCGGACAAGTTGAAGGGTTTAAAACGAGTCGGGCCTGGCAAGTTGAATGAGAGTAGGGATTCTCTTTGTTTCGAAGCGTTGAACAGCAGTTATAAATATTCTTTTTCTGAAATCGAAAAGATACTTTTTTTCGACGAGGGGATCGTTTTGATTCCTTCCAAGGCGAACTATCCGGTTCCCGTTTTTTTTACGAAAGAAACGAATCATCTCAAATCGTATTTGGAAAATTCTTCTCAGACGTTTTCGGGGTGAGGAGAGTTTTCACCGACGATTTTTAGTGAAACGCTTGCTGGCCCCCACCCGAGTTAGGGTGGAGGAGGTGGGCCTTGTGGGAACCTTTCCGCGCATTTTCCGTATATCAGAAAAACTGCATGAGGTCAAACCCATCTCGACGGAAATGTTCCGACAAGATGGATCGTTTTCGTTTTGACTTTTAAAGATCGTTTTGAGTCAAACGCGAACTACTTCTGTCGTTCAGTTAAACTCAGCCGCTTCACTCCCTGAATGCCGATTCGTAGAGAGGCATTCACTGAGTTAAGGTTTAGCGACCCTCTACATGTAAAAGTTTTGTCGTTTTAACGATGATTCTCACGAGAACGTAAAAAACCAAACCCCCACCGAACAAAACGATCTGTGGAAGACGAATCGCTTCCAGAAGATTGCTCACAGGCTCGTTAAAATAAACCGCGATCAGATCGAAAACGCTGAAGATCACTAAAATTCCGAAAAGACTCGGATATTCTCTTTTGATGATATTGCGAATGGAAAATCCGAGAGCCGGTTTTTTGTAACCGCTGAATTTCGGAAGAAAAGCGGGAACCGTGTTTGCCCAGGAAAGATAAGCTTCTCCGAATTTTTTACGCAAGAATTGTTCTTCCGCGAACATAATTCTTTCGTAATATACCCAGAAGAAAAGAATGAAAACGGATGCGATTAAAAAGTTCTTTAGGAAAAGAACCGCTCCGAGATACATCAGAAAATTTCCCAGATACAGAGGATGGCGAATCAAAGAATAAATTCCTTCTTGGTTCACCAAGTCCGCGACTTGTTCTTTGGTATTTCTTCCCGAGGTTCTCGCCGGCGCGTAGCCGATCACGAAACAACGAACAAAAAGTCCCAAAAGACTGATCGCTAAACAAATCGACTGATAGTAAAGATGATAGGTATAAGAATTGCCTGGAAATTGATAGAAGGGCAAAAGTCCGATGCAGAGAATCAAGATGGTTCCGGGGATATAAGATCTCCAACGAAATAGAAAATTCCCCTGAGATTCAAATTCTTCGATCAAAGCCATGCTTTCGTCCTACGTTTTAGATTTCTTATGAAGTGAAATTGGAGGCCCTTGAACTGTCAATAGAGATTCGAAAGGGTTCTCGGAGCCGATTTTTGTCAAAATGGATCGCTTGATTCGCGGAAGAATTCCCTGAGATGCCTTGTGTCTCCGAAATCCTTTAAAAAATTAGGATCGATCACATACAAGATTGGTTCGGAATCGACTCGAAAAATCGGTTCCTTCCCGCTCGTGTTTCCGATCCATTCCAGATGCAAGGACTCGTCGCGGCCGGAGGCAAAACGGATTTCGATTTGAAATCGATCTTTGTGTGAAAGCGGAATAGATTTTTCCTGAAACGGTTTTTTTAAGATTCGTTCCGCTTTGAGAGAAAGAATTTTGGATACGATTTCGGAACAATCCTCCCCGGGACAAAGAATAGGATTTACTACGATCGGTCTCCATCTTCCCTGTGAATCTTGTTCGATTTCAAGACGAACGTTTTTTTCGCCGGTCGATTGTATTAGAATAGTATGAATTTCTTGAATACTCGTTTCTTCGGGTAAGAGAAAGCCGGAAAAGAAAAAGTTTTCGTTGCCCCTTCCGGATAATAAATTGAGATCCTCTTCTACGAGCCAAACCTCTCCGGTCTCCGGAATTCGGACAAAGGTTCCGCTTGAGGAACGATCGCCGACTCCGATATCCAACCTGCCGATTTCCCCGGATGAACTTTGGATTTCGAGTTTTAATTCTTCTCCGTTTAAACCGAAATCGGACGAGTCGGACGAAGCGGAAATTTTTGTGAATTTACGGATTCTTAATATGGAATTTAAAAACGGCACGATCTTTTTTACGTCCGGTCTTGCTTGGGTTTCTCGGATTCGAACGGACCACGTTTCACCAGTTCTTTGTAAAACGGTTTCGTGTCCCTTTCTGCCGATTTGAATTCTTTCCACTTCTTCGGTTTTGAAAGGGAAGAATGGATCCGCGTTTTGATAGTTTTTTTGAAAAAAACCGAACGGATTGGAAACGGAAACGTAAATCGCACCTAAGAATAAATTGCAAAGAATCAAAAATAAGGCCGTTTCTTCTCGAAAAAGTCCGAGTAAGAAGCCATAGAATCTCTCGAAAATTTTCACGATTTTTTCCTTTCCCCTTGCGGAGAATTTCTACGGCGGATTCTGAAAAAGGTATATAATCCGATCAGAAGCGGAATTCCAAAAAGATTCAGAAAGCTGAATGTGATTTTCTCCGTTTGAGTGAACGGCTTTAGTTTTAAAAAGGCCGACTTTTTGCTTCGAACCTGAATAAGGTCCGTATCTCCGTTGTTTATGTCGATTGCGTTTAATAAAAACGGAATATTCGATTCCTGATACATTTCCCTCGTCTCCGGGTAAACCAAAAGATCGGAAACGAGATACGGGGATCCGATCGCGAGAATTCTGGAAGTTTTTCCGTCCGGCGTTTCGTTCAAAAACAAATTCGTTTTTTGGAATGTTTTGGGGAGATTTGGCGCAGATGGAAACGCGCTCTTGAATTTTCCTTCCAGAACCGCGCCTAAAACGATTCTTTTTGTTCCTGTTTGAAACGGAGTCGCAAAAATTTGTTTTTCTCCTAATGCAACGATCGAAGAACGAATCTCCGCTTCCTCGGAAGAAAATAATATCGGTTCCATTCTCACCTTGGGTTGTTTTTCCGGGAAAAGATCCACGCTTGAAACCCAAGGAAGAAGTAAACCTTTGAAGGATTTTGTAAAAGGATTCGTTTCGCTTAACATTTTTTCTGAATTCGTAGCTACGATCCAAGGAGGATAGGCGTATCTTCCGATCACTCCGGGCTCCACTTCCATCAAGGAGCCGATCGAAAGGGAATGGTTTAAGTCGAATGTAAGATCCGTGTTGATTCTAAAACCATAATATTCAAAAAAACTGTTTTGTTCCTCGACGCCGGGAGCGGGTTTGGCGATTCCGGCTCCGATCGCGTCCATTCCGAGCCCTTCTTCCCGATTCGGGGATTCCAATCGAAAGTCCATGGATTTATAAAGAAGAATTAGGTTTCCGCCCTTCATCAAAAACTGATCGAGCCGATACGATGTGCTTTCGGAAAGAAACCCGCTTCCGATCCAGATCAGAGTTCGAATCGAATCGGGAATTTCCTCCTCTTCGAGTTTTATCTCGGGAAGAATTCCATATTCTTCTTTTAGAATCTGATTCGTAAAAATTCCGATCGTATCCTTTCCGATTGCCGGTCCCGAAGAAACGGGCGATAAACTTCCGGGAACGGAAAGAATGGCGACTTCCGCGTCGCCCGGTTTTCGAATCATCTTTCGAAGTGTTGTTAGGATTTGATATTCGATTTCTTCCGCGTAAAAAGCGACCGGGAGTGTTTCTTTTTGAGTTCCCAGGGTCAAAGTGAGTCCGAGAAAAACCTGTTTGATCTGAGAAGAACCTCGTTCCGTCTTTTCCAAAATCTGAGGTTGAATTCCCGCCTCGCTCGCCTTTTTTTGTTCTTGAGCCGAGGAATCCGGATCATGAAAACGTAATACGATGTTCGAACCTCCGACGGAAGCCATTTCGCTTAACAATTCTTTCGTAAGATCCAAACGGATTTTGTATTCGCTCGGGATTTGAGAGGAATAATAGGCGTCAATATAAAGGGGAGAATGGAGGTTTTGGAAAACGTTCTTTGTACTTTGGGATATTTCAAATCGACCCGATTCGGAGATATCTTTTTTGCAGTCGAACCTCGATACGATTCCGTTCAAAAGCAAAAACAGGGGAAAAGCCTGGGAAAACAAAAACCAAGGATTTTTATTAAATCGAATTAAAAACGTTCTCGCTTGAAAAATCATCGTTTTGACCTCAACATGAGGACATTGGAATATACCATAAATAGAATGAAGCTCAGGTAAAAGAAAACTTCTCTTCCGTCCAGAATTCCCAATCGAAACGGCTCGAAGTGGTTGGAAAGAGAAAGAAAGGCGAGGGCATTCCCTAAACCCGTTCCTAAAAACTGAAGGACCGGTCTATAACCGATCAGAAAAAACAAGAGACAGAAAATCAAACCGAGCAGATACGAAACGATTTGATCTCTCGTGAAAGAGGAAACAAAACTTCCGACCGCGAGATTGGCTCCACCCAAAAGAAAAATTCCAAGATAACCTACGACGACGGTTCCAAAATCCAAATCGCCCAGATAAAAAATCGTGCACGGAATCAAAAACGTAAAGGAAAGAACGAATCCTAGAAAACTCCAAGCCGCAAAAAATTTTCCGAGAACCAATTCCGAATCGCGCAACGGAAGAGAGAAAAGAATTTCCAAGGTTCCGGAACGTTCTTCCTCGGACCAAAGCCGCATGGAAAGAGCCGGAATAAAGATCACATACAAAACCGGAACGTAGAGAAAGTATTCCTCCATACTCGCGGATTTAAAATCCCAAAAAGAACCTTCTCCCAAACCGAAAAAAAACAAAAACGAGGTTAAGAATAAGAAGAACGAAGCGAAGATCGTTCCCACGGGAGAATTGAAATAAACGGAAATTTCTTTCGAATACACCGTTCGGACGTTGAAAAGAAAGTTTCGGATCGATTCGGAAAGTTTCATCTTATCGTTGTAAGGTTAAGGATTCGAAAACGGATTCCAAGGAATTCTTTTCCGGAGTTAAGGATCTGATTTGAAACGGAGCCGTTCTTAGAATCTGAAAGATTTCCTCGGGGCGCGTATTGGATGTATGAATTCTAAATTCGAGAAAGGAATCTTCGGACTTTCCGCTTTGTGTGATTTCCAGAATTTCAAGATTACGATTCGCAAAGAACGTTTGCAAAGAATTCAAATCGGTTTCCGCGAGAATCAAACAACCCCGTCCTTTCGATAAGGATTCTATGGACGAATCCGCGATCAATTTTCCCTCGGATAACACGAGAATGTGATCGCAGATGTCCTCTACTTCCTTTAAAACGTGGGAAGAAAGCAGAATCGTTTTCCGTTTTCCTAATGTACGAATTAAATCCTTGAGTTCGGCGGTTTGGAGCGGATCCAGACCGGAGCTGGGTTCGTCCAAGATGATATATTCAGGATCTTGAATGAGAGTTCCCGCCAAGGAAACCCTTTGTTTAAAACCTTTCGAAAGAAAATGAATGGGGCTAAAGACGACGGACTCCAACTTTAACGATGTTAATACGAAATCGATTCTTTCCTTAAGATCCTTCGACGCGCCCTTTGCTTTTCCTAAAAAAGAAAGATATTCGTAAACGGTAAGATCGAAATAGATCGGTGAGGATTCCGGAAGATAACCGATTTTTTTTTGAATCTCGATTTTGTTTTCGAAAAAATCAAGACCGTCGTAGAGAATTCTTCCTTCGTTCGGATGTAAGGAGCCGGTGAGAAGTTTGAGGGTTGTCGTTTTACCGGCGCCGTTCGGGCCGAGTAGGCCCGTGATTCTCCCTTGAGGAATTTCAAAACTAAGACCGGAAATCGCGATCTTTCCCGGATAAAACTTGGAGAGTTGACTGACGGAAATCGTTCCCATTGGGATTAATCACAGAGTTCCCGATTCTCGTCGAGAGCGGCAATCGTTTTTCGAAACGGAAAGATTAAAGACCGAGTTTACCGTCCACTTTGAATTTTTTTAAGACTTCTAAAAGATCGGCGCTTAGATTTTTAATTCTCATCTTCACTCCGTAGTTATCCATCATGTTCTTAACGGTTAAGAGTTTTGCGATTCCGCTCGAAGTGATTTTCTTCACCGATTCGACCGTAAATTCCACTTCGGACATAGAACCTGAGGAAGCGGTCCTTGTCACCTCGTCGAAAATTTTATCGTAACCGTCGATTACCGGAGTATCGATCGAAACCTTACCGAACTTACCTTCTATTTTGAATTTTGACATATGATTTTTTCCTTAATTACGCGTTCTTACGCTGTAGACGAAATATATTACGATCTGAAGAAGGTGATAAATATCATCGATTTCGTAAATTAATTTCCGTACTTCTACAAAGATAATTTATAAGAGACGCATCTTCTCTTAAATTCCATTCTTCATAATCGGAACCTTCTTCCAAAAGAATCAAACCGCATTCTTCTAAAAGAATTCGAATCGTATTCCTTGGGAAGTATCTGTGTCTGTGGACCTCCGAAAATTCTTCCTCGGATCTTCGATGAGAGAAGGTGAGCGTCGACTCGAGTGTGTTCGATTCTTCCAGGAAACGATTGATCCATCGGATTTTATAGTCTCCGACTCTTTCGATGAAGGTATGACCGTCGAAATGATTCTTAAAATTGTAAAGACTGCTTAGGTCGAAAAAGAAGAGTCCGTCCGGGCCTAAGTGTGTTCGAATTTTGGAAAAAACTTTTTTCAGTTCTTTCTCATCGTTTAGGTAATTCAAAGAATCGTGTGTGGAAAGAATGAGATCGAATTTACGATTTTCTAAATCGAAATCCAGAAAATCGGCATAAATCAATTCTCCTGAAATCGGCTTTTTTCTCGCGATTTCAAGCATTTCCGAACTTGAATCGATTCCGGTAAGTTGAACGTTTTTGGGAAATTCTTCCCAGAGTTTGCAAGTGCCGCAACCCAAATCCAAAACGGTTTCCGGGAGAATATTTCCGCCTTGACCGGCGTAGGAAGAGAGAATAAATTCCGACCAGCGTTCGTACTGGACGTCCTTCATAACTGCATCATAAACCGACGAAAAGCCGGAATAGGGCTTTTTTTTAAACATAATTTAATTTTTTCTTGCTCTTTTTACGATCTTTCCAATAGTCAATCGTAATTTGATGAGACATAATGTTTCCGGAAAAATTGTGTCTATGGTAAACAAAATTCAATGGGAATAGAATTACTCCTGCCGTTTATAGCCAGCGTAGGAATTACAATCCTTCTTCGAAGGCTGGACAAATCCAACTATAAACTCAGTCAAATCAAACGTTTTACGGGAAAAGTTCAAGACGAGTTAAACGACATCGCTCTTGAAAAAATTCAATTCGTAAAAGACGCAGGAATCGATTTAGAGATCAGCCTCAAGCAGACCCGCAAACTTGCAAACGACGTTCACGCTCTCAACGAAGAATCCAGACAACTTCTGGATTCCATCAAAACCAACCGCGATTTTTTAGATTCGGTTGCGCGTGATCTAAAGGAAGTCGTTCAACTTTCCTCCGATATTCGGGAAGAATCCAACGCGATTCAACAGGGACTTCTGCGTATGGAGTCCGGTAAAAAGGAAATTCAACTTCTGGATCAGAAGATTCTCGACTTGAGATCCGAAGCGGAAGCGATCCTCGAAGTTTTTACCGATAAGGTCAATCTTCGTTCGGACGAACTTTTACAATCTCTCGCTTCCAAAATCGTGGAGCTGGAAGAACTTTTAGAAATCAAAAACGATAAGATCGATCAAGGTCTGAATTCGATCGCCGCAAACTACAGAGACAGTTTGGACGCACATTCCAATTCTCTAATGCGTGATTCCGTGGGAAGAATCGAACAACTTCGTTCCGAAATTTCTTCCTTATTCGAAACCATCCGTAACAAAGAAGAAGATTTGGATCTAAGATCCGAAAAGTTGCAGACAGTATTCTTAACCATAAGCGATAAACTCGAACGTTTGGATTCCCGTGTGGAAGAAAAAGCGGAAGCCGCAGATCGCAAACTCGAAGAGATGGCGAGACTCGCGGAAAAATCCGCTCAGGAAAAACTGGATCGGATTCTCGAACAGGTCACTCATTCCAAAGAAGCTTTTATCAACGGAGTCAAACTCGAAGTCGATTCGATTCGCAGAGAAATCGAAGGTATGAGTTTGGAAACCATGACCCGTCGCGACGAAATTTTGAACGAAACAAGACGTCAGGCGGAATCGATCAACGAATCGATTCAGTTCTTCCAGGAAAAATATCTGGAAGCGGAAAACAAACTTCTCCGCCAAGCAGACGCGCGTAAGTCCGAACTTCTGCGTCAGATCGACACTTTTGAAGAAGAATTCAACCGAATCAGTAGCAATCTTCGCACGGACGCGGATGGTCTGAAAAAAGATATTTCCATGGGTCTCAGGGAATTCCATTCAGCTTTGGATTCCGCGAGAGAAGACGCAAAAGAAAAAACGATCCATGGTATTTCCAATCTCAAAGAAGAATTCGATTTAGAACTTTCTAAACTTCATTCGGAAAGATCGACTCTCATTCAACAGGATCTGGAAGCGGTTCGTCAATCCATCGTCACTCTGGATAAACAGATTTCAAGCCGCATCAAGGACGTGGATTCTTATCTCGGAGATCTTCAATCCGCGATGGAATCCAGCGCGGGCGATCTGATGTCTCAGGTCGAAGAGAAGATCGATCTTCTTTCCGGAACCGTGGACGAAGAAGTTCGTAAGATCGATCAGAGATTCGAAAATCTTTCCCGTTATTGGGAAGAAGAACTTGGCAATATCCGTTTGAACGCTCAGGATCAGATGGGCCGTCTTCAGGAAAAACTCGGAGACGTTCATGTGGAAGGCAAGGGTCTTCTCGAAGAATTCAAAAACGAATACGCGGTTCAAAAAGACAAGATCGAAGAATTCGTTTCCCGCTATAAAACCAATTTTCAAAAAGAAGGGGATTCCGTTTCCGAAAGACTCGGCGATTCTCTTCGTAATATCAAAGAGGATGGAAACGAAATTCTCCAGACTCTTCGGGAAGAATTTTCCGGAACCATCGACAAGATGGAACAGATCGTTAAAAAGAACGAAAAGGTTCTCGAAATCCACGCGGAAAAAATCCGTAACAGCGTGGAATCCAATCTGGAAAACGCGGGCAAAGACGCCGAACGCGTGTTAGACCGTCTACGCGATTCCGCGGAAGATTTCTTTGAAAAACAAGAAGAGAAGATCAGCCGCTTAAACGGAACGATCGACGCGAAGATTTCCAAACAACTTACTTCTCTTATGGACAAGGGACAGTTGCAGTTGGGTCAGCTCGAGGAAAGAATCAGCAAATACATTCTCGACGTGAAAAAGAATCTCGAAGATTCTCTCAAAGCTTCCCGCAAGGACAGCGACGATCAGATGAAGGGTTTTCAAAAACAACTTCAGAATCAATTGCGCGAGATGGAAGCCGCTTCCGAAGAATTCCTGCGTTCCGGTAAGGAAGAATTCAAAGGTTCGATGGAAGAATACAGAGAACTTCAACTCGATCTCAAACGAGACTTGGAAGAGATCGCGAACGCTAAGAAAAATCTCATCGCTGAAATCCAAGAGGAATCGGAGAACTTGCGTTCTTCCGTGGAAGAAATCACGGATAAGATGGAAGAACTCGGTGAGAAGGCTGAACTCTTCCACAAAGCGAGCGAGGTCGTCGATAAAACCGATTCTTATATCCAAACGATGGAAGAACTTTTGTCCAGAGCCGACGAAAGAACTCCTTTGTTAAACGAACTCGAACAAAAACTGGACGAGCTACAAAACTTAAAACATTCTCTCGTGAACGAAACGGAAGACTTAAAACTCAGATTGGATTCCCTTGCTTCCATTAAGGATTCCTCGGATTCTCTTCGCAACGAATTCGAAGAACTGCAAAGAAGATCTTCCGATTGGGAAGATACGTTCACTAGACTTCTCGAAGCGGGTGAAAAAGCCCTGGAGATGGAAGAAACTTTCGGAGATCTTACCGAAAGACTCGAAAGTCTGGAATCGGTTCGCGGAGAAGTCAAAGGTCTTTTCGAAGAAACGGACGCTCATAAGGAAGCGGCCAAAGGACTTACGAATAAATTATATTCTCTTCAAAACGACGTTGAAATTTTGGAAGCGAGAGAAAAGGAAATCGCCGAGACCGTTCGCAAAACCGACGATCGAATCGAATCCTTATTCCGTAAAAAAGAAGAGATCCGTTCCGTGGAAGCGAAGTTTGAAAAGATCGAAGACCTTATGGTCGATCTTTCCGAAAGACACAAACAAATTTCCACATTACAACATCGTATGGAAGATTTAAAAGCCGGTGCGATCGTCGTGAAGGAAGACCTCGAAGGTCTTTTAGGCGAAGCGGACGATAAGTTCGAAAAACTTTCCGGTTTCTTAGACGCGGTCGGTGCGGTTACGGAAGGAAGTCCCTCTTCGAGTAAGTCGAAGGATTCTTCCAAGGATCATCTGATTCAAAGAAAGAAAGCTACGGTATTGAATCTGTATCATAACTTTCAATGGCCGGCCGAAACCATCGCCGAAAAATTAAACTTAGAAACGGGACTTGTGAATACGATTCTACAAAGCGAATCCGTTAAGAAGAAATGAAATATTTCTTGACGACGCTTAACTTGAGCTCTATGTCTCATTTTCTAAGTTATGGTATCATTTTTTTTAAAACAAAGGTAAGGTCGCAAAGGGGAAAGTTCTAAAAGGTTGTTCTTTTTCCGGGTTTCTGAAAAAAATGCAAACTGAAACCGAAACGGAACAAAAACAAACTGGACGGCCGTGAACCGGAGCAATATTGAAGATGGCACAAAAGAAGAAAACTAAGACAGAGAGGAAGAACTCAATGGCTGGAAAGAATGTCGAAAAGGAAACCCTGATCGTAACGAGCAAAGTAAAGGCTTACATTAAGTCTAAAGGATTTATGACTTCCGGAGATGCGATTGACGGATTGAACGAGAAGATTCACCAACTGATCGATGACGCTGTGAAACGTACTGAATCCAACAAAAGAAGTACGGTTCGCCCGACTGATTTCTAATTCGATTTGATCTTCATCAAAAACAAGAGCGAAATCGAAAAAATGAGAGCGGCTGGGAAACTGGCCGCTAAACTTTTGGATTATATTTCCGCTTACGTTCTACCCGGTGCTTCCACATTGCAGTTGAACGATCTTTGCGAGGAATTTACCAAGAAGCACGGAGCAAAATCCGCTCCGCTCGGTTATAAAGGATTTCCTAAATCGATCTGTACTTCCGTGAATCAAGTTGTATGTCACGGAATTCCAAAAGCGACGGATGTTCTAAAGGAAGGGGATATCATCAACATCGATGTGACTCCTCTTTTGGACGGCTATCACGGAGATTCTTCCCGTACGTTCATCGTAGGCGGTAAGACGATTCCGGAAGTGGAAACCCTCGTCGCGGATACGGAAAGAGCGATGTATATCGGCATCGAACAAGTCAAACCCGGCAACCGAGTGCACGATATCGCGAATGCGATCGACGATTTTCTGACTCCGAAAGGATACGGAATCGTTCGCGATCTGATGGGACACGGAATCGGCAGAGGCTTTCACGAAGATCCTCAGATCCCCCACTTTCGTCAGAATCGAAAACTTGCAAAGCTCGAACCCGGTATGATCTTTACGATCGAACCGATGGTCAACCTCGGAACCTGGCAAGTCAACTTCTCCAAAGAAGATCATTGGACCGTAACTACAAAAGACGGCAAGTGGTCCGCTCAATTCGAACACACGATTCTCGTCACCGAAAAAGGCTATGAAATTTTAACCGTATCGGGTTAATCTGGTGTCATGGAAACGGTACTTGGTTATCTGAGCGCTTTAGGTAGAGACGCAGTATTTTTTTTAATCAGTTTTGTTCTCTTTTACATCGGTAAAAAAATCAAGGATTGGATCGAACCCGGCGATCTCGATCACGAAATCGTAGTCAATAACAACACCGCGGTCTCTTCGGGGTTAGCAGGTTATTATCTCGGGCTTACGTTGATTCTGCTCGTAATCCTTTCCTCACCCGGAACCGATTTTATCTCGGATTGTTTTCAAGTTTTATACTACGGCATTCTCGGGATTCTCCTTTTGAATCTTTCCTACTATATCAACGATAAGGTGATCTTTAGAAGTTTGGATTTTAACGAACTTGTATATTCGGGGAAGAACGTAGCGGTCGGTGCGGTCGTTTTCGGAAGTAGCATCGCTTCCTCCATCATTATCGCGGCTTCCTTAAGCGGAGATAACTCTGGACTTGCGTTTTCGATTTGGAAGGACTTGGGTCTTTTGGAACCGGTTCAAAAACTTTTGGACGGAACCATTCTCGGGGTTTTGTTTTTTTCGATCGGACAATTCGCTTTGGTTTTGTTTACGCTCGCGTATCGTAAGATCGTTCCGTATTCTTTGGATGTGGAATTGAAGGAAAAGGAGAATCTTGCCTCCGGAATTTCCTACAGCGGTGCGTTAGTCGCTCTTGGAATCATCATCGCAAGAGCTCTTCACAAAGATCCGGTTTCGATGGAACACACTCTATTTCAAATCTTTTTGGATTTTGTACTTGGGTTGATCGTAATTCCGGCGGTTCGACTTTTGACGGACGCCGTAATTCTACCCGGAAGTACTCTCAAGGAAGAAATCAGTCGAGATCAAAACGTGGGAGTGGGAATCTTGGAAGCCGCCGTACTCGTCAGCTTTGCGGGAATTCTTTTTTACGCGGTTTAAGGTTTAGAGGAATTCTTTTAAGAGAGGTTGCGACTTCGCAGTTTCTGAAGTCGTATTAATAGATTTCTCTAGAAGTATAAAGTTTCCATTCCAGATGATAAACTTTGCGAATTCCGTATTCGAAAGAATCTTTGAGGAGTTTGATTCGATCTTCTTCGGAAAAATCTTCGATCGAACCGGAAACTTCTACGGTTTTTAAAACTTCAGAACCGAGTTCTGCAAAAACGTACTTATGATTCGTATGAAACGGTCTCAAATCCCTTTCCTGAAAACCCTTCAACGCACCGACTACGGCTGCGAACACGATCTGTTTGGAAAGTTTATCCTTAGGCAAAACGGCGAGACGAATCGCGGAAACAACATCCGAATAAGAAATAAAACCGGAATGATTCGGAAGCAAGGCAACTTCAGTGCGGGGAAATTTATTCTTTTCGGATAATTGTTTTTGCATACTCGATTTGTATCAAATTTATGATCGAAAGTAAAGAAATAATTTCCGAATTCAAATCTCTGATCGAAAGCTCCGGCTTTGATCTTTATGGAATTTGTGACGCAAAAATTCCACAAGAAGACAGAGATAACATTCTTTCTTGGGTAAAGGAAGGAAAACACGGAAAGATGGAATGGTATCCGAAGAACATGGATCTTCGGTTGGATTTTAAGAATCTCGGTTTTGATCCCGTTTCCGCAATCGCTCTGGGAACTCTTTACAACGATCCCGAATACGACGAGTTCTCCCGAAAAATGTCGTATCGATTTTCAAGATACGCGATCGGTGAAGACTATCATCGTGTTCTGCGAAGACTTGCAAAACCTCTAATACAGGCTTTGAAAACAAAATATCCGAATCATAAGTTTCGTCAGGGTGTGGATTCTCTGCCGGTTCCCGAGAAGGTTTTAGCGAGAATGGCCGGACTCGGATGGAAGGCGAAGAATACGAATCTCATTCATCCCGACTTCGGTTCGTTCTTTTTTATCACAGTGATCTTAACCGATTTGCCCGTTCATACGGTACAAATCGACGTCAAGGATCGATGTGGAACCTGTACCGCCTGTATCGATTCCTGTCCGACCGGAGCCTTGGAACCTTATAAGATCGACGCTGGCAAATGTATATCGCATCATACATTGGAAGATTCTTCCGAAACGATTTCGGATACTCAAGGATGGCTCGCGGGTTGCGACGTTTGTCAGGATGTTTGTCCGTGGAATCACGTAAAGGCGCGTAAAAAAGGGATTCAAACAAAAAGGGAAGAATTTAAAACCCGCTTTTATTTTAAGGAGAATCCCGATTCTATCTTGGATTTCAACAAGGAAGAATTCAAAACCTATTTTTCTGATTCCGCTATATCCCGAATGAGTTTCGAGATGTTTCAGAGAAACGCGAACCACATCAAAGATACTTTCAAAAATCCTAAAGTTTAAGCCCGCGTCGCTCCCGGATTTTGAATCCAAGAAGGATTGAGCCCGGTTTCTCACCAAAGGATTGAGGGCGCGGCCGCGGACGAAAATTACCGCTAACAATCTACGGATAAAATCAAGAATTTGCAGAATCGAAGCCTGAATGTGAAGACGATTTTGGAAATTTATTTCGTCCGAATAGAACAAAGGAAGAATCTTTATTTAACTGGGCGCGTTTGATTTATTTTTATTAGAATATTAAAGTTTAAAAAATTAAAATATTAAGATTTACTTTAGTTTATTGTGTATCCATATTCAAATAAAGAATATTCGTATTTAATTTTAAATAAGGTTTGGTGACGGTTATAAAAAATCCATGAGACGAATCCCTTTTAAACTTTTGTATGTGGAAGACGAAGAGTTGATTCGTGTAACTATGGTTCGTTTTTTAAAACGTTTTACCGCGTTCGTCTGTTCCGCAGAAAACGGAAAAGTCGCTTGGGACATGTTCCTTGAGTATCAACCGGACGTAATCATTACGGATATCAAGATGCCCGTGTTAAACGGAATTGAACTCATAAAAAAAATTAGGGAACAAAATTTGAATATTCCGATTGCCGCAATGACCGCTTTCTCAGAACCTGAAATTATAGAAGCGGCGCGCAACGCGGGTGCGAATGAAATTTTTATCAAACCGGTGAGCGTGGATCATGTAAGAAAACTGCTTCTTACATTCGAAAAATAGAATATTTGTAAACCGACGGATTAGTATACGTTACGATCAATGGATCGAATAGAATAGGAGTCGGTATTTGTCAGCAGAATTAGCTCAAGCCAACAATCACAAGAACGTTCAACGTGAACTCACGTTGGAAATCGATACGAACTACGCGGTAGAAATCGCGGAAGACGTTTACTGGATCGGTTTCTATGACGAGAGAGAATCCCTTCACTGCAATCCGTATATGATCAAAAACGGAGAAAGCACCATTCTGATCGATCCGGGATCGATTCCGGACTTCCCGGTCGTCGCAAGAAAGATATTCTCACTTGTAGCGCCGGATTCCATCGAAACGATCATCTTACAACACCAGGATCCGGATCTTTGCGCCAACGTTCCCATCTTCGAGGACCTGCGAGGTGATACTCAAGTGCAGTTGATCGCGGAAACCAGAACCGTATATCTCATCAAACACTACGGAGTGAAAGGAAGTGTGGTTCGTATCGGCGATAGCCTCACCGATTTTGAAACTCCGAGCGGAAGAAAACTTCAGTTTATCAGTACTCCGTTCGCACATTCTCCCGGAGCGATGATTACATACGACGTTAAGTCCAAGGTTTTATTTACCAGCGACATTCTCGGGGGATTGGGGAATGAATGGTCCCTCTATCACGACGCGAGGGCTTTAGACAATATGAAGGCGTTTATGCAAGCCTACATTCCGTCCAATCTTGCGTTGCGTTATGCGCTCCTTCGTATCCAGAGTTTTGACGCGGAGGTTATCGCACCCCAACACGGACAGATCATCCGTAAGGAGCAACTTCCCGCGATCATAGACGAACTTTGGAATCTTCCCTGCGGTTTGGATCTGATCAAAGACGATATGATTCAGAAGGCTCGTAAAGGAGATCTGCGTTGAACGAGCTGGCTGAATTTGCAAAGAGTATCGCGATCGGAAGCCCCGAGGATATAATCCGAAGAGAAGAGGATTACTATCGCGCTTTGAGTCGAATCGTCCGTTACCGCAACAAGGAAACGTTAACGAGAGAGATGATGAATCACTTGGTCAACAGCGATCGAAACCGGATTCTCGAAGAGAAAAAGAAGGCCGACGTTCTTTTACAAAATATTCTTCCCGAATACATGATCGAAGAATTGAAACTCAAAGGGAAGGTAAGACCGATCCAACACGAGAACGCGGTCGTGATTCTTACCGACTTCGTAGGTTTCTCGGATATCAGTCGTTATATGAGTCCGAACGAACTTCTTAAGGAACTTTCGATTTACTTCGACGAGTTTGAAAGGATCTGCACCAAACATAGAATCGAAAAAGTAAAGACGATCGGGGATGCGTTCCTCGCCGTGGGCGGACTTGGAGGTTACAAAAGAACGGCCAAACTCGATTCCATTCTTGCTTCTTTGGAAATGATGGAATACACGGAAAGAAAAAAGAAAGAAAAGATCCAAGAAGGAGACGACGCTTGGGGACTCAGAATCGCGATTCATTCGGGCACTTTGATCGCCGGAGTTGTCGGTCACACTAAGATTGCATTCGACATCTGGGGACATACCGTGAACCTCGCTTCTCGGATTGAAAACATAAGCGAACCCGGAAAGATCACCGTGTCCAAGTCCGTTTACAACGACGTTCGAGATTACTTCGACTGCGCGTATATCGGAATGAAGGAACTCAAAGGTGTGGGGAGTCACGATCTTTATACGATCGATTCCATCAAAAAGAATTTGGGAAATCCTGTGTCTTCACAAATTCCGGGTGAGAATTTTAGAAAACTGTATAAGGCTTTGGAGCAGGGGAAACATATCATGTTCTCCGATGGGAAATATCATATTTCCAATCCTGCAAAATCCGGAAACGAACGCGCCGTTCTTACGAGAGAATGATTCGTTTCTAAGGATGAACGCGGCTTTTGCCGTCTGGAGCCGCGCGGATTTCGAGTGAAAATTGAGATCCGCGGACAAAACAGGATTTACCTTCCTTGCCTGTGTCATTCCATGTAAAGAAATCGCATTTCTTTACGACTGTGGAATCCAAAACAAACTCCATCGACACAAAACTCATTGTGGAACTCAGAAAGAATCTTCTTTCCTGGTTTCATAAAAACAAAAGAGAACTTCCGTTTCGAATCAACAAAAACGCGTATCGAATTTGGGTGAGCGAAATCATGCTTCAACAAACTCGGGTTGCGGCCATGCTTCCGATCTATGAAACATTCTTAAAACGATTTCCCGATCCTCAAACCTTACAAGAAGCTTCGGAAGAAGAGGTGATGAAATATTGGAAGGGGCTCGGTTATTATTCGAGGGCGCGCAACTTAAGAAAAGGCGCGGCGGTGATCGTAGACAAACACAAGGGACTTTTTCCGAAAGAATACGAAGACGCTTTGTCGATTCCGGGTGTGGGAAGTTATACGGCTTCGGCGGTTTTATCGATCGCATACGGAAGACAACACGCGGTCTTGGACGGAAACGTTAAGCGCGTTTTATCCCGATTGTTTTTAATTACATCCGACCCTCTTGCAAGTTCGACCAATCAAGTCCTCGGAAACTTGGCGCAAGAATTCTTAACGCCGGATTCACCCGGAGATCACAACGAAGCCATGATGGAACTCGGAGCCTTGGTTTGTGTTCCCGTTCCGAATTGTTCTTCTTGTCCGCTTTCCAATCACTGCGAGGCGCGTATCGCAGGAAAGGAAAAAGAAATTCCGGCGCCAAAGTCGGTGGAGAATTGGGTCGCGCTCGATCTCAACTTTTTATTTTTGAAATCGCCTAACGGTGTATTGGTGGTAAAGTATCCGAGCCGAAGATTTTTTAAAACCATCTATTCTTTGCCGTTTCGACTGGAAGGAAAACATCCGTATGAAAAGGACGAATGGGTGGAAGAATTGTTCGAAGATCCTTTGCTTAGGGAGAATTCTTTGCGAACCAGACATTCGATCACGAACCATAAGATTCAATTGAAATACAGCGAACTGGAAACGACGAACGCAAACAGGATCGAAAAAATTCTTCAAAAAAGAAAGGATGTCGAATTCAAGTGGGTCGAAGAATCCGATCTCAAGGAAGAATTTCCGTCGTCCATTTCGGGCAAACTGATCCAACTGAAGAATAAAAATAAAAAACAACCGGAACTTCCGGTAGGAAAGCAATGAAAATCAGGTCCACCTCCGAATTCGTAAAAGAATTACAAATACAAAAAGAATTACTCGTAATCGAAGAGGAAGTCGATCCGGTTTTGGAACTCGCCGAAATTCAAAGACGGGTAGTCGCGAAACGCGGACCGGCCGTTCTTTTTAAAAACGTAAAGGGTTCTCGTTTTTCGGTCGCGACGAACCTCTACGGTTCCGAAAGAAGAATGAAAATCGCTTTCGGGGAAGACCCGATTCGGTTCGTGCAAAAAATCGCATATACGATCCAACACTTTCTTCCTCCGACCCCGTCCAAAATTTGGGACTTAAGAACGATCGCGTTTCAGGCTCTCAGGGTAGGACTGAAAAAAGTCAAAACCGCTCCGGTTCTCGAACATACATTAGAATCTTTGCATGAACTTCCAACGATCAAATCCTGGCCCAAGGACGGAGGAAATTTCGTAACCTTACCCTTGGTATATACGGAAAGTCCTAAAACCGGAAAGGGAAACCTGGGAATGTATCGGATTCAGATCCACGGACCGATGGAAACCGGGATGCATATTCAAATCCACAGAGGTGGCGGAAACCATTATTACGAAGCCGAAAAGGAAGGAAATTCTCTTCCGGTTCATATCTATGCCGGAGGTCCTCCCGGGCTTACGATCGCGGCGGTCGCACCTTTGCCCGAAGAGATCAGCGAACTGATTCTCGCCTCTTTATTGTTAGGTGAGAAGCTCGGAGTCAAAAGGGATAAAAATATTTCTTTTCTTCCGATCGTAGCCGACGCGGACTTTCTCATACAAGGAATCATTCCTCCCAAAATTCGAAAACCGGAAGGGCCGTTCGGAGATCATTACGGCTATTATGCATTGAAACACGACTATCCGGTCGTACAAGTAAACAACATCTATCATCGTAAGGATGCGATCTGGCCCGCCACCGTGGTAGGTCGTCCTCCGCAAGAGGATCATTGGATTGCGGAATATTTACAGGACCTTTTATCGCCGATGTTCCCGGTAGTTATGCCCGCGGTCAAAGGCGTTTGGGCTTACGAAGAATCGGGAGTCCATTCTCTCGCCGCCGCGGTGGTGAAGGAACGATATCAGGGAGAAGCGTTTACGGGAGCGCTCCGTATATTGGGTGAAGGACAACTTTCCCTCACAAAGGTTCTTCTTGTTACGGATCAAAACGTGGAACTCAAGAACTTTAGAGAAACGTTTATTAGTGTTTTGGAAAGAATGAATCCGGTTACGGATCTTCATATTTTCGCCAATATTTCCCAGGACACGTTAGACTACACTGGACCGGAAGTGAACAAGGGTAGTAAGGCAGTTTTCCTAGGATCGGGCAAAAAGAAAAACGATCTCAAGACCCGTTTTCAGGGGAAACTTACGAATTCTTCCTTTAAAGATCCGAAGGTTCCATATCCGGGAGTTTTGGTAGTATCGGGTCCGAAGTATAAAATCAAGGACGGGGTTCCCGCAAAACTTCTCAAAGAAAAATCGATCCGGGACTTTTTGTTCGTATTTATCGTGGACGACTCCGAAGACGCAACCAAAAGCGATCACGATTTTATCTGGTCGATCTTTACTCGTTTTGAACCCGCCGGAGATATCTACGCGGACACGAAATTAATCCGAAATCATCCGGCGTTGTATCCTCCCGTCGTGATCGATTGCAGAATGAAAACCTGGTATCCTTCTTTGACGGAAGCGGACGCAAAAACCATCCGTAAAGTCGACGATAGATTTGGTAGACTGATAGACTCTCTTTAGGAAATTTGAATTCTATGACAAAAAAAAGATGTATCGTTACCGGCGGAGCCGGGCTGATCGGATCCAATCTCATTCAGGAACTCAATCGACAAGGGATCGACGATATTTTGGTCGTGGATCATTTGGGAACCTCTTCCAAATGGAAGAATCTACTCGGAAAAAAATATTCCGATTATCTCGAAAAGGACCGTTTTTTGGACGCGGCCGTTCGTACTAATTTATTAAAAGATTATGATATTCTGTTTCACTTGGGGGCTTGTTCCTCTACGACCGAAACGGACGCTTCGTATCTGATCGAGAACAACTTCGAATATACGAAATTACTTGCGAACGAATCCCTAAAAAACGGAATTCGTTTCGTGTATGCTTCCTCGGCCGCAACCTACGGGGACGGGGCTCACGGATACGACGATAAGGCGTCGATCGATTCTTTAAAACCTCTCAATATGTACGGATATTCGAAACATATGTTCGATCTATATGCGCAAAAACACGGATTTTTAAACCGGATTACAGGAATCAAATATTTCAACGTGTTCGGATACGGGGAAGGACATAAGGGAGATATGAGAAGCGTCGTACTAAAAGGATACGAGCAGATCAAAAAAGAGGGAAAGATCCGTCTTTTTAAATCCTATAAACCCGAATATAAGGACGGGGAACAAAAACGAGACTTCTTATACGCGAAAGACGCGGCAAAGATCACCGCCTATCTCGCGTTTGGCGGACACGGCGGGCTTTACAATCTTGGAAGAGGAATCGCCGAAACTTGGAACGATCTTGTTTCCGCAATCTTCGATACTTTGAAACTTCCGAAAAACATCGAGTATACTGAAATGCCGGAAAGTTTAAAGGCGAAATACCAGTATTATACCTGCGCCGATACGGCGAAACTCTTGAAAACCGGTTATGGAGAAGGATTTACTCGATTGAGTGAGGCGGTGAGGGAGTATGTAACCCTCCTCGATGAGGAAGAGGGTACATAACTAATCTTTAAAGTGATTTTTAAGGATAATTAACCGTAGATTTTAACGATCGTACGAATCAGATCCTTGTATTTTCCGTCTTTCAGATAGTAAAAGACTTGGTTGGATTCTTTTCTGCTGGAAAGAATTCCGTTGATCTTCATTTTGCTGAGGTGCTGAGAAGCCGCAGATTGGCTGATTCCCAGTAAATCCACGAGTTCACCTACGCTGTGTTCTTTCTGAGATAGGAAGAAAAGAATCTGCAAACGGTCAGGGTGAGCTATCCCCTTGATCCCACGAATTGCGGATTCTAACTGGTTTTTCTTTAATGCTGATTTTTCTTTAGACATTGTTTTACTCTTATTTATATTTCTAAAAGAAGATGCTTTTTCTTTTTAGACCAAAATACCAAATTTAGTTTATTCAATTTTAGTAATCTAGTAAATCAAAATTCGGTAAATTACGGTCTATTATATTATAATTTTATCTTAGTGTAAAGTTATTTTCTTAAAAAAACGATTTCCGATTAAATTTTTACTCCACCTGAAATTTCTAATATAACTCCGGACACTAAATCGTTGTTAGCAATGAACTCAGCAGTGAGAGCAATCTCATGCGGTTCTCCTAATCTACCGATCGGTATCAACGCTTCCCATTTTTTTAATGCTTCAGGATTCATATCCTTCATAACCATTTCTGTTTTTATAAATCCGGGCGCAATACCTGCCACACGAATGCCGTATCTACTTAACTCTTTTGCCCACAGTTTTGTCATTGCGGCGACTCCGGCTTTTGCGGCGGAATAGTTTGTTTGTCCCGGGTTTCCATGCATAGCAACGGATGCAATTGGAATGATAACACCTTTACTTTTGCTTTCTATCATTTGAATAGCGGCTTCTCTTGCGGTTAAGAATACTCCGGTTAAGTTGACGTCTATTACCGATTGCCAATTTGAGAGTGACATCTTCGAAACTACTTTACCGGTTTCTTTATCTGTTTTTACTAATAAACCGTCTCTTAAAATTCCCGCGTTTAAAACGACAACGTCCAAACTTCCGAATTGTTTCACCGCAGACTGCATAAGCTTTTCTGCATCTTCTTCTTTGGATACGTCCGCTTTGAAAGAAAAAACTTCCGCGCCTAAAGCTTTGATATCCTTTTCCGCTTCTTTCAGCTTTTCTTCAGATATGTCTGAAAGAACAATTTTTGCCCCTTTTTTGGCGAAATGCTCCGCCATGGCTTTACCGAGTCCGCCTGCGGAACCGGTAACGAGTACTGTTTTACCTTTAATGTCCAAGATTGTTTTCCTTTAATTCTTTACTTCTAATGCTGATGTATTCTTCGGAGAACGGAATCTCCACGCGTGCGATGGTCTCGTGTTCTTTCGTCATGATTCTAAAGAGGTGAGGATCTATATTCTCACTTTTTAATAGAATCATAATGAGTGCGATCCCAAGTCCCGCACCTTCCGTATTATCCATATTGTCCATATAGAATTCGGCGATGTCGTTGTAACCCATCGCCTTTTTCATCTTCTCCCGCATCCTTTCTTCTTCTTCCTCTATGACGGGAGTATTGTTTGTGACTTCGACGACGACACCTTCATTTGTATACGTAATGTTTAATTTTACAGAAATTCCACGAGCAAGACATCGTTTGCCATATTCATCCGCCATCTTTTCGGAGAACTTCGCTTTAAACGCGGTGATTCCTTTTTCGTAATCTTCAGGATTTCGAATGTCCAAACCTTCGTCTTCGAAAAAGACCCTTTTCTGATTGGCCTTCACTCCGTTGATGGACATTTCTTTGGTGATCGTATATAACATTTCGATATAACGAGTTTGTCCGACCTTAGTTAAGATTTCCGTAATGATTCTAAGGACGTATTTTTCAAGTTTTGAGTTCATCCGAGAGGATTGAACTGTAATTCGGGAACGAGTTTCGATGAGTTCGGACAGTTTCTGATCTAGGTCTTGAAAACTTTTTGCCATATTTTTTTAAATCCCCGTTTATACCGGACGCTACAAATTTCCCTGTCAGTTTCGATCACAAAGAGAGGGAATCAATCAAATTCCAGAATTACGATATTCTAAAAATGGATTAAATCCTCTAAATTCCGAAAGGCCTTTCTCACCCGAGAATGGAGATTCGAAGATTCATTTTTTAAGGTTCTATGCATCGTCGTTTTTATAACCTATCGTCGGCAAATTTTTCTCAGAGATTCACAAAAGAATGTATTCTCAATTCTTCATATTTGAATTTGAAAAAATTCTCAGATTCATAATTATAAGAAGGGAACTTCTAATTTCTTAAATTAGCAAGTTGTGGTTCTTTCGTTGTGGTTCTTAAGGAATCGATAACATTCTTAGGTTCTAATCCGATTTGATTTTGTGTCAAACGAACACGATCAGGACATTTCACTTCCCTAATGTTAAAAGGAAATCTAATCCGGTTTCAGGCTCCCATCCGACCCCAATTTGTTTGGGCTTTGAATTAGAAAAAAAATCGGTCCCAAGAAAAAGTGATTGCAATCATATGTATAGCAATTATATGAAGGGTATAATTTGTTTAGTATTTCGAGGTATATATGCTGAAGACCCTGAATATAAGAGATTTTGCTCTGATTGAAGACGCTTGTATCGACTTCCAAAAAGGAATGACGGTGATCACTGGGGAGACCGGGGCCGGAAAATCCCTGATCCTGGACGCCATATCGTCGTTGTTAGGCGGAAAGAGCAGTCCTATGGAAATCCGAACCGGAGCGCCGCGTTATGTGTTAGAGGGAGTATTCGATCTTTCCAAAAATCCGGTCGCGATGGAATGGCTTAAGGAGAAAGGATTCCCGTTTGATTCCAAGGAACTGACCTTACACAGAGAATGCAGTCGGGATGGAAAATCCAGAATTCTAATCAATCAGTCCCTGGCTTCTTCGACCACGTTACGCGGCTTAGGAGAATTGCTCGCGGAAGTACACAATCAAAACGATCAGATTCTTCTTTTGGATCGAAGCGAACAACTCGACATCATCGATTTGCACGCCGGTTTGATTCCTCTTCGAAACGAGGTGAAGGAATGTTTTCTCACGTACAGAAGTATGAAAAAACGTCTGGAGGAACTTCGCAAGAACGAAGAGGAGAAATCCAAACGGATCGAATTTCTTACGTTTCAAATCAAGGAGATCAAAGAGGCGGATCTAAAAGACGGAGAAGAGGAAGGTTTGGTGCAAGAGGAACATCTTCTGGCTCACGGAGAACTTCTTGCGGAGAATTATGAAATTCTTTCCGCACATCTGGCGGACAGCGAATCCGCGATTCTTCCTTCGTTTCCGAGACTTCTCAGCGCGGCGGAAAAGATCAAATCGATTCAACCCGATTTCGGTAAGACCTTGGATTCTTTACAGGAGATTTACATTCAATTAAAGGAAATCAATTCTTCAGTGTTGGATGAAAAGGAGGAAATTTTCTTTTCTCCCGATCGTCTTCAGTTTGTTCAATCCCGTTTGGATCTGATTTCTAAAATGAAAAAGAAATACGGTTCCAGTTTGAGCGAAGTTCTGGATTGCAAAAACAAGGCGGAACAAGAACTCGAGGCGATGGAAAAAAATTCCAAGAACAAGGAATCCATGGAGATCGAAATCGAGAAGGTCACTTCCAGACTCGGTTCTCTTTCGATTCAACTTTCCAAGGCGAGACGGGAATCTTTGATTCGTTTCGAATCTTCTTTGAAATCGGAATTGGATCAACTCGGAATGCCGGGTGCCGCGGTTCAGGTGGTTCTTCGTTGGGAACCGAGTCCCGAAGGAGAAATTTCGGCTTCCGGTAAAAGTTATATCGTAAACGAATCCGGTTTGGACCAACTCGAGTTTTATTTCAGTCCGAACCCGGGTGAAAAACCGAGACCTCTTCGTAAGATCGCTTCCGGCGGAGAAGTTTCCAGAGTGATGCTTGCCATCCGTTCGATATTAGGCGGACAATCCAATCTGAGAGTGTTGATTTTCGACGAGATCGATTCCGGCTTGGGCGGAGAGATCGCAATGGATGTGGCCCGCAAACTCAGAAATCTGGCGGGAAATCATCAGTTGATTTTGATCACACATTTGCAGCAGATTGCGTCGGCGGCAAACGATCATCTGAAAATTTCGAAATCGGTGGAAGGTGGGCGCACTTTTTCCAAGGCGGAATTCTTGAGTTTAGAAGAACGAACTTTGGAACTTGCGAGAATGATTTCGGGTCAGAGGGTATCGAAAGGCGCTCTTGAACACGCTAAAGAACTGCTGAAAAAACAGGCGGTCTAACGGTGCAGATTTCCCGATTTGGAATCTCTGTAAAAAGGAGGTACGCGGATTAGAAAACTGTTTGGCAACTACAAGAGAGTTTTAAACTCTACTCAGGGGAGAATTTTACTCAAATGTTTTTAGCCAAATCCGATTCTCTGATTTCCGCGATTCCTCCGGAATCCGTACCGATCGTTATCGTTTTAGTTTCCATCATCGGTTTTACAATCATCATCGAAAGATTGATCTACTTTTCAAAGTGGAAACCGATTACTCCAGAGGATTGGCGTTCTCTCAAAGACTTATTCCGTCAAAAAAATTGGGACACAGCGACCGATTATCTCAAGGGTTTGAGCAACGGTCCTTCCGCGCAGGTTCTTCACGCGGGTATCGAATCCAGTCGGAGAAACGCAGATGGCGCGGAAGAGGAAATGCTCTCCGCAGGTTTTGCTCAGATTTTAAAAATGGAAAGATTTCTTTCCGGACTCGGAACGATCGCGACGATTTCTCCCTTACTCGGAGTTCTTGGAACGGTTTTGGGAATCATTCGTTCCTTTGAAGAAGGTTCCGGTACGAGAGGAGCGGAAGTGGGTATCAGCGAGGCCTTGATCACCACCGCGATGGGACTTGCGATCGCGATTCCGGCTTACGTTGCTTACAATTACTTTCAAAAGAAAAAGGAAGATACGATAGCCGAAATGGAAAATCTTTCCGGTCAGGCTCTCAAATATCTGAAATAATCATTATGAAATTCAGAAAGTTCCGATCTTCCGCAAGTAGAGGAGGCCAAATCGAATTGGCTCCCCTCATCGACGTTATTTCTTTTATCGTTATTTATTTTTTGATGAACGCGACTTTGGAAAAATCGACGGTGATGAAGATCGAACTTCCGCGTTCGTCGTCGACCGCACAAGAAAAGAAAAAAGACGAGCTTGTGATCACGGTCAATAAGGACGGTAAGGTGTTCTTGGACAAGGATACGGATCCGATTCCATTGGAAAAACTTACGGAAAAGATAAACGTTTTCCTCGGACCTGCGGACAAAAGAGAGCCGGGTAAAAACAGAGTTATCATTCGAGGCGACGGCACAGCGAGTTACCAAACCGTGATCAAGGTCATCGATAAGGTAAACGAGGCGGGAGTTAGTAAATTTAACTTAGCCATGGTGCGACAAACAGGTTCCGGGGAAAAATAGAAATCCGGTTGAGAAGGTTTTGGTTCTGGTTGCAAATATCGGGTGGCTTTAGACTTTACGTTGAAACGAATATTCTCCCTAACTCTGAAAGGATCCGTAGTCGCGATTCTTTTAGGACTTTTATTTAACTCAGGAGAACTGACTCAACTCCTTTCCAAACGTTCCGACTTTTTGGGAAAGGTAATCAAAGAAGTCAAATTCAAGGGAAATAAAAATACACCGGACGGCGATCTCGAATCCATGATCGAGATGAAGGTCGGTAAAACCCTCACGAAAAAAATTCTCGATAAAGATCTTAAGACACTTTTTAACTCAGGCTTTTTCTATTTCGTAGATATCCAAGCGGAAGACTTACAAGACGGCGTTCGTGTTATCGTCGACCTCAAGGAAAGACCTCGCGTACGAGACGTGGAATTCGTCGGAGCCGACGAGGTTTTTCCCGCGGACTTAAGAGATAAGCTTCCTCTCAAAGACAACGAAGTCATCACTCCTCAAAAGATCACCAAGTCCAGGGATTTGATTCTCCAAAAATACAGAGACGAAGGATTCTTCCTCGCATACGTAAAAGTGGAGTTGGGTAAACCCGACCCGAAAACAAACTTAGTGCGTGTTCGTTTTATCATAGACGAGGGCGAGGAAATTCCCGTTTCGAAAATCAACGTATACGGAAACGAATCCATTGAAACTTCCGAAATTCTTTCCGTTATGGAGATGAAGGAAGAAGGCGTCTTCGAAGGAGGAAACTTTAAGGAATCCTCATTCGAAAAAGACAAGGACACGATCGTCGCTTATCTGAAAAGTAAGGGTTATCTCGACGCCGAATTGATTCGCGAAGGAACGAACTGGGAAATCCATTGGGAAAATCCCGAAAAAAAAGACCGAAGGGTAATCATCGTCAACGTTAAGATTTCCGAAGGTCAGGTTTACTTCTTCAACGGTTATACTTTAAATCACGATATGTCCTTAGACGGAGAAGGTCGCCCTCTCTTTTTAAACAAGGAGAAGAATCCTCCCGAAACCGCAAAGGACGAACTCAAACCTCTTTTCGCTCCGAAGGAAATCGAAAAAAGTTTGGATTACAGCGACGGGGACGTCGGTGTAATCTTCGATGAAACCCGCTTTATGCGGGATCGCGGATCGATGAACGAACTCTACAGTTCGAGAGGTTATCTTTTTGCTCAGGTGATTCCTCGTAGAAAGGTGATCTCCCTCGATCGGGAGAATATAGAATATTACGAAAATTGCTACAGTCGTAAGTCCGAAGAAGAAAGAAAAATCTGCGAAACGGAATATACACAACTTCACGTTAAACGCCTTCGACAGCTCTATAACACCAAACCCGAGTTACACGGTAAAAAATTCGTTCACGTGGATTTTAACATCCGCGAAAACAATTTGGCTTACGTCGAAAACGTGGTCATCAAAGGAAACAAGAAGACTCAGGATCGTGTGATCCGAAGAGAATTACTTTTTAAACAAGGAGACTTGTTCAATTCCACTCTCGTAAACCGTTCTCGGGAAAGGATTTATAACTTAGGTTACTTCAAAGAGGTGAACTTCAACATGAGACCGGGTTCGGATCAAACGAAGATGAACCTGATCATCGAAGTTCTCGAACAACCCACCGGAACGGTTTCCATGGGGGGTGGTTACGGAACGATCACCGGTTTTTCGATCTTTACCGAGGTCGGGGAAAACAACTTAAACGGAACCGGTCAAAAAATTTCGGGACGTCTTGAATTCGGTCCGTATCGAAGACTCTTTCAGATCACCTGGACGGAACCTTGGCTTTACAATAAACCTTGGTCCCTTTCTCTTTCTCTTTTTTATTCCTCGAGAATTTACAACGTCGGTGCGGTTTCGATTACGGAGAACAACAACCAGTCTTCCATCAAGGAACAGGCGATCTATTCCAGAGACGGGGTCGGGTTTACGGTGGGTATCGGTCATAGAATCTTCATCAACTGGACTCACTTTCATAGGTATTCTCCGAGTATCTATGCGTCCACAAATCCTTCTTCCCTCGTATCGGATCAGGTTCTTGCGGAGGTGCGGAGAGGTTGGCAATTCCGTTCTCAAGTTTCGAACGGGATCGCGTATGATATTCGGGATAACGTATTCAATCCGACACAAGGATACGATTTACTCTTTCAGATGGACAACGTAGGCCAGTTGTTAGGCGGTCAGTCCCACTTCGATCAGTATAGAATTCTCGCGGAATACTATCATACTTGGTTCGACTATAGTTTCTTCGGTCTTTTCAGAAACAACGCACTCAGACGTTGGAGGGTCGTTCAGGAATTTAGAAGTTCTTCCTTGTTTACGTTCCAACGGGTTCCTTCCTACGGTAAACAGGACCCGATTCAAAACCCGTATATACAGTTGCAGGACTTACAGTTCTTAGGCGGTTACGAATCCTTGCGCGGTTGGTTTTACAACGACGCAAAGTACCCGACCGAATGGAGGGACGGGGCGGCGAGCAGGATGATCTTCGGTTCCGAACTTAGGTTTCCGATCGAACCCACCTTACTCTGGTTAGTCGCCTTTTTCGACGCGGGAGCTCTTTATGAAGAAGTCAACCGTGCGACCGGGGTTCGAAGGGATCTTTTTACGACATACGATCAAAGGGTGAGGGAAGCGCAACTCAAGGATCCGGTCGGATACGCTCTTACGAACAGTTATAATTTAAGCGCGCTTCGCAAAGCGGATTATACCTATGAGGAATTGAACAACCCCGCGAACCTTATTCTTTCCGGAAACAACATCGCCTTGGATAAGTTTCGATTCTCTTGGGGGATCGGTCTTAGAATTCAGATCCCGGTTCTTCCTCTTCGGATTTACTTCGCTCAAAAGTTGAAATACTCCGGGGTTGCGGATCATCCGTTTACAAAATTCGATTCGGACAACGCATTTCAGTTTGTATTCGGGATCGGAGACTATAGGTTTTAACCGTGGATCCTCTCCTTGTCGGTCTGAACGAAGAACAAAAAAAAGCGGTTCTCCAAGTTGCAGGTCCGGTGCTGATTCTTGCGGGCGCCGGTTCGGGTAAAACCAGAGTCATCACACATAGAATCGCGAACCTTCTCGTCAATCACGGGATCGATCGTATTTGCGCGGTGACTTTTACGAACAAGGCCGCCGCGGAAATGTTGGAACGTGTAAAAGGTCTGGTTCCTTTTATCCCTTTCAATCTTCAGATCAAAACCTTTCACTCCCTTTGTCTTTATATTCTGAGAAGAGAAGCTTCCTTCTTCGGATTCGCCAGCGGATTCACCGTATACGATACGACCTTGCAGGAATCGCTTCTCAAACAAGTCGTAAAGGATCTTTCACTCGATCCGAAATTTTACAAACCTTCCATGCTCGGAAATTACATCAGCGGACTCAAAGATAAGATGTTATCCCCCGAGGCGTATCTGGAAAAGGAAGGACGGACCGATTTTTCCAAAACCGTTTCCGCGATTTACAAAGAATACGAAAAAAGAAAGGACACAAGCCGAGCTTTCGACTTCGGAGATCTCATTTGGAAAACGGTTCAACTCTTTCAGAAGTCGCCCGATGCGATCGCAAAGTATCGTCACAAATGGGAATACGTTATGGTGGACGAGTATCAGGACACGAACAAGGTCCAATACGAACTCGTTCTGCTTCTCGCCGGAGAAAGAAAGAATCTTTGTGTGGTAGGAGACGACGATCAGTCCATTTATTCTTGGAGAGGGGCGGACATCGGGAACATTCTCAACTTTGAAAAGGATTTTCCTGATTCGACGGTAATCAAACTCGAGGAGAATTATCGTTCTTCGTCGAATATCATTCTCGCGGCCTCCAAGGTTATTTCGAACAACACACAACGAAAACAAAAAGAAATTTTTACGAACAACCCTTCCGGTTCTCCCGTTGTCTTGAACGAATTTGAAAACGAATCGGAAGAGGCGCACGGAACGATCACAAGAATTCGCTCGGCGTATTCTTCAGGAACTGAATATAAGAATATTGCAATATTCTACAGAACGAATTCTCAGTCTAGATACTTCGAAGAGGCGCTTCGTAACGCGGGGATTCCGTATAAGATCTTCGGAGGTTTTCGATTTTTCGATCGCGCGGAGATCAAGGATTTTATCGCGTATTTGAACGTGGTTTCCAATCCGCTCGACAGCGTTTCTCTCCTTAGGATCGTAAATTATCCGCCGAGAGGAATCGGAGATTCGGGGATCGAAAAGATCCGTGAATTCTCCCTCGATAAGGGAATTTCACTTTTGGAAACTCTCGGACAAGACGAAATGCCCCTGAAAAAAGCGGCGAAGTCCAAGGGAAAGGAACTCTATAATCTTTTCAGCGATCTGATCGAAAAATCGGAGAAGGGTTCTTCCCCGTCCGAAATCGCATTAGAACTTTTGAATCGATCCGGTCTCATGTCCTATCTCAAAGAAGAAGGTACGGAAGAATCCGTCGCCCGTCTGGAAAACTTACAGGAGCTCGTAAACTCCATCGAAGAATACGAAAAGAATTCGGATTCTCCCTCTTTGGAAGAATATCTAAATCAGATCAGTCTTCTCACGAGCGAAGAGGACACGAAGGAACTCACGGATTACGTGAACCTAATGACGGTGCATAACGCGAAAGGACTCGAATTCAAAATTGTTTTTCTTTCGGGGCTCGAAGAGGGAACCTTTCCCCACAGCATGAGCTTGGAAGATTCTCATTTCGGAGACGAGGAAGAAAGAAGACTTTTTTACGTAGCTCTCACCCGCGCTCGGGAAGATTTGTATATGAGTTATTGTAGAACCTCGAGAAAGTTCGGCAAAGTCGAAGACCGGATTCCTTCCCGATTCTTATCCGAGGTTCCGAGAGAATGTTTTGGAGATCGGGGTTACGGCGCAAGAGAACGAACCGCAAGAAGACCTCAAGGCCCGCCCTTGGCCTCCAAGATCCGCGAAACCGAGGAAGAATTCGACACCGGATTTTCACCCGCTCCTTCGCCCGATAACGCGTTTCTCAAACCGGGGGACCGCGTAAAACACAAACAATTCGGAATCGGGACCATTCTAAGCGTTTCCGGAAAAGAAAAAAACACGAAGGTCGCGATCCGTTTCGGAAACGTTGAGAAGAACTTTTTTGTTGCCTATACCCCGCTTGAGAAATTATAAGGAAGGGGTAAGTTTAGCCCTCGACAATCCGATATTAATAGCAGAAACAGGAAACCCAGATGAAGAAATTACTCGCAATCTCTCTTTTACTTCTCATTGCCTTTGCCGGGCTTCAGGCAGGAAAATCCCAAGGTGTCGTGGAAGAATTCAACAAGGTGGAAGAATTCAACAAGAACGTTAAACTTTCGGACTCGGCTAAAAAAGCGACTCTGGAAAAGAATCTTCTCTCCGCCGTTAAATACACGCTTCACCACAGATATTTGGAATATAAGGAAATTACGAAGGACCTGAACGCGGAGAGTATGCTCTACGAACCTCAAAAAGGAACGTATACGGTTTACGTAAAGTATAAGAAGTATCTTTTCTTCTACAGCTTCAAAATGGATCCTGAAGTTTATCTTCAAACTCCGGAAAACGAGGTTTTTTACATTCGTCCCGAGAATTTGGACGATCCGCACAAGGAAAACACTCCTTCCGCGGACAAAACCGGAAAGTAATTTTCGTTTCGAGCATTTTCTTTTTTGGATTCGATTCAATATCTTCAGCCCGCCGTAGACTCTGTTCTCGAGGCGGGCAAAATCGTATTAGAAATCTATAATTCGGATTTCAAGGTCAAGGATAAGGGGAAAAACGACCCCGTAACCGAGGCCGACGTGAAAGCCGGTCTTCATATCGCCGATCGTTTAAGCTTTTTGAATATTCCGATTCTTTCCGAAGAGGATTCGGAAAGAAAGGACATATCCAATCTCCACGCGGCTTGGATCTTGGATCCGATCGACGGAACCCGAGAATTCGTGCATAAAAATCCCGAGTTTGCGATCAGTCTCGGTTTGTCCGTTGCCGGACGAGCCACGTTAGGCGTTATCTTCAATCCGGTCACATACGAACTCATATACGGTGTCGAAAACTTCGGAGTCGCTTATCAAAAGTTCGATCGTATTCCCGATTCGTTTTCGATTTCGACGGAGAATTTAACGAAAGTTTTGAATTCTTCCGAACCGGTCAAAAAGGCTTTGATTTCAAGAACCGAAGAAAAGGAAGGATTGTTTCGTTCTTCCATGCTTCCTTCCGGCTGGGAATTTAAAGCGATCGGTTCGATCGCGTATAAACTCGGTTTGGTGGCGGCCGGAAAAGCGGCTTTGTCGCTTTCTTTAAAACCCAAAAACGAATGGGATATCTGCGCCGGAATCGCGCTCGTAAAAGCTTCCGGCGGTTCCGATTTGGAAATCCGATCCGGAAAACCTTACGAGTTTCAAACCGTGAGCGGAAGAGGAGAGGGGTTGATCGCCGGTCATTCTTCTTCCTTGAACGGGGTTTGGGAAAATTCGAAATCTTATTTTCAGGGCGCTCTTCGAGATTGGGACTGATCTTTTTTACGCGTAAAATCCATGAAGAAAAAAGAATATTCAAAAAATAACATACAAAAAATTAAAATCGGAATGGACGCTAGGCCGTTCTCAACGCCCGTCTCCGGCGTGGGAAAGATGATTCACAGCGCCCTTTTGGATTTGGGGAACGACCCCAGTTTCGAATTTTATCTTTTTTCGCACAGGGACTTACATCCGAGTTACGCGGATCTTTTGAAGTTACCCGGAATCCGTTTTATCAAGGGAGAAGGGGTTCTTTCTAAGAAAGGCGGACTTTACTTTGCGATCGCACTGCCGTTGCAGTTGAGAAAACTGGATCTGGATCTTTTCTGGGGAACACAGCAGGTATTTCCACCCTTTCTTTCCAAAAAAACGGCGACCGTGCTGACCTACAACGATCTGGTAGCCTATCGTTTTCCGGATACGATGCGAACTCTCGCGAGAATTCAGCAAAAATTTTATCTTTCTCGTTCGATTCGACGCGCGAATAAACTGCTTCCGATTTCACAATCGACTGCGGACGAAGTTTCTTCTTTTTTCGGAATTCCTCCGGAAAAGATGCAGGTTGTTTATCCGGGAATAGAGCTTTCCGAATTCAAGGGATTGCTCAAACAAAAACCGGGAAAGCGCGTAGATTCTCTGCCGAAAAAATATTTTCTATCCGTTTCCACCGTGGAACCCAGAAAGAACTATCAGTTTTTGTATAGGGCATATCTGGAATATTCAAAATCCGTAAAGTCGAATCAAAGATATTCCTGGGTGATCGGAGGAAAGGCCGGTTGGGAAGATCCAGCATTTATCGAAACTCTTCGAAGCGAAGAAAGTAAGGCCGCAGGAATCGTATGGATCGAAAGTCCGAGCGACGTGGAACTCGCGCACATGTATCAAAAATGTTCCCTGTTTTTGTTCGCGTCCTTGTATGAAGGATTCGGAATTCCTCTTTTGGAAGCGTTGAGTCTGCAAAAACCCGCGATCGTTACGGACCTTTCCGTTTTTCGTGAAATCGGCGCGGACAAGATTCAATATCTGAAACTGGAAGAAAGTCTTTGGACGAACGCGCTTTTACAATTCTCCCAAAAGCCCTATCCTGGGAAAAAAGCGGATATCCGAAAATTCTATCGAAGTGTTGCGGCGAAAACGATCGCGGGTCAAATTCGAGAAGTGTTAAAATCTAAAACCACTTCTTCCAGCCGCTGAGTCGCGTAAGAGTTCCCGAAAATTCCAAACCGATTTTGGAATCGATCTGAAGATGAATTCTTTCCCGATCGAGAGGTTGAAGACGAACGGAAAAACCTTCGGAACCTTCCTGAAAACTTAAATAGTCCGGCAGAAACTCGAGTTTGGTTTTGTTTTTTGTTTTGGAATCGGAGACAACTTCCAACGGAATCGAAAAGGATTTGGAATCTTCCTTTCCTTTGAGAAGAATCTGAATGCGATCTTCCTTAAACTCTAGCCTTGCCTTTCGAATCGTTTCTGAAAAATAAGGTTCTTTCTGAGCGGGAGTGGAAATCATTCCCGAACCTGAAAAACGATCGTTCTTTAGATACGTTAAGAATTCATCACGACCCGAAAAATAATTGTAAAAGACCGGATTCACTGGAGTGATCCCAATTTGAACGTACCCGCTTTACTGAAAAGATTTTTTCCTTTTACAATCCCGCGCTTTCTATTAACATGAGATCGATGTTTCGTTTTTATTCGATTTTACCGTTCGTTTTTTTCTCGTTATTCGCCTGTAATTTTTCCAAGGAAGAATCGGTTCTCTATAAACTTTCTCTATACGATTTGGAGGGACATGCGGTTTCTCTCAAGGACTATAAGGGAAAGGTTTTGCTTATGGATGTCTGGGCTTCTTGGTGCGAACCTTGTAAGGACGCGGTTCCGGTTCTTGAAAAACTTTCGAAGGATCTCGAAGGGAAGAATGGAATTCTTCTCGGAATCAATACCGAGCCGGAACTCACCAAGGAAGAACATCTCAAAGCGGCTCGGGAATTCGGAATGACGTATCCATTTTTTGTGGATCAGGATTTTTCATTCGTGAATCAATACAAGGTGGAAGGTCAACCGGCATTGATCGTCTTCAGTCCTTCGGGAACTCTTCTGAAAATTCAATATGGAATCCGAGAACGAGATTATCCGAAACTCAGGGCGAGTTTTTCGAATTGGTTCAGTGCACCATAGTATTGCATAACAAAGGAAATAAATAGGACCTTCTGCAACCTGTCGGGAAAAAAAGGGTTTATTTCTCAGGTTCCCTATTTACCTTTGAATCCTTGCCGACAAGGATCTTTGTCGGAATTCCTAAGTTGTTATAACAAAAGATATCAGGAGTTAAATGAGTTTCATGGCGGAGAATTTAGCGCAGCTATTTCGCGAATCTGCGGAGAAATTTCGGGACCTACCGGCTTTCTTTTCCAAAGATTCTAAAAAGGATTATTACCCGACCACTTACGGTCAATTGTATGAGCAAGGGATTCAACTTGCGGAAGCTTTGATTGAATTGGGTGTTCAGCAAAAACAAAGAGTAGGTTTATTGGCTGATAACCGAATCGAATGGATCGTTGCGGATTACGGCGTGATTCTCACGGGAGCGGCTGACGTTCCTCGCGGAACCGATATTACGGATTCTGAAATCGTTTATATTCTCAATCACTCGGAAGTCGAAGTCGTTTTTATCGAAAACGATAAGATGCTCGAAAAGTTTAATAGAAACAAATCGCAGTTAAATAACGTAAAGACATTGATCATGATGGATCCTACAAGTTCGGCACCCGGTGTGTTGAAAATGCAGGACCTGATCGAAAAAGGAAAAAGTCTTCGTGCGGGCGGATCTAAAAAAGCGGAAGAAAGAATCGCCGCAATCCAACCGGAAGATCTTTTCACATTGATCTACACTTCCGGAACTACCGGACTTCCAAAAGGTGTTATGTTGAAACATTCCAACATGATGCACCAGGTAAACAACGTAAGCCCGATGCTTAAGATCAAAGCGGACGCTCGTCTTCTTTCCATTCTTCCGATTTGGCACGTGTTCGAAAGAGTTGTGGAATACGTTTGTATCGGACTCGGAGCGGCTACGTATTACACGAACGTTCGCGATCTTCGTCAGGATTTGGCGACCGTAAAACCTACGTTTATGGGTTCCGCTCCAAGACTTTGGGAAAACATCTATAACGGTATTTATACGAGAATCAACGATCCGGCTCAAACTCCGGCGCTTCGTAGAGGTCTTTTTAAACTCGCGTATTTCTTTTCCAGCAAGAAGAACCAAGCGGTTCGTTTTTTACAGGGAATCGAAGTCGACTATACCGGAAGAAATCCGATCGGATCCTTATTTTATGGAATTCTAATGTTCGTTCAACTTCTGTTGACCGGTCCGTTTACATTGACCGTTCTTGCGGGTGCGTTAGGCGCTTATTTCGCTGGAACCGAACTTTATTTTCTGACTTCTCCGCTTTATACGATTTCCGGTCTTGCGGTTCTTTTGAACAGCTTCACTTTGGATAAGATCGTTCTTGCGAAGATCAGAGCGGCAACGGGCGGGCAGTTGAAGGCATCCATCTCCGGTGGAGGAGCTCTTCCTAGACACGTTGACGAATTTTTCGGTAACATCGGAATCAACGTTCTCGAAGGTTACGGTATGACCGAAACTTCGCCGGTTATCTCCGTAAGAACTTTTGAAAAACTCATCATCGGTTCCGTGGGTGTGATCGTTCCGAAAACCAGACTTCAGATTCGTAACGATAACAACGGCGTATTGACCGAGATCGACGAAACCGGAAACATCACTCAGGGGAAACTCGGACTTAAGGGTGTGGTTTTTATCAAGGGCCCACAGGTCATGAAGGGTTATTTCAAAAACGAAGAAGCGACTTCCAAAGCGATCACCGACGGTTGGATGAACACCGGTGATATGGGGATGATCAACTTCAAAAAGACTCTGACTCTGACCGGTCGTGCGAAGGACACCGTAGTTCTTCTCGGCGGGGAAAACGTGGAGCCGGTCCCGATCGAAAACAAACTTCAAGAATCCGCTTACATCAGCCAGTGTATGGTGATTGGACAGGATCAGAAGAATTTAGGTGCGATCGTGGTTCCCGATTTCGAAAAACTCCAAGAATGGGCGAAAGAAAACGGGGTCAACGAACCGAGCAATGAAAAGCTGATCGAAAATCCGAAGGTCTACGATCTTTTCAGAAAAGAGATCAAAGCTCTGAACAACACCAAGAACGGGTTCAAATCCTTCGAGCAGGTTACACCTTTCATTCTCATCGCGAAACCTTTCGAAGTGGGTGAAGAACTCAACAACATGATGAAGATGAAACGTCACGTGATCACCGAAAAATACATCGACAAGATCAAGAAAATCTATTCTACAAACCAAGATTAAGATTTTCCAAAACTTTCATCGAATTCGAAAAAGCCGGCCTTTAGGTCGGCTTTTTTATTTCTTCGGAGAATTTGCGCACGTACCGATAGGATTGGTATGGCCGGCATTCAGAAACAAATCCAAAAATCCTCCGTATTTTCGCCTTCGGGACACGGAGATTTATACGCTCTCGACAATCTCTATCTTTCACCGCTCAGAGAAAACGAGATCTGGGATTTTTCAAACGTAAGTCGGTTTTCTCCGGAGAACCTTGGATTTCTTTGTATGAGATCCGTTCTTGCGGACCAGAACGAAAGTAAAATATCGGTTCAAGGTTTTGGACACGGATTCGTAAGAGGACTTTCCAAAATAGAAGGTTTCGAGGACTGGGATCTGTTTCAAACAAAAGGGTTCATCCCGAAAGTAATCGGGAAAGAATCTCCGATGAAACTCAGTTCTAACATCCATGAAATTTTAAATCCCGCGCTTGCCAGTTACGAAAAGGAATTGTTCGAGGAATGGAACCCGAAAGGAATTTCCATCGAAGGAAAGTTCGAGAACAAGGAAATTCTGATCGCCGGCGCGGCGCTTCCCGAAGACGAAAAGAATCTTCCGAAACTTCTCAAGGATTTGATCCAGGTTCTTTCGGGAACTTCCGGAAAATTCTATCTCAGAACGGACAAACATTCGTATCTTTGTTTGAAAAAAGAAAAGGAAAGTTTAGGTCCGGTGTTCTTTCAAGAAAAGGAGAAGGTTTGGAATTCTTTCGTGTTCTTGATTTTGGAAGTCGAAAATTCTTAACTCAAGTGTTTGCTGAATAAAAACGCTTCGATGTTCTCGTAGTTTTCCTCTTCGGAAAGTTCGAGAATTTTTTTGACCAAGGTTCCTGCCTGATGTAAGGAAATCGAACGGATGATCTTTCGGATCGGATTCAAAAACGGAATCGAAACCGAAAGTTCCCGAATGCCGATTCCGATTAAGAATATCGTAAAATTCGTATCCGACGCGAGTTCTCCACAGATGCTCAGAGGTTTATCGTAATCTCTGGAAACTTCCACGATTCGGAGCAACGCTCGTAGAAACGCGATATGATACGGATTGTAAAGCGAAGAAACGTGAATGTTGTTTCGATCCACGGCCATGATGTATTGTAAAAGGTCGTTGGTTCCCACAGAAAAAAAATCGGCTTCCCTTGCGATCAGATCCAAGGAAGAAACCGCCGCCGGAGTTTCTATCATCACTCCGATTTTGATCTTCTTGTTGTATTTTTCCTTTTTGGCGTTGAGTTTACGTTTGCATTCTTCCAAAAGCGCGCGCGTTTTTACGATTTCAGCCGGACCCGTAATCATCGGTAAAAGAATACTAACGTTTCCGTAAGCGGATGCTCGCAAAATCGCTGTTAGTTGTTCGGAGAACCATTCCGGATTGGAAAGCGAATAACGGATTCCTCGGTTTCCTAAGAATGGATTTTCCTCCGGTTCTCCGGTGGAGAATTTATCCGCGCCGATATCGAATGTTCGGATCGTTACCTGTTTGTCTTCCATTCCTTCCGCGATTGCTTTGTATGCCCGGAATTGTTCTTCCCCGGAAACGTTGCTGTCTTGGTATTTTAAGAATAAGGACTCGCTTCTAAAAAGACCGACCCCTTCCGCACCGAACTTGATCGCCTGTTCGCAGTCGAGTTCCGTTTCCAGATTGCATTTGATTCTTACTCGAATCCCGTCCTTGCTTACGGCTCTTACCTTTTTGGTTTCGCCTTCATCGACCGGATAGGAAGAGGAGAATCCGTAGTATTTCACTTCTTCCAAAGTGGGAAAACGAACCGCACTTCCGGATTCGGCATCCAAAAAGATAAACTCGTTGTCCCGTACGTTCGAAGAAAAATCCTTCAGACCCACGATGGTCGGAATTCCATAGTTCCTCGCGAGGATCGCCATGTGTCCGGTTTTACCGCCGAGATCTGTTGCGATTCCGCGGATTCTTGTCTTATCCATAAGAATCATCTGAGAAGGAGTTAGTTCTCTGGCCACGAGAATCAGATCCTCTTTCAAACCGGAAAGAAAAGAATCTTCTTCCTTTTTACCCGCGAGAAACTCGATCAATCGATTGGAAACGTCTTGGAAATGATCCACTCTTTCACGGAAGAATTCATTCTCCATCGCTCTGAATTTTTCGGAAATTTCATGGGTTACGTTTTGAACCGCGAGAATTGCGTTCTCTCCGAATTCGGAGATTCTTTTTCGAACCGAAGTCGCAAGACTCGGATCGGAACAGATCATGGCCTGGGTTTCTAAAATTTCTTGGACTTCTTTGTGATCGGGACCGGAGGCTTCTACGGACGTGATCAGAATTCTTAAACTATGAAGACTTTCTTCGAGAGCGATGTGGAACTTTTCGAGTTCCTCTTCTTTTTCGGTTTCGTGGACGTAGGTTCCGGTGAGGATTGTGTTCCTTTTTTTTCCGGTTTTGAGGACCTTACCGTATAGTTTCCCCGGAAAGGCTGTGATTCCTGGAAAAACTGTACGTTTGGAGGGGATCATTCTTGAAGTGATTCCGAGTTCAAACTCGACTACAGAATTCTCGAAAAGAAGAATCTGACAATTCTTTTCTGGTTTATCGGATGGAGATACGAAAATCCCGACAATCGAGTTTTGGGGCTCGTGTCGGGATCGTTAGAACGCGGATTTTAGACGACTGCCGCTTTTCTTTTGAAAAGTGGAATTCTCCGGCTTTTGTATTTGCTGATTTCGTCCCCGGTCACACTGCTCATTACGAGTTTTGCCATGGAGATATCCAGGGCATGTCCCGCTTTGGATGCGAGATAATGACCGATGATCGGACGACCGGCGATGGAAATATCACCGAATAAGTCCAAAATCTTGTGACGTACGCATTCGTTTTCGAAACGGAGTTGTTGGTTCAAATATCCGTCCTGAGTCAATACGATCGCGTTGTCCAAAGAACCGCCCATCGCAAGTCCTCTCGCTTGAAGCGCTTCCACGTCCTTTAAGAATCCGAAGGTTCTCGCGGGGAGAATCTCCTGTTTGATTCTTTCCCGGTCGAGGGAGATCGTGATGTTTTGTCCTTTGAGAAGCGGGTGGTTGAAGTCGATTGTGTAGGTGACTTTGAGTTCGTCGCTGGGAAGTAAAACCAGGTATTTGTCCCCGTCTACGACCCAAAGAGGGTTTTGAATGTAGATCGGTTCTACGATTTCGGGAAATTCTACGATTCCCGCCGATTCGAGGGCTTGTAGGAAAGGTAGGGAGGAACCGTCCATAATCGGGACTTCGACCGCGTCGATTTCCAGAATGAGATCGGTCAAACCGAGCGCATAAACCGCGGCCAAAAGGTGCTCCACAGTTTGGATTCGATGAAGACCGTCACCCAAAGTGGTTGCGTTGCTCGTATCGACTACGTTGCTGAGTTCCGCCGAAATGGAAGCTTTTTCCAAACCTTTTCGGTATTCAAAGACGATTCCCGTTCCGGAAGGGGCCGGATGAGCGATCAGGTTCACTTCTTTTCCGGAGTGAAGGCCGATGCCCTTGATTCTAACTGTATCCTGTATGGATCTTCTATATATCGTTTCTTTCATAGTTTTGAATTTTCGATTTTCCGACGGCCCATATTCAAAAGACGGCCGAGAAGGATTCGAAGTTCGCTTTGGTATTTGCCAAGGGACAAAATCCGATTTCCTTTCGGTTTCCGGTCTTTGTCGCACTGCACCTAATAAGCAAACTCTATGCCAAAAGGTTTAGGAAAATCGGTTTTTTCAAGCTTTGAAATCGGGGTTTAAGGTCCAATCCGACATAATTCGAAATAAATTTCTGAATAACTGTCTCTTTTTTGCAACTGTGTATCCCTGCGGACACAGGTTATGGTCCCATTGACCTACCAAGGCAATTCTTCCCCGTTCTGATGAAAGAATTTACCCGAGTTGTTTAGATTCAAGGATTCGATTCTTTCCATCAGACCCTCAACGCTTTCGGTTGTAGGAATTCCTTGTCCTCCCGTCATCGAAGTCGCGACCATTCCGGGATGAAAGATCCCAACCGAGATTCCTTTGGGTTTTAAGTCCCAGGCCAAACTGACCGCGATCGCGTTTAAGGCCGCCTTCGATGCTCTGTAACCGTAATAAGCTCCGGAAGAATTCTCGCCGATCGAACCCATTCTACTGGTTAAGAAGATCAACTTTGCGTTCGCGTTCAAAGAAGGCAACAAGGCCTTTACCATTTTGAGCGGGCCCAAAGCGTTTACTAAGAATTGAGTGAATACGTTTTCTTCGTCCAAACTTTGGAGATTGTCCGGAATCAAAATCCCCGCGTTGTTGATGAGAATGTCGATCTTCGTATCCATAAGTTTTGCGGATAAGTCTTGGATCGAGTTCGAATTCAAAACATCCACTCCCTCGAAAATCCGAGTCGGTTTCAATCGAGTTAATTCGCTCGAAGACTTTCTACACAATGCGAAAACTTGATCGCCTTTGGCCATGTATTGTTTGGTAAATTCCAAACCGATTCCTCGGTTGGAGCCCGTAATAAAAACGTTTCTATGAGTCATGTTCATCTTCCAAACTAACAATACGGATCGGTTCTGGAAACACTTTTCGATTGACGTTCCGGTCAATTTATTTACATTGCTGGTTCTATGAATTACGAGATCATTCACAAACCTTCGTATTCTTTTCTTAAAGTAAAACTATCTCCGGGTCAAACGATCAAAGCCGAAGCCGGTGCGATGGTTTATATGACTCCGGGAGTGGACGTCGAAACCAAAATGGGAAGCGGATTTCTTTCCGCAGTCTCCAGAAGATTTTTCGGAGGAGAATCCTTCTTCTTCAATATCTTCAAAGCGCCTTCTGCGGGTGCGGAGATCGGACTCGCGCCGGAACTTCCCGGTGACGTAGTCGGTGTCGATCTTACGGACACGGGTTTGATCGTAGAAGCGGGAGCGTATCTCGCGTCCGACGAAACGATCACCATGAAACCGAAGTTTGGTGGAATCCGTTCTTTCTTCGGGGGAGAAGGTGTTTTCTTACTGGAGATTCTCGGCAAGGGAAAACTTTTTTTAAACGCGTACGGTGGAATTCTTCCCATAGACGTTCAAGGATCGTATACGATCGACACGGGTCACGTGGTCGCATTCGATAAAACCCTTCAGTATAGAATCGCAAAGGCCGGAGGAAGTTGGAAGTCCACTCTGTTCGGCGGAGAAGGGCTCGTGATGGAATTCACGGGTCACGGAAAAGTATTGATCCAAACGAGAGTTCCGTCCGGATTTTTGTCCTGGCTTACCGGACTGCTTCCTCAATAAGTATAAGGAATATTGAATATTATGAATATTGAAATTCTTAGCAAGCCGTCCTATAGTTTTGCGAAGGTTCTTCTGAACGGCGGAGAATCGATCAAGGCCGAATCCGGTTCCATGATGTCCATGAGTTCCGGAATCACGATTCAAACTCACAAGGCGCAACAGGGCGGATTTTTAAAAAGTTTAAAGGCCGCGTTTCTCGGCGGAGAATCGTTTTGGATGAACACATTCACCGCTTCCTCGGGTAACGGAGAGGTTCTACTTGCTCCGACCTTACCGGGCGACGTGGATCGGATCGATTTATCCGGAACCGTCTACGTTCAATCCAGTTCCTTCTTGGCTTCATCGCCTAACATCGAAATGGATACGAAGTTCCAAGGACTCAAAGGATTTATCAGCGGAGAATCGTTGTTCTTTCTAAAACTTTCAGGCAGTGGTCCTCTTTTGATTTCGAGTTACGGCGGAATCGACGTACTCAACGTCGACGGAGAAATGATCGTGGACACGGGTCATATTGTCGCGTTCGACGAAGGTTTGAACTATGAGATGACCAAGTTCGGCGGTTGGAAGTCCTTCTTTCTCGGCGGAGAAGGATTTGTCGCGCGGTTTAAGGGAAGAGGAAGAGTTTGGATTCAATCCAGAAACGTTCCTTCTTTGGGAAGTTGGTTCCGTGATCAACTGCCTCCGATCAAAAGATAAGGGAGAATGAATCGTGAAACATGAAATATTATTAAAACCTGATTTTCCAATCGTTCAAGTTCAATTGGAAAATGGAGAAGCGATCCGAGCCGAATCCGGCGCGATGGTCGCCATGAGTCCGACTGTGAAGATGGCTACGAAGGCCGAAGGAGGAATCTGGGCTTCTGCCAAACGCGCGTTACTCAGCGGGGAATCTTTTTTTCAAAACACATTCAAAGCGGAAGGCGGCACGGGAACCCTCTTTTTGACAAGCGCTACCCAAGGTGATATCGAATACCGCAAGATGAACGGGGAAGAATTGATTCTAAGCCGAGGCGCGTACGTAGCCGGATCGGAGTCGCTCGCCATCGATAGTAAGTGGGGAGGATTCAAAGGATTCTTTTCCGGAGAAGGATTGTTCTTTTTGAAAGTAAGCGGGAGCGGAGACCTTTTCTTTTCCAGCTTCGGTGCGATTCATACGATCGACGTCAAGGGTGAATACGTCGTGGACACGGGTCATATCGTGGGTTTCGAAGGGACCTTGAATTATACGATTCAAAAAGTAGGCGGTCTTAAATCTCTCTTTTTAAGCGGTGAAGGTTTGGTCGCGGTTTTTTCGGGCAACGGCAAATTGTATATCCAGTCCAGAAACCAAAACGCGTTTGCGGGTTGGGCAAACCAGTGGAGAAGGGTGGAACGTTCCTCTTCCTCCAGCTGATTTCGTTTAACATTTCTCTTTAAAAAATCCGGGGTTGCGGTCGTTATCGTCCGTGCCTCGGATTTTTTTTGAGCGATTTTAAATTTAGAGGTTCTATGCTGACGCAATGTTGCGTTTTTGGGCCCATTCGATTCTATGTGTTCCGATTCTTTTTGCAATCTCTTGTAAAAAATTTTCAAATCCCGAATCTTCATTAAGACCGGTTCAGGCCGGGGTTGCCGACCTAAGCGGAGTCGACTTTGAAACAAGCGATCCCGTTCGGTTGGATGGAGAATGGAACTTTCAATGGTCCACGTTGCATACTCCGGACGAGGTCCGAGTCGATCTACTGCAAGGTTATACACAAACGATCGATGTTCCCGGAAGTTGGAACGAATGGGTTCCTTCCGGAGAATCCAAAAAAGTCGGTGGTGCGGGTTTTGCGACTTACTTCGTTCGAATTCGATTGAATCCTTCTCTAAAAGGAAAACTTCTTACATTCAAATTTCCTCATGCAGGAACCGCATACAAAGCTTGGATCGAAAATCAAGAAATAGCGTCGAGTGGAACCGTAGCGGATACGGCCGAGGTTATGAATCCTAAATACGTGAATAGAACCAAAAGTTTTCTCGTAGAAAAGGAAGAGGTTCTTCTTACGATACAGGTTTCCAACTTTCATCATAGAAAAGGAGGTCTTCGATTCGATTCCGTCTATATCGGGAGCGAAGAAAAGATACAGGCTCTCAATTCGCAAAGAAACACATATACGTTTTTTCTAATGGGAAGTCTGGTGATCATGTCCATTTATCATTTCGGTTTATTCTTCTTAAGAAAGGAGGACGTCGCCGCATTCGTTTTCGGAATTTTTTGTTTTTTGATCGCTTCCCGTCTTTTGTTTGTGGGAGAGGTTTGGATCACTTCCGTATTTCCGGACATCGATTGGGGCTGGATGTATCGACTTGAATATGCGACCTTGTATTTGTCCGCCCCGGTTTTTACCGCGTTCGTCCGTTTTGTTTTCACGGAAGAATTTTATAAAAAAGTAATCTACGTTTTGTTTCCGATCTATTTCGCCTTAACGGTTTTCGTATTTTCCACGAAGCCGATTCTTTTTTCTCTGAGTTTAAGCACGTTTCAGGGAATCGTAGTTCTGAATTCTCTTTATCTTTTATACGTGATTATCAAAGCCGCGATCCATAAAAAACAGGGAGCGATCTCCGCGTTGATCGGATTTTTTGCGTTCATTCTTACGATCGCGAACGATCTTTTGTATTACAACGAGTTTTATCTGACTGGATTTTCCAATCTTCTTCCTTTCGGAGTTTTTATTTTTATCTTTTTTCAATCCTTGATTCTTTCCCAGATCTTTTCAAACGCGTTTCAATCGATCAAAAATCTCTCAAGGAATTTGAGTCTTACCAACGAGGCATACAGTCGTTTTGTTCCTTCCGAGTTTTTGAAATTTTTGGACAAACGAAGCATCGTAGACATTCAGTTAGGCGATCAGATCCAAAAAGAGATGACGATTCTATTTTCGGACATACGTTCCTTCACGGACTTGAGCGAACGGTTAACTCCGAAAGAGAATTTTAACTTTCTAAATTCCTACTTGAGACGGGTCAGCCCCGTGATCCAAAAAAACGGCGGTTTTATCGATAAATATATCGGCGACGCGATCATGGCGTTGTTTCCCGAATCGGTAGAGGATTCGATCAACGCCGCCGTCGAGATGCAAAGGGAAATCCGAACCTACAACCAACATCGATTGAAACTGAATTACGATCCGATTAAGGTGGGAATCGGAATCCATTCAGGAAATCTAATGCTCGGAATCATAGGCGCATACGAAAGAATGGAAGGAACGGTGATCGCAGATTCGGTGAACGTCGCTTCCCGGATCGAGGGTCTTACGAAGGTCTATGATACGGCGATTTTGATCAGCGATACGATTCTTAAAAAAGTGAAGGACCCTACCGCATACAATTATCGTTATATAGATCGCGTAAAAGTGAAGGGCAAATCCGAAAGTATCGTCATCTACGAGGTGCACGACGGACAACCGGACTTCATCGTGGATCTGATGAACCAAAGCAAAGGACCGTTCGAACGCGGAATCGATCAGTATCAGAATAGGAATTTCGCCGAAACGATTTCGTATATGGAGAAGGTTCTGGAAATCAACCCGAACGACACTCCGGCTCAGATTTATCTCAAACGCGCCAAATTTTATCTCGAAAACGGCGTTGTCGGAGACATCTTAGAGGGTTCTTAAGGGATTCTTTCTATGGGGGATTCCCGCATTAGGGAGAATCCCTATAGACAAGTCTCCAAAAACGATTACAATTTCCGTATAGACTTCGGGTCTAATCGTTAAGGAGGCGTTCCATGAAGGCGAACGCAAGACTATTCTTCTTTTTAGGATCGGTAGGGCTTTTCATTCTTTTATCAACGGGCTGTTACACCGGACCGTATCGATACTACGACGATTGTCAGTCCATGGGTCCTTCGTATTCCAGAGACTGCGGAAGATATTCAAACTATGGATACGGAGGCGGTTACGGATATCGCAACCAAGGGTATTATCCTTATTATCGAAACAATCCTTACTATTATGGAAATGGGGGCGGTGGCGGCAATCGACACAACCCTCTGCACATTCCTTCCGGAAGATTTCACAACGCGGGTCATCCGGCTAAGTGGAAACTCTGAGAACGGACCGATTCAATATTAGAAACTTTGAATGCGGTCCTTTCGAATTAATTTCTTCCCTGATAACCGATCACATCCATAAAAGCGGAAACTGAAAATACCGCTTTTCCCGGACCGGGTTCGCCGTAACCCGGAGGAACGGGTAGATTATACTTTTCGAATGTAGCCTTCCACACGGTCAAAAGCTCGCAGAAATATTCCAAAGGAGGTCCGGCCTGAGTTCCGAGAGTCGTATACGGTTCGGGGCACCAAGCCGTAAATCTCGGCATAATTCCTTTCGACATGAAGAAATCCAAACCCTCTCCGGTGGATTGAATCGCTTCGGCTACGGTTGCAAAACCGTAAGGTTTGGAAAGTTCCACACCGCCCACAAAGTTCGGAATCACATAAGAAGGTCCGAATACTTCCGCGGAATCTACGACTCTTCGGATCCAATTGTCTCTTCCGATATATGCTTCTTTCCCCGGACAAATCTTTTGAAATAAATTCTTATCCCAGACCTCGTAGTTCGGATGATAGACTTGGATTCCCGCGTCTTTGAATTTTTTGCAGTCTTCGATCTCCCAGGCTTGGGAAACGATCTTGCCCATCCATCTGCCCGGAAATTTGGATTCGATCGCTTGGGCGTAATCCAGATAGAAATCGATTTCGTTTTTTTTCTTTAAGGAAGTAATGACACTTCCGCCGGTAATCGTATAAACCTTTGCGATCTCGTCTTCGGCGTCGATCCAGGAAAGAACTTCCAGAATATCTTCTATGTCTTTTACGCCTGTGTACGGACGTCCCGCGTTCTTCTGTTGACGATAGTTATGATTGATATCGCAGTAAGCGCATTCTTCTTCCTTACCGAAATACTGACAGTTTCTAAAAACGGTAAGATAGATGAGATAACCCCATTCGATGACCGGAGCGATTTCTCCGGGAATTTTTCCATTCTTTGTCTTATGACGATACCAAGCCGGAAGAGGAGGAAACTCGACGTTTCCTAAAAAAGTTTCTCCGAGATACAAAGACGGTTTTCCGTCCGGAGATTTTTTGACCTTATACGGAGAATTCGGATTGTTGCGTGTGGAGATCACGGTCGGAAGCAAACCGAAATGACCTCCGGAAACCTTGATCTCTTCGGGAGCTTTTACGTCCGCGCCTTCTCCCAACTCGGAAAGAGGAATATGATCAAAGGAGAATATAAAGTAATCCTTTGTTTTGTATTCTCCGGAAACCTCGAAAGCTTCTTTGAGAAAATGGATTCCCTGTCTGAGAATGTCCTGTTTAACGATGGCTTCCATCGGAATGGATTTGTATTTCCTCTCCATTTCTTCCAGGAGGGGAATGGTAGAACTTTGGCGGATTGAATCGGTAGCTTCCATCTTGATTAGACAATATCCCGAGTCGAACTGAAATGACACGCAGTTTTTTCGGGGAAACTCGGTTGATTTTTTCCGAAAAACCCCTTACCACAAGGCATGATTTTTTCATCTTTACGTTCGGTTTTCATCCTTGGGTTCTTGTTTGTCTTTTTTCTCCATTCTCCCCTGTTTGCTAAAACGAAAAATGCCCCCGAGAAAAAGAAACCGATTCGAAAGGAAGCGGAAGTCGTTCCTTGGTACGGACAAGTCGCGGAAGGATTTCAAGAACCCACCGACATTCAATTCTTTCCCGGAAACGATCAACGAATGATCGTCTTGGAAAAACGGGGAAAACTTTTCGAAGTCGATTTAACGACCAAGATCAAAACGTTGCGCGCGGATTTTACCGGGCAGGTGGAAACCAGATCGGAGGAAGGTCTTTTGGGTCTTGCGTTTTCACCGGACTTCGCCTCGGATTCTAAGTTTTTTGTAAACGTAATCGTAAAAGAAGGCGGAAAGGATCATTCTAAGATTCTCGAGTTTGAATGGAAGAATGACGTGGTTCAAAAAATCGAACACGCAAAACGAACTCTTCTCAAACAGGAACAACCGTATTCCAATCACAACGGAGGCCAGCTCGCTTTCGGTCCCGATAAAAAACTGTATATCGGTTTGGGAGACGGGGGCGGAGCCAATGATCCCTATAAAAACGGACAAAACCCCACAACGTATCTCGGTAAACTTCTCCGAATTCTTCCCAACCCTCAATCCTTCGGAGCGCCTTATAAGATTCCCGAAGACAATCCATTCGTAGGTCGTCCCGGCTTTTTACCCGAGATCTGGGCTTACGGACTTAGAAATCCCTGGAGATTTTCTTTTGATAAGCTTACTGGCGAACTCTACTTAGCCGACGTCGGCCAAAATGAATTCGAAGAACTCGATCTCATCCGAAAGGGAGGCAACTACGGCTGGAATATCAAGGAAGGATTTCATTGTTTTAAGAAGAATTCGTCCTGCGACGAGCGGACTTGGATCGATCCGATTCACGAATATCCCCGAAACGAGGGGCAATCGATTACGGGCGGTTACGTCTATCGCGGAAAGGATCTACCTAAACTGGTAGGTTCTTATATCTACGGGGATTTTGTGGTCGGTAAAATCTGGGTTTTAAAACAAAAGGACGGTAAAAAGATCTCGAACGAGCTTCTATTTCAGATACCGTATCAAATCAGCACTTTTGGCCAGGATAGCGCCGGAGAGGTCTTTTTTGCCGATTTTGGCTCAGGAAATATCTTTCGTATTATAAAAAAAAATTGAAAGATTTGGAAAAAGCGATTCTATTGTCTGTTGAGAAACATAGATAGAGGCTGCCTACCACCGCAGTCCTGTTATCAATCCACTCTTAAGGAAAATGGGTATGAAGAAGCTCTTAATCGTTTCCTCAATCGCTATGACCGCCGGAATTCTGGTGTTCAGCGCTTGTAAGAAACCTACGGAAAATTCCCAGGCAGCCGCTACCGGTAAAGAAAACAGTCCTTCGGCTGTTGTTGTGTTCAGCGTTGGAGAAGCAAAAATACTTCACTCTGATCTAACCGAAGAAAAAGCGACATTAGGCGCGAGTCTGAAAACTGGCGACAAGGTCAGCACAAAAGACAAATCCAAAGTTGACATTCAGTTTGCTGACGGATCTGCGATTCGTATCTCCGAGAATTCGGTGATCGACTTCGACGGACTCTCCGTGAACTCCAAAGGAAACTCCGATACAAGACTGGCTCTTGTTTCCGGAAAAGTTTTCGCGAAAGTCAACAAGGCTTCCAAAGACGACCAGTTCTCCGTGGTTACTCCGACCGCGATCGCTGGTGTGCGTGGAACATCCTTCATCGTAGACAGATCTAAATCCGACAAAGCAGTCGTAAAAGTTTTGGACGGTGCAGTTGCGGTTGCTCCTCGTGTTGCGGCTCTTGAAGGCTTAAGCGACGAAGAGATCGCAAAAAACGAAGATCTGAAAAAGATTCAACAATCCGTTGCATCTTCCGAGATCGTTCTTGAAAAGAACCAAGCTTCCGTGTTGAAAGCGGATGAAAAATCTTTGGACGGAAAAGACGCTTCTAAGATCAGCGAAAAGAACATCGCTGGTGTAGTTAAGAAGTTGGACAACTCCGGAATTTCCAAGAAAGAAGAAGAAGAGATCAGAACAATCGTAACCGTAGACAAAGAAACTACGGATAAGATGGTTCGTATCAACGAAGAATCTTCCGGCAAAGTTGACGAACAAAAAGCCGCTTCTCTCGAAGCTGAGAGAAAGAAACTTGAGGGTGAAGTAGCCGCTCGTCAAGAAGAAGAAGCTAAGAAATTTAAACAAATCCTGATCTCCGCTCCGAAAGAGCTGAAATCCAGCAAGGATATCGTAAACTACTACGAAAGAATCGAAAAGATCATCATGACTGACGGATCTTCTTTGATCGGTGCGATCGTGGATCAACAAGGATCTACAATGATCGTTCATACCGAACAAGGTATTAAGAAGATCAATCAAGCGGATGTTCAAGAAGTGATTTACGACTTCCAAACGAAAGCTAAATTCTGATAACAGTGACTGAACCTGAAATCAGGTGGAAAAAACCCGAGCGTAAAACCTCGGGTTTTTCTTTGTACGAATCTTACGATTGAAGGCAGTCATTCTACATTATGGATCTTTTGAATCAACGCTAAACGTTCCTCAAATCTTTGTAGAAGTCGCGGAGGAGTTGTTTCTTTGCGAAAATTAAGAATCGAATTTCTGATTCCAGAGCATGTGAATCGAATCCAAAATCTCCTCCATATCGATGAGCATAACTCGCTCTTTCCAATGAAGAATCATCTTATTCTTACCGAACCCGTTGATCGGGGCCCAGTCCGCTTTTAAATCGGGGATGAGGTTGATCGTTTTTTCAAGAAGGTCTTTGACTTCGGATCGGCTGACCGGACCGTCTTTGCCTGAAAGAAATTGAATGATGGAATGGTAGAGAAGTTTTTTGATTTCTTCGGGAGGTGGACCTGCGGATGAATCTTCTATCCGTTCCATGAGACTTGTTCATCCGCGTGATAGGAACTTCTTACCAGAGGTCCGGAGAATACTCCCTTGAATCCGATCGATTTTCCGAATATTCTCAACTCCTTAAATACTTCCGGAAGAACGTATTCCTTTACGGGAAGATGAGTCGGAGTCGGTTGCAAATACTGTCCGAGGGTCAAAAGAGAAACTCCGACGTTTGCAAGATCCTGCATACATTCTTTCACTTCGTCCACGGTTTCTCCCATTCCCAAAATCAAACCGCTCTTGGTTAAAAATCCCCGTTCGGAAGCGATTTTCAAAACTTCCAAAGAACGTTCGTATTTTTTTTGTGGAGCGACTTCGGGGAAAAGTCTTTTTACCGTTTCAAGGTTATGATTGAAAATGTCCGGATTACAATCGAAAACGATCTCGAGTGATTCCGGTTTTACTTTCAGATCGGGAATCAAAAGTTCTATCTTACAATCGGGAAGTCCTTCTCGAATTGCAAGAACGGTTTCCGCAAAATGAGCCGCGCCCCCGTCTTCAAGATCGTCCCGGTTTACCGCGGTGATCACAACGTGTCTGAGCCCGAGTGAGATCGCCGACTCAGCGATTCGTTTCGGTTCTTCCCGATCCAAAGGAAACGGTTTACCGGAAGCCACGTCGCAATACGAACAACGTCTCGTACAAATATCTCCACCCAACATATACGTCGCGGTTTTTCTGGACCAGCAGTGGTTGAGATTCGGACAAGAAGCGCTTTCACAAACCGTGTTGAGTTTTTTTGCCTGTAAAGAATCACGAACCATCGCAACGGTGTCGTTTTGGCGATCGGGAAAGGTAAGTTTGACTTTGAGCCAATCCGGTTTTTCAGGAGCTTCTTTGAGAGAATGAGTACGGGGCTTTTTTTTAAGAGGATTCATACGATCGAGGCTTTTTTAGTCGGTTCGAAGCCCGACATTCTACTTCAATCCTCGGGACTTCACAGAACCCGGTCAACGAAAGTTTTAGGTAGAAGATTTTTTGAATCTTTGCGGAATGGAAGAATCCATGCAGTCCAAGGATGATTTGAACTCTCGGGAAGGAATTCGACTGAATCGATTTCTCGCAGATTGTGGTTTAGGTTCCAGAAGAAAAGCGGAAGAGCTGATCCTCGGCGGCCAGATCGTAATCAATGGAAAAAAGATCACGGATCTGGGAACTCGAGTGAACCCGGAAACGGACGTGGTCTCTTACCGAGGTGATATCCTTCGCCCGACGGATGAACCCAAAAGAATTCTTCTTTTAAACAAACCGGTCGGTTATCTCTGTTCTCACGGAGATCGTTTTCACGAAAAAACCGTATTTTCCCTTTTACCTTCGGAGTACAAAAACTACAAAATCGCGGGCAGACTCGATCTCAATTCGAGAGGACTTTTGATTTTGACAAACGACGGAGAATTGGCGCAGAAAATTTCCCATCCTTCGAACGGTTCCGAAAAAGAATATCTTGTTACCTTAAAATACGATCCGGGCGAAAAGGGAATTCAAACGGCGTTTCAAAAAGGGATTGTGGATGCAGGGGAAATTCTGCGTGCAAAGATGGTTAAACTCGTTCCCGGGAAGAACTGTATATATCGAGTGATTCTCGGGGAAGGAAAAAAAAGACAAATCAGAAGGATGTTTCACGCATCCGGGGCCAGCGTGGTCGATCTGCAAAGAATCCGCGTCGGTTCGATACAACTAGAAAAACTGAATTTGGAAGAAGGTAAGTTTCTTCTAAAGGATGTCGGGGTTTGGGAATGAATTTTATCAGCATTGAGTTCTTATTATTTTTTTTGGCGTTTTATCTGATCTACTGGAACGTTCCGGAGAAAAGTAGAAAGTATCTATTGATCGCGGGTTCTGCGATCTTCTATTCCGTATTCAGTTTTAATTTTCTGTTTCATCTCATCCTTGTCGTATTAGCAAACTGGCTTTTGTTCCGTTATTTCTACGATAAGTCCTGGTATGTAAAATCCGCCGTGGTTTTGAATCTTCTCAACCTGGGGTTATTCAAATATTTTTATTTGCTCATGGAGTTTATCGGATTCGTTTTTTCCGTTCCTCTTTTTCAGGAGAAGGTTGCGCTCGACGCAAAGGTATCTTCCCTTTTCGGTTTAACGGGATTCGAGGTCGTACTTCCGGCAACGATCAGTTATTATACGTTTCAATTGATTTCCTTTGCGGTGGATTCCAAAAGGGAAGGATTTAATAAGAATGTAGGTTTAACCGGATTTTTCTCGTTTATCTTCTTCTTTCCCGTGATGATCGCCGGACCGATTCTTCGTTTTGATCAAGTAAGGGATCAATTCGAAAATCCTACGATGAATCCTTCCAAGTTGATCGACGGCCTCTGGCTTTTTCTAAGAGGACTTGTCAAGAAGGGATTGTTGTCCGCGGCAATTCTGCCCTTAATCGCGCCTGCATTCTTGTCTCCCAAGGATTATTCGGGAATTGCGTTGCTTCTTACCTGTTTCTTTTTTGCGGCCAATCTATACTTCGATTTCTCGGGTCTTACCGACATGGCGAGAGGAATCGGAAAGTTGATGGGATTCGATTTACCCGAAAACTTCAAGGCACCTTTTTTCTTTCAGAGTTTCGGGGATTTATGGAGAAGGTGGCACTTAACGTTCTCGTATTGGATTCGGGATTACATTTACATACCGTTAGGCGGGTCCAGAAAGGGAGAATTGAGAACCTCGATCAACTTCATCGTCACCTTTATGTTAGGCGGTCTTTGGCACGGAGCCAACCTGAACTTTCTGATTTGGGGACTTCTCACCGGGGTTTATCTTTCCTTGGAAAGGGTTTTCGAGGTTCAGAATTGGAAAATTCTTCCCGAGATTCCGTATGTAAAGGCGACTCTGCGTTATCTGTTCGTTCTTCTTGTGTATTCGATTTCTTGGACTTTCTTTTTCACACCCGATTTCAATTCGGCGATCTCTTCGATCGGAAGAATTTTGACGTTCCAAAGCGGACAATCCTTGAGCGGACTCGAAACCGGATTTTATATGTTGGTCTTCGTGTTTCTGTTTCACGTCGGTGAAGAATGGCCGGAGAAGTATAGCGTTCCCGAGGTTTGGAGAGCGAGACTATTGCCGATCTTGGGACTTCTGATTCTTTTTATCATGGTAGGAATGAACGCGGGCAACGCGGACTTTTTCTACTCAAGGTTTTAACGGTTATCATCATGAAGAAATTTTATATCTATTATCCAGTTCTTTTTCTCGTTTTAGTTTTCTGTTTGGATAAGATTTTCACTCTGGAATACTTTCAAAAGAGTTTTATCCAAGCCGGGAACACGGTTTATTATACGCAAAGAAAATCTCTTTTTGAAAAGTTGAACAAGGACAAGGAATTGGAAAATAAATCCTTGGCTCTTGCGTTCGGAGATTCCAGGGCTTATCCGTATTCCGTAATCGGAATGGATAAAAAACTTCAAAAGGATTGGGTTCTCTATAATTTTTCGGGACCACAAGCGGTTCCCGCGTACGGTTTGTATTGGTTTGAAAGAATCATCGCCAAGGGAATCAAGCCGAAGATGGTTTTTTACGTAGTAAGCCCGGAAGGTTTCGACGATACAAAAGGAATTGCATATGATCCTTTTCTAAAATACGGAGCCGACGACGACTTTTTGGTGCGCTATTTGGATCAAATCTCCTTCGAGGATCGAAAGAAACTTCTTTTGGATCGTCTTTTTGCGGTTCGAAGAATCAACCCGGATCTAAAACTTTTTTCCAAAAGGCTTCAGGAAAAGAAACTCACGGAATACAATCCTGCGTTTAACACGGATTATATGGTTCTCAATTTGAATCACGGAGAACAATTCGCATATACCACGTTTTTGAACGATCCGGATCGATTGGAAAAGGACGCGGTTCGAATTCGCAATTTATATCTTTCCACGTTCACACTCGGAACCACTCAATTCTTTTTTGTGGAACAGTTCTTAAAACTGGCAAAGGAGAATGACGTAAAGGTTTATCTGATCTGGCCCAAGGTATACGAAACTTACCGAAAACGATATTACGAATTGGAAATGGAAAAAACTTGGTGGCCTAAGATCCGGGATCTTTCCGCAAAATATTCCGCGATTCCGGTCGATCTGAATACACAGACCTCTTGTGATCTTTTTTACGACGCTTCGCATCAATCCATCATGTGTTTTTTGGAGTCGATGAAGCTGATGATGGACGATTACTACGGGGTTAAAAAAATTCCGAATCCATGATTGAGTAAACAGCCTAGGAGTTCGGGCGCGTTTGTCCGAGACGAAGTCGAAATAAAAAAGCCCTCTGCGTTTCCGCGAGGGCTTTTTTATGATCGGTTTAACCGAAAGGTAAATTCGAACTTTCTAAATTACCATTTCAGCTTTTTAGAATCTTCGATGAACTTTTCAAGTCCGATGTCGGTTAACGGATGTTTGAAAAGTTGAAGGAACGCGGAATGAGGCATAGTAGCACAGTCCGCACCGCGAAGCGCGGATTCTTTTAAATGCATAGGTCCACGGATGGAAGCCGCGAGAATTCTCGTGTCGTATCCGTAGTTGTCGTAGATTTCTCGGATCTCGGAAATCAATTCCATTCCGTCCCAGCTCGTATCATCTACTCTACCGATAAAAGGAGAAATGAAAGTAGCTCCGGCTTTTGCGGCGAGAAGAGCTTGGGGAGCCGAGAAACAAAGTGTTACGTTGGTTGGAATGTTTCTTTTGGTAAGTTCCACTACGGTTTTGAGTCCTTCCGGAATCAAAGGAACCTTGATGACTACGTTTTCTGCAATCTCAACGAGCTCGAGAGCTTCTTTCATCATTCCATCGTATTGTGTGGAAAGAACTTCCGCGCTCACCGGTCCGGGAACGATGGAACAAATTTCTTTGATGACTTCTTTGAAACTTCTTCCGGATTTTGCGATGATCGAAGGATTTGTTGTAACGCCGTCTACAAGTCCGTAGGATGCGATTTCTTTAATTTCGTCTATGTTTGCGGTATCTAAATATAATTCCACCGACATGCTCCATAAAAATAGGATGCTTAGAGCATGTGGGGAAAGCTAGGGTAGGGTCAATTGAAATTCTTTGGTTTTATGGAATCAAATCGCGAAGAGTTTTGATTTCTTCCGCGCTGAAAAATTCCTTATATTCTTTTTCGATCTGAAACTTGATCGAAGAACTGAAATAATCCACTCGTCTGGTAAAAGGCATTTTTTTATAAGCCTCTTTCCACTGAACCACATAACCGCCTTTCGGAGGAGATTGTTTTTCGTCCGTTTTTTCCCAGAGAACCGCGCCGCCGATTTTGTTTTCGGCTAAGGCTTCTTTCTTGGGTTTTCCGTATTTTTGTTCCAGCTTTTGTTGAACGTCCTTACCGGGAAGATAACGAAACAAAACTCCAACGGAGAACAAAACACCCGGAGCAGAATGATTTTCGTCTTCCATTTCCGATTTGTTTTCCGCAGTCGGAGCGGGTCTTTGATTTTTCGGTCTGGAATCGATTACGATTTTAGGAGTGGAATAAAAACGATACGAATATAAGATTCCGTTTCTGCGAATCAGAAGTGTCTTTTCCTTATCTTCAAAAACGATTTCAACCTTTTCGTCGTTTTGAGGATTTGTGGAAAGGGATAAGAATTTTTCACGCATGTTCGCGTAACTTTCGCCCCAAGACGATTCGGCGAATCCTTCGAGTAGATTGATCGCTTGTTGTTGAGTGTTTGTCGGTTGTCTCCGGTTCGGACCTTCGTCCGGAAGTTGTGCGAAAACCGCCGCGGGTGCCAGGATCAAAGAAAGAAAAAATGCGAAAATTCTCATATTCTTCCTATCGGCAGTTTTAGGAGAAACTTATTCAGAATCTTCTTCGTGGGAACGGTTTTTCGAACCCGAGAATTGAATCCCGCCGATCCTGACTTTTCCGTTCCAACGTAGAATGAGAAGAACCGCTACGATCGAAACGTTCGGAAGCACGAACAAGAACGGAATTTCGTGAAAAAGTCCGTAAACCGCGAGGTTCGATGCGATCACCGAAATCGAAGATCCGCTGAGCACCGCCACTTCTTGTTCGAAAAAACGAACCAGAAAGTGATTCGGACTCGTGGTCGGAAGATCCTTGAGGATCAATTCCACAAGAACCCCGTATGTCGTTAAAAGAGTTACAGGCAGTAAAAACGAAAGAAAGAAATAATTTCCAAACGCATCGGCGTAGTGGGGAGCTCCGATGATTCCGCCGAGTAAGGTCCAAAGATAAGAGATAAAAGCCGCAATGGAGAATGCGATCGCTCCGTATTGAAGACTTCCTCCCGACTCCAGAAGTTTAATCAGTTCGTCGGGAAGGATTCGAATCCAATCGATCAGTTCCAATCTTTCGAAAGATTCTCTTCCGGAAAGAAAGAGAAGTTTAAAGTAATAACTCGCAAGAACGAGCGTGCTTGAAACGATTCCAAAGAAGATTAGATAGAGTAAAAATTCCATATCAGTGTCTGAAGTGCCTCATCCCCGTAAATACCATAATGAGTCCGTGTTCGTCGGCCGCCTGAATGACTTCCGCGTCCCGAACCGAACCGCCCGGTTGGATGATCGCCTTCGCTCCCGCTTTTGCAAGCGCGTCGATTCCGTCTCGAAACGGAAAGAATGCGTCGCTCGCAACATAAGAACCAACCACGGAAAGTCCTACGTTCAACGCCTTGTTGGCGCCTAACTGCACCGAGTCGACTCTGGACATTTGTCCCGCGCCGATTCCAAGCGTTGCGTTTTCTTCCGTATAAACGATCGCGTTGGACTTGATAAAACGAACACAAGACCAAGCGAACATCAAACCACGAATATCATCGGGTGTAGGTTGTTTTTTAGTGACTACTTTCAGATCTTTTTCTGTGATCGTCGTGTAGTCACGATCCTGTATGAGCAAACCGTGATGGATCGGTCTTAGATCCAATTCGTCGAGAGCCTCTTTGAAATCCTCGATTTCGATCAAACGGATGTTCGGTTTTTTGGAAAAAATTTCAAGAGCTTCGGAGGAAAACTTCTGCGCGATCACACCTTCTACGAAATTTTCCGTGATGAGGTTCGCCAATTCTCCGTTTACGATTCCTTTGATTCCGATCACGCCGCCGAACGCGGAGATAGGATCGGTTCTTCTTGCGAGTTGATACGCTTCCAACGGGTCGTCCGCGTATGCGATTCCGCAAGGATTGAGATGTTTGATGATGCAGACCGTGTTTTCGGGAAGTAGACTCGAGATATGAAAGGCCGCGTCGAAATCCAACATATTGTTAAACGACAATTCTTTTCCCTGCAAAGGGGAAAAGTCGCTCTTCACAAAAAGAGGTTCGTAGAAAGCGGCGGCTTGATGAGGATTTTCTCCGTATCTGAGTTTTTGTTTTTTTAGGAAAGAAAGATTGAGAACGTCCGGGAAAACATCTCCGGCTTGTTTGTTGAACCAGGAAGAAATCGCGGTGTCATACATCGCCGTATGAGAAAATGCCTTTCTCATATAACCCGCGGCGACTTCTTCCGAAACCCCGCCCGATGCGATGAGGGTTTGCACTTCCTTGTAATCGTTCGGATCGGTAAGAACTAACGTGTGTTTGTAATTCTTAGCCGCGCTTCGAATCATGGAAGGTCCGCCGATGTCGATATTCTCGATCGCTTCTTCCAATTGAACGCCCGGTTTCGAAACGGTTTTTAAAAACGGATATAAGTTCACCACGACCAAATCTATTTTAGGAATCTTTAATTCTTCCATCTTCTGTTTATGAGCGGGATTGGAAGTGACTCCGAGCAAACCTCCGTGCACTTTCGGATGCAGGGTTTTGACTCTTCCGTCCAGGATTTCCGGAAAACCGGTGTAGTCGTCGATCGCAATCGCCGCGATCCCGTTGTCTTTTAAAAGTTTTAAGGTTCCGCCGGTGGAAATGATTTCAACGCCGCTTTGATTTAGAAATTGGGCGAATTCCACTAAACCGGATTTATCGCTGACGGAGATAAGTGCTCTTTTGATTTGTATCATTGTTTATTGAATGCTGACCTTTCTATTTTGGATCTTAAGCCGATTCTCGCAAAAGTATTGAACCGCGAGCGGCAGGATTTTATGTTCCTCTTTGAGAATCTCTAAAGTCAAATCTCTTTCCGACATTCCTTCCTCGATTTTCACGGTTCCTTGAAGAATCACCGGACCGGAATCGACTCCTTCGTCCACAAAATGAGCCGTACAACCCGCGATTTTCACTCCGTATTCAAAGGCTTGTTTTTGCGCATTCAAACCCGGAAATGCTGGAAGGAGAGAAGGATGGATGTTGATGATTCGATTCGGGAACGCCTGGATCACGGGGGATTTTAGAATCTTCATATAACCCGCCGTCACGATCAGATCCGGTTCGAGTTCGGTAAGAAGATTGATGAGTTTTTTGTGGTATTCCGATTTGTCCGTAAAGGACGCGAAATTCAAAACGTGAGAAGGAACCTTAAACTCGAGCGCGACGTCCAAAGCCTTCGCCTCGGGGCTGTCGCAGATCAGGGCTTGTGCGATTCCTTTGATTTTTCCGCTCTTGATGTTCTGTAGAACCGCCTTGAGATTGGAGCCTCTCCCGGAGGCCAGGAACACGATCTTTTTTTTTGGTTTTGTAAACAGGCTTGCCAAGAAAATTCTATCCGAGTAAAATCAGAATCGTCCCCGGTTTGAAATTTTTAAGAAGGACAATTCGGGAACCTCAAGCGAATTCCTCCGAAAGACTCAGGCTTAGCTCGAAACCGCGCGCGGATTCTCCCTTATGAAGTAAAAATCCGTGCCAAACCCGTGGAAATACCGGTATTTAGACATTTCTACGAGAATTTTTTTGAGTTTTCGGTCTCTCGAATCTGCTGAAAGTTTTGAGAGAAACCGCAAGAATGTTCAAGCCCAGCATTAAGGAGGCAAGCGTTTTTGTCGAAGAGTATTTCAGGAGAGATACATGTCACTTGCCAGAAAATCCACAGCGACCGTTGAACAATATAAATCCAACGAAATCTCGACTGTCAGCCAGGGAAAACTCATCGTCATGCTCTATGACGGGGCGATTCGTTTTTTAAATATCGCTCTGGAGAATAATACTCCCCGGAAATACGATGTGGTTAACAATCATATCCTCAAAGCCGGTGAGATCGTAACGGAACTCATGCTTGCACTCAACCTGGAACAAGGTGGAGAAGTGGCGAACAACCTTTTAGGAATCTACGTTTACATCAAAAAACGTCTTCTTGAAGCGAACATGAAAAAGGATTCCGAAATCATTCAAGAAATCATCAAATACATGGAAGATCTCAAATCCGCTTGGGAAGAAATCGAGAAAAAAGAAAAGTCCAACGTCGTTTCTGCGCCGTTTCAAGGAAGCCGCGGAAGCGGTTTATCCATTCAGGGGTAATTCTTGTCGAACCAGTCTTCCAGCGATAAAAACCGTAACCTTGTCGTCCTTTACGGAGATAAGATTCTTCTGTTGAATCAACTGATCGAAAATCAGAAAAGACAGATCGAAGTTTTCGGATTCGGAGACGGAGAAGGTGCGGCCAAGATCGAGGATTCCAACGAAAAAATCATCGATCAACTTTGTTCCGTGGATCGTAAGATCGAAAAGATGGAAGAGGGAGTTCCTCAAACGCTCGAGTTCATCGAACTGGCGGAAATCCTTTTTCAAAAAATGGAAGAGTCCAGAAATCTCCATTCTCAAGTGGAAGAAAGAATGAAGGACATTCTTAAGGAATATCAAAAAGAATTGAACCAAGTCCAGGTTCAAATCCAACTCAAGCGTCATTTTAGACAAGACTATTGGAAAACGGGGACCTGTTAGAAAGAGCCCTGGAGTTTCTAGGTTTAGAACCGGGGTTCGACGAGTCTGAACTGAAAAACCGTTTTTACTTTCTTTCCAAAAAATATCATCCCGATACGGGAGAATTCTCAAGCGATTCCCTTTTCAAAGAATTGATCGAATACAGGGACGTTCTACATTCTTACCTAGAACAAAAGACATTCAAAAAACAGAATATATCTTCCGAAGCGAAAGGTTCGCATAAGAACGATTATACGATCTACAAACAGGCTCGAGAAATCTACGATTCATCGATCCACGAATATTACAAACTGACGGACGGAAATCCGATCTTTTTAAAGGGCGAGGAGAATCCGGCTCTTCGTAAACTCAGACATTCTTTGGAAATTTCTAAATCCGGTTTCGAGAATCTGATTTCTTCTTATCCGGAAAGTATCTGGCTCGCGGATGCGAAGGACACTCTCGCAAAGATAGAGGTTTGGTTTAAGGAACCTTAAGGGAATTGGAAGGCATCGAAAAAACGAAACCGGACGCGGCTCCGTTTCGAACGCTGATCACCAATACCTCGGAACGTAAGGTCAAATACTGACCCGAGGTCAAGGTCACATTCATCTTACAGATTCGGTTTGCGTTTTCTCCGGTTCCGACCGCCGCAAGTGGTCCGGTGCTCGGGCTCAATTCGATCGAATATTCGAGCGGTTGATTCGGAATCAAATTGAGAAGTCCGTTCATACAATCGATTCCGGTATTGAGATCCGCGGGAAATCGGGAATCATTTTCCGTATTGGCTACATACAATCGATATCCGCGAAAAAGTAATTCCGGGTTTCCGGCTCTGAGTCTGAGTTCGTAACCGGTCGCGATCGGAACGATGCTGATCAAAGTCGGCGGAGTCGAAATCAACCTTGTTGTGGAATAATGAGGACATCCGATTAAAAGCGAAAACACTGGAAGTAGAAATAAAAGATAAAAACGTTTCAAAAAGAAATATACTCCCGCCAGCCGAACTTCTCCGCCTGCTGATCCGATATTGAGAAGAGTGGAAAGCGTAGCTTGGGTGTCACCCGATTTTCTTCCGGCAAGTTCCACTTCAATTCGGCGAGAAGTTTGTTTCCCTTTCTCGTATTGCAGTGTTTGCAGGCCGCGACAAGATTTTCCCAGGAATTGAATTCCTTCGGTCTTTCTTTTTTGGGAACGTGTTCCCAACGACTTCTCGGAATTACGTGATCCAATGTGAGTTTTGATCCCGGAAATTTCTTTCCGCAATAGACGCAGTGGTAGTTGTCTCGTTGGAAAATATTCTCCCTCGAAACACGATCCCTTCTTGGCGGAACCCTATAGTAATCCCTAAGAAGAATGATCCTGGGTGCTGTGAATCTGAGTTTTTCGGAGCGGATTAAAAAGTTTTTATCATCCTTGATGAGTTGCGCTTTTTCAAGAATGATCAGGATAAGGGCGTCTTTGACCGACCGGATCCCGATGGGGACGTAACCGGCATTCAGCACAAGCACCGGCTGCGCAAGAATGTCCATAACTGGTCAAAAAATAACCGATGCTCGGAAGATGTAAAGGAATTCTTAGATCAGGAACGTTTCTTTCGAATCCAATACGCGATTCCGAAAAGTATAAGAACCGTTCCCAAAAGTCCGAGAACCGTTAGTTGACCATTGTGGACCCAACGCATTAAAGTATCGAAGTTATACGCTCCGAAGTAACCGAGATAAACCCAAACCGGTACGGAAACGATGGCGGCCATAAAATCCAAAGCTACAAAACGATAAAAAGAAATTCGATCCGAGGTTCCCGCGGTAAGATAGATCGGCATTCTGAGTCCCGGCATAAAACGAGCCATAAATGTGACCCAGTTTCCATAACGCGCAATTTTGTCCTGAACCTTGGCGAAACGTTCCGGCGTTACGATTCGCGAAATCATAGGAATCTGAAGAACGCGTACGCCGTAAATTCTTCCGATCAAAAAAACGATGCTGTCTCCGATCAAAACCCCGGCCATACCAACGAGAAACATAAAGTGAGGGTCCGCTTTTCCGAAACCCGCGATCACTCCGCCGGAAACCAAGGAGATGTCTTCGGGAACCGGAAGTCCGAAACCGCAAAGAATCAACACTAAAAAGACGGCAACGTATCCGTATTCGGAAAAGATATTAACGAGAATATTTAAAAATTCCATTCCTTAAATAGACGCCTTGGTTTTGGATTCCAAGGACAGTAAAATATGGCTTTGATAAAATAGCAGTAAACAAACGAAAAAAGTGAGGGGACTTTTTGGAAAAGTTTCGGAATTTTGTAAAACGTGTACTATTCCAGAAACGACTTGATCCAAAAAGAAAAAGAAGCGCTCGCTCCTTACGCGATTTCCAGCACGAATAACGGAGGAAGAATCTACGAAGAAGAAGAACATTCTTACAGACTTCCGTTTCAAAGAGATCGGGATCGGGTGCTTCATTCCAGCGCATTCAAACGTCTTCAGTATAAAACGCAGGTTTTTATTTTTTCCGTTGGGGAAAATTATAGAAATCGAATGACTCATACGCTCGAGGTCGCGGGTCTTTCGAGAACGATCGCGAGCGCGCTCGGACTCAATTCTCACCTATCCGAAACCATCGCTCTGGCGCACGATCTGGGTCATACTCCATTCGGTCACGCCGGTCAAGAAATTCTTTCCGGTTTGATGAAGGAACACGGCGGTTTCGAACACAACAAACAATCCCTAAGAATCGTAACCTCGATCGAAAAAAAATATCCGAACTTTCCGGGACTCAATCTTTGTAGAGAAACCCTCAAAGGTCTGATGAAACACGGAACGGATTATGATCCTTCTTTGATGCTTTTGGAAAGAAAAGAAAGCGGACCTTCTTTGGAAGGAATGATCGCGGATCTTTCGGACGAGATCGCTTATACGAGCCACGATATCGAGGACGGATGGGAGATGGGTTATCTTCATTTAGGGGATTTATCCGAAAATCGTTTTTGGAAAGAAGTTTATGAAGAATGTAAAACCCAGTACAAGGACGCGGGTGAAAAGATATTGATTCGTACCGCGATTCGGACCTTGACGAATTCCATGGTTTCCGATTTGATCCGAAACATCTCCATAGAACTTGAAAGAAACAAAGTCGATTCCACCCAGGACTTAACCGATCTTTGGAAACGAAATATCCGAATCGCTTCTTTTTCGGACGAGGTCAATTCCAAGTTTAGGGAATTGAAATCCTTTTTGTACGAGAAGTTATACCGTCACGAGGATTTGGTTCGTATGAGCGATTACGGAAAGAAGGTGATCGAATCCTTATTCGATTATTTTTTAAAACATCCCGAAAAAATTCCGGACACGTATAAGGAGAGAATCGAAGAGGAATCTTTGCATCGAGTGATCAGCGACTACGTCGCGGGGATGACGGATCGATACGCGGAAAAGATCTATCAATCTCTTCCGTAATATTCAAAAAATAGAATATTCCATTTTTTGAATATATTCTCGAATCGTTTTTATTTTTTAGCCGGTGCGGGTTCGGGTGCGATCTTTGTATCCACTTTTGTGGCCGCCGGTTTTGTTTCCGTTTTTTCCGATTCCGGTTTGGAACAATAGTTTAATACGATCATGATCGGAAACGGTCCTTCGGTGCAGAAGTTTAAGATTCCGAATTGCAGATTGCCGTCGTCGCCGATATTGATCGCACCGATGCTCAAACCCTTTCCGGAATTGATCGCACCGACGTTGACTCCGTAGCCGTAATTGAAACCGCCGATGTTTACACCTAAACTTTCGTTGTTGATCAATCCGATCGTAAGCCCGCTGTTTCCTTTGTTGTAAATTCCACCCGTAACGTAATAACCTCCGTTCACCCCTCGGTTGTAAAATCCGAGCTGGGTTCCGGCTCCGCCTTCTTCTACGTTATTGGCGAAACCGACTTGGATCGAAAATCCTCCCGATTTCGCGGAATTATAAAGGAGTCCCACTTGCGCGCCGTATGTCTTTCCATCGGAGAGATTGGCTCCTCCAAATTGAAGTCCGATCAATCTTTCGTTGATCTTGTTTACAGTACCGATGTTGACCCCGTATAACTTTTTCACTTCTCCGTGAAGAAGGTTTACATGAATGACCTCGGTTTCCGTTTTCACGGGAACTCGAACAAAGGAATGTTCGCTCGCAAATCCGGTCACTCCGCAGGCAAAAAGCGAAAGGGATAACCCGAGAATCAACGAACGTTTGAAAGAAGTTTGGAATATTCTAAAATAGTTATGTTTCATGGTCATTTACAATAGTTGAATCCGATCATTACAGGAAAGGTTCCTTTTCCGCAAAAGTTGAGAAGTCCGAATTGCATCGTGGGTTCGTCGGTTTCGTTTTCTCCGGAAGCGTTTATGATTCCGATATGAACCCCGGTGCCTCCATTTAAGACTCCGATGTTGACTCCGGAGCCTCGAATGTTCAGAGCGCCGAAGTTGAAGCCTCCCGCGTCTTCGTTTAAGATCCCGACATTGACTCCTTTGGAATCGAAGTTCACGGCTCCGATCATCAAACCTTTGGTAAAGAAGTTTCCTGCCCCGATCGTAACGTCGAAACCTTCTCTTTGTTCGCCGATATTGACGATCCCGGCTTGTAATCCCTTCGAATCACCCTTCACATAATTTACGATTCCCGCTTGGATTCCGGCGCCTTTGTTTTTCGCCGCGTTTACGATTGCGATCTGAGCCCCGAATGTTTTTTGATCCGAGAAGTTTACGATTCCGACCTGACCGCCGATCATACTTTCTTCCACGATGTTCACGATTCCGACGTTGAAGCCCGCGAGGTTTTTGAGTTCTCCATACAGAAGATTGAATCGTAAAACTTCGGTTTCCGTTTTGGGAGGAATCCTGGTCGTGATGCGAGGGGTTACCGCAAAACCGCAGTTAGACGCAAGGATCCACGCGGAAAGAAAGAATGCAAGGTTGAGGAGCTTGGTTTTATTTTTCATGGTATAAGTCGAAATGTGAGAGGTAATTGGACCGTAAGAAAATCGGTTGTCAATATTATTTCGAAGGGAAAGCGGATCTCTTTTTTGGAAAAATACGCTTTGTCGCGGATTGGATCGGAAAGAATTTATTTAGCGTTCGGATCGGATATTTTTTGGCTCGTGTCGGAGTTTTTGTTCGGACTCGAAGAGCAGTAGTTCACGAGGATCATCACGGGAAGTAGGCCTTCTTTGCAGAAGTTTAGAATTCCGATTTGAAAATTTTCCTTTTCGCCGAGGTTGACGGCCCCCATAGAAACACCGGAATCTTCTCCGTTCCAATTGACGAACCCGACATTCCATCCGTAACCGTAATTAAAGAGTCCGACGTTGTATCGACCGCTCGCAAGATTGACGAGACCGACTGAAAAACCAGCATCCCCTTTGATTCGTCTTTCGATACTCTCCGGAGTATCTCTCGGTTGTCGCCTTCCCGAATCCAAAAAGAAGTTTAAATTGAAAAGACCGATTTTCAAAAGACTCCAAGTGGCCGTTGCGTTATTGACCGCACCGATTTGAATTCCGGTCGCTCTTTCCGCTCCGTTTACGACCCCGATCTGGATTCCGATTAAATGGTTTTGAACGACATTCGCGATTCCAAGATTTAAGCCGTAGATATCGTCGGAATCTCCGTAGAGTAGATTGAGTCTGAGAATTTCGGTTTTTGTCGAAGGCGGAAGTTTTACGGTTGCCTTAGGAGTGAGTGCGACTCCGCAACGAACGATCGCTAAATATAATAAAATTATAAAACTATAAAGTATGAATTTTTGAATCAATTTCATTCTTTTTCTCAAAACGTTTAGCGGATTTTTATAGGGGAATCTCGCGTCGACGGTCCGACGATCGCGCGAATTTGCAAACGTCCGTTTGGGCGTCGTTCGGTCTCTCTCGTCTCGCGTCTGTTCTATAAATCGTCTGTGAGCGCTCGCAAAACTTTTTGAATGTGAATGCAAAGTTCTTCCACTTCCTCTTCGGTCGTAAACCAACCGGTAGAAATTCGGATCGCTCGTAAGGCTTCTTCTTCGGTGTAACCCATGGATAAGAGAGAAGGCGCCGGTTCTCTAGATCTGGATTTGCAGGAAGAACCCGTGGAAACAACAAAACCGGATTCTTCCATTCCCATCATAAAGAAGTCCACGTCTTCCGTGGGGAGAATACAAAACGAAGTGCTCGAGATTCTGTTCGATTCCTTTCCAACCAATGTACAACCGCATTCTTCCAGAACGGTTTCGATCCGCGTTTGGTATTTTTTTAACAGCTCCGAAAGCCGATTTTGCTCCGGAATTCTTCGTTTTAGAACTTCAGAAAGTGCTAATATAGAGGGAGAATTTTCGGTTCCGGCCCTGTGATTGTTCTCCTGATTCCCACCGTGAAAGATCGCGAATTCCTTTTCGGAAACCAAGTCGGAACGAACCCAGGTTCCCGAAGCGCCCATACCCGCACCGATCTTGTGACCGGAAAATGTGAATCCGTCCAAACGTTCGAATGGGATTTCCAACTTTCCGAAGGATTGCATCAGATCCGAAAAAATCGGTACGGAATATTTTACGGAAATTGCATGTATTTTTTCAAGAGGTTGAATCACCCCGGATTCGTTGGCGACGTGCAGAACAAAAATCGGCGCCGGATTCTCCCGTAACAATTCTTCCAAGTGATTTAAGTCGATTTGTCCGTTTGGATTAGAACGGATTTTTCGAAATTCGAATCCGGCAAACTCAAGCGCGGAATACATGGAAGAATGTTCTAAGGAAGAAACAATCGCGGAACCTCCGAACTTTCCTCGGATCGCCTGAGCGAGCAAGTGATTCGCCTCGGTTCCCGTTGAGGAAAAAACGAATTCCTTTGCGGGTTTACCCGTATAAGATTCTAAGGTTTTGCGGGCTTCCTCGATCTTACCCTGTCTTCCCAAAGAAAAACGGGTCGCGCCGGAAGGATTGTAAAAATCGGAAAGATAGTCTTTTTGGATTTCTACGAGCACATCGCCGAAGGGTGGATGTGTCGCGTTATAATCAAAATAACGAATCTTCTTCGACATAAAGTTCGTCCGCTTCCTCGTATCTTCCTTTTTTTCTAAGAACGTAACGAAGAAGTTTTTTGCGGTCTTCCACGAGATCGCTTCTTCCGCTTCCGGTCACACGATATGCCTTGTCGATCGTATAGAGTTCGGTTTCGAGTTGTTGCAATTCGAGTAGGGCGTTGTCGAGTTGTCCTCTTCGGATTTCGGAACGTACGGTCATCAGTCTAGATTCGAAAACGGAACCTTTGTCCAAAAGATCCGATTTGCCCGCTTCTCGGAAATAAAAGATAGCCTTGTTCAAAAACAAAGGATCTCGTTTTCCGAGTTGATAGTTGAGTAAACCGCGCTTCATGAGCAATTCATCATATTCTACCGTTCCGGGATCGGAAAAGAACAATAGTTTTTCCAGGATTCCATCCGCTTCCAATGGTGAAATCGAATTGAGTCCGGTTCTATAAATTCCGAAGGCGAGAAGGTTCAGGGCCTTTTTAAAATCGTTTGCGTTTACTTTTATATTCCTTTCCGGATCGATCGTAAACGAATTGGATTTAATCTGAGACCAAACCCGCATTTGATTTTGTTTTTCGGTCAGTACGTTTTGGGGTTCGTCGTCCGCACCGCAGGAAAAAAACGATTTCGGTTTTTTAACCTTCTCCATCACAACTCGAACCGCTTCTTCCGTGTTTCGGATGTAATCCGCGTATGCGAGTAGAACTTCTTCGGGACGGCAAACGGCGAGGGCGGTCTTCTCTATTTTTTTGGGAACGCTGAAATCGGGACCGGAAAAATTTAGGGCTCGTTTGTAATAGTCCAAGGCTTCGAGAACGTTCGGAGAAACGATTCTCCAATATTCTCCCGGATTAAAACTTCCGGTGAGCGGACTTCTGGATTTTGTTTTGGAAGAAAGTTTTTTCTCACCGGATTCTTCGCTCATACCGGACTCTTTGAATCTCCAGACCGACATCGAATCGGTCCAAGAAGGTCTGTATAAAACCGAATCTCTTTCACTGAGAGAATAATAGTAAAGACAAGCTTCTCTCATTACGTTCAAATCGGGGATTCTATCACCTTGATCCTGATACGTAACCTCGGTTTGCAAAATAGAATCTCCCTTTTCGATAAATTCTCCCGCGGTCTTTGCGTTGTAACCGGGAGGTTGAATCATCAAGGCGAGTTTACTCAATAATTTATATCGGTTGGGAAGAATCCACGCGGCGGCGATTACCCAAGCGGCGAGTAATAAGAATACGTACTTTCGATTTTCTCGAATGTAAGTCAGCAATGTTTCAGACTCTCCGGCATTGGAAAATTGATTCGACTCCTGGATGGATCGGTCGCAGAATGAAATTCCGGACCTATTGATAGGATGGTTCCCGATGTATGGAACATTCTTTTCAAATCTGTCCCGTTACCTGAATGAATCAAGCAAATAATAAAATCGCCCGCCTACGCCTAGGGCTTTCCGGTTTCCATTCTGTTTCTCTTTGGTCCCTGGCTTTTTACTTCTGTTTTTTTCCGATCTCTGTTTATTCTCAGAGCGAATGCGAATATTCTCAGTCGACGGTTGCGCCCGAGTTCTTTCTTTCTCTCGCTTTGGAAAAACAAACCGATGCCTCGAGAATTCCTTCTCAGGAAAAATCCAAAAAAGCTTACGAAGAATCGATCGAATACTACGAACGTTATTTCCGTTGTTCGGAATCGCTCAAACGATCCGTTTCCCCCGTTTCGAGAGTGGCAAAAGCGAACGTGCATTTTTTTCTGGGTCAATTTGAAAGCGCTGAAAAAGAAGCGGACGCGGCGATCGTTTCCGATCCGAATTTCAGAGACGCATACATTTTAAAGGCGAGAATTCTCATTCGAGTGGGAGAATTTCAGAAATCCAGCGATTATCTGGAAACGAATCTCAGCCGTTTTCCGGACGATTCCGATATCTTGTATCTTTTGGGTTCCTTGAACCAGGAACTCAAAAATTTTCCGAGGGCGATTCTTTATCTGACTTCCCTCAGCGATTCGATTCGAAACCGGGAAGGCAATCCGAAATACAGATCCTTTGTGGATAAGTCCTTGGGCGAAATGTATTTTGCGAACGGTCAGACCAAGAAGGCTTTGTATTTTTTATCCTCCTATCTTCAACAAAATCCGAGCGATATCACGACCCGGTTGACACTCGCCAAAATCTGGAATCAACTCGGTAAATTCTCCTCCGCAAGAAAGGAACTGAACAAAATTCTAAAGGCGAAAAAGAATCTTTCCTCCGTGGAACATCTTCTCGCCGAAATGTATTTTATCGAAAGTAAGTCATCCGCATTCGAATATTTTAATATTCTCAATCAGCAATCCAAAATTCCGAAAGGAAGCGTTTTGGAAGGATTGTATCTCGTTCTTTTGGGAAAATACTCCGAAGCAAAGAATCTATTATTACCCGTTCGTGAAAAATTTCCGGGTCGTCTTGCGGTTCGTCTTGCTATGCTCGACGTTTACGAAAGGGAAAAAAATCCGAACGTTTACGCGAAGGAACTCAAAGAGGTCGCCGAACTCGTGTTCGGAATGCAACAGTTCGAACTCGCGGAAAGAACCGCGAACCGAGCGCTTTTGATTTCGGATAAAACGTCCGTTTGGGGCGAGGCCGAGATCTACGACTTTCTCGCTTCTTGTCACGAACAATCCGGTTATGTGTATCGTGCGATTCTCATGTCTCGTAAATCCGTGGAGAAAGCGCAAAAGGAAGAGGAAAAACTTAAGTTCCAATTGCATCTCGCCTATATCTTGAGAAACGATCCGCCCGGTAAACGCGAAGAAGCGGAGAGCATCATCCGTAAGGTTCTCGAAACCCAACCGGAGATGAGCTACGCAAGATATTTACTCGGAATCGTTTTGGCTTCTCGTGAAAAATACAAAGAGGCTCTGGAAGAATTCAACGTTGCGATCAAAACGGATTCTGCGAACGGAGTGTATTATTTTTACAGAGCTTCCGTTCACGAAAAGTTGGAACAGCAGGAATCCATGGAAATGGATCTGAAAAAATCCATCGAAATCGATCCCGGAAATCCGATGGCTTACAACTATCTCGGCTATTATCTTTCCGAGAAGGGAATTCGTTTGGAAGAATCTCTGGCTCTGGTTCAAAAGGCGGTGGAACTCGCGCCGGACAACGAAGCTTATCAGGATAGTTTAGGTTGGATTTTTTTCAAACTCGGAAATCACGACGAGGCGCTTTTGCATCTTCAACTCGCGTATCAAATTCTTAAGGACAAGGGAGAAGAAGATCCCGTCATTTTGGAACATATCGGCGACGTGTATAAGGAAAAAAGCCAAACACGGAACGCAACCGCGTATTGGGAAAAAAGTCTGAAACTTTTTAAGAAGAAGGAAGATATTTCCAGAATTCAAAAGAAAATACAAACGGGTTCCGTGGAAAATCCGGGAAGCCGAAACGAAAAATCGGAAAAATAATCATTTATGAAACTAACAGTTTATTCTAATATTCTAATGTGTTTGGTCGTCCTTTACGGGTGTTTTTCACCGCAGATCGAGGAGATCAGTTTTCCGGATAAGGGAAATTTGAAGTTTCTTTCCTCCAAAAACCCGGACGCCGCAAAGGTTTTAAAATCGGTCCGAGATTTGGAAACGAAGAATTCCTCCTATTCCGGAGAATTTTCGATGAGAATCGAGAACTTCGTTCCTAAAAAGGAAAGTTTCTCGGCGGACGGAAAGATCTATTACGATAAACCGACCGGCAAGATGTATATCGAACTTTCGGATCCGTTTTTCGGAATGATCGTTTCCAGAGTTTATACGGACGGAAATTCGATTCATATCAAAACCGCGAATTCCGGACCGCAGGTATTGCCGATGGGCGATATTCTTTTGTCCGATCCGAGCGGTAAAAAAAATTCAACGATTCCGTTTCCGGTTCTTTATTCTCTTTTGGCGAATAACAGTTCCGGTCTTGCAGGGGACGATCCTACGTTCGTCAATCTTTCGGAAAAGGCGATTCTCGTCAAAAAACCGGGAGAGGACATTACCTTTTGGATGACCGAATTCGGAATCAGTTCCGTGGAACTTCTTTCCAAAAAAAGCAATCTGAAAGCGATCACAAAGGTGCAAGGAACGGTTTCCTTTCCGCCGAAAACAACGATCACAAGAATCGTTGAGCCGACTACGAATCTGGATCGGAATAAGATCGAAATCAAAATGAAAAAGGTCGCTCTTTCGGAGACGATTCCGGCTTCTAAATTTCAGTTCTGAAGGGCAAAGATCGAGGTTTACAACATTCTTTCCCGATTCATTTTGGAAGAATCAAAGAAACGTTTCGGAAGAAATTTGGGACGTTTGAAACGCATTCAATTTTTATAAACTAGGAGCGACGATGCTTTCTGAAGTAAGAAACAATCATATTCTGGAACTTTATATAGAAACCAACGAAGTGAATTCGTTAGACGGAGAATTTTTCAAAACGATTTCCGCGAAACTGGATTCGATTTCCAAGGACCCGACGATCAAAGCCGTGATCCTAACTTCCAAAAACGAAAAGTTTTTTTCCAACGGATTCAATCCGGAGATTTTCGTAGGCAAGACTCTCGCGGAGATTCAGGACGTCCTTCGCCTCGCTTTGGATACCGCTTCTAAACTTTTATTTTTGGAAAGACCTTTGATCTGCGCGATGAACGGACATTCTATGGGACTCGGCGCGGTCTATGCGATCTTTTGCGACTATAGAATTATGGTGGAAAAAAAGGGGAGACTCGGTTTTCCGGAATCCCAGATCGGAATCAACTTTCCATCGGTTGCAGGTTTTATGTTGAAGGAAACCGTTGGAATCACGAAGGCCCGCGATCTTTTGTATTCCGGAAAAGGACTGAAAGCGGAAGAAGCCCGAGAAATCGGACTGATCGACGAGGTCGCAACTTCGTCCGAAGACCTTCTAGTCCGCGCTCGCAAATACTGCGAACAGTTCAAGGACATGGCGATCGGTTCCGTAACCGGAATTAAAATCGCTTTGAGAGATCCGGTTCGTATGTTTGCGGAGCACAACGCGGAAAGGGACATCAAACTTCTTTCCGAAGCGGTGTTTTCTCCGAACGGTCAGGAAGGAATGAAGTCCATCCTCGAAAGAAGAAGACCCGTATTTCAGTAAATTCTAAATTAGTTTATCTGAATATAAAAAAGGCCGAATTTTCATTCGGCCTTTTTTATTTAGACGGTTCCAAATTCGGAACCGTCTAAAATCCGATGGGTAGATTCCGTTTTTTTAATGAAATACTTTTCCCGGGTTTAGAATTTCCTTCTTATCCACTTCTTTCTTAAACGCTTTTAAACCGAGAAGAGCGGGTTTGGAAGTCGCTTTTTCATACCAAACCTTATGATCGAATCCCACGCCGTGGTGGTGTGAAATCGGAGCTCCGTTTTGAAAGAAAGTATCCGAAACCATACGTTTCATCTTGAACCACTGATCCGCGGGTTTCTTTTCATCCATCGGAAAAATGATGGTGTAATACAAACAAGCGCCTTCGTGATAGCTATGAGAGATATGACACATCGCGATCGAACCGGGAATCGATTTTTCAAGAGAAGCGATTCCTTCCTTATGGAGATTGAGAACACGATCGTATGTCGTCGAAGTTTCCATCGTGTCGACGCCGATTCCGTTTTCCATTACGTGATTTCTTAGGAAAGGCATGTTGTATCTGGAATGAATCCATTGTTCTCCCAGATGGGTTCCCGCATAGAGGCCCTTGTGTTTTCCGATCAGAGGTTTGATTTTCGCGAAATTCTGAGCTACGTCCTGTTTAGTTCCGTCCAACCCGAGGAGAATCACACACTTATCCTCGCCGATAGAATTCATTTTGAGAACCTGATTTTGAATCAAATTTTTGATCCAACGGATCGGAGTATTTTTTTTACCAAGAGTACCTAACGTTTGGTAGAGACGGGTTTCATTCGTATCCGAAAGACGGATCATCGAAGTTGGGATTTCCTTGTGATTTACGTCTCGGATAAAATCCACGCCCGCGGCAAAGTTAGGAAACACGATTCCGAAATACTTTCTTGTTTCCGGAAGTTTATGAACCTTGATCGTCGCTTCGGTGATGATTCCGAGTAGACCTTCGCTTCCCGCAAAGATATGATTCAAGTTCGGTCCGGTAGAGGACGCGGGTTCTCTGAGCGTTTCGACGGCGCCGGTCGGAGTGATTACTTTCAGACAGGTGAGAATCTCTTCGATTTTTCCGTAACGATTGGACTGTTGCCCCGCGCTTCTCGCCGCGATCCAACCGCCTAACGTCGAATATTCGAAGGACTGGGGAAAATGACCGAGCGTAAATCCCTTGTCGTTTAACAATTTCTCGAGTTTTGGTCCGTAGATTCCAGCTTGAAAGGTAGCAAGATGACTTTCTTTATCCAATGAGATCAGCGCGTCCATACGGGTTGTGTCCAAGGAAAGAACACTTTTTTGACCTTTTCCTTTTACTACTTCCAAGCCGCCGACTACGGAAGAACCGCCTCCGAACGGAATCACGGTGATATTGTTTTTCGAACAGTATTCCAGGATTTTTGAAATTTCGGATTCTTTGCTCGGATAAATGACCCCGTCCACGAAACTTTTCAGAGTGTTGAAGGAAAGTCTGAGAACGTCGTAGTAACTTCTTCCCGCGGAGTGAAGAACCCGTTCTCTACGTTCGGTTGAAAAGTTTTTTCCACCGCTGATCTTTCCGAGCTCTCTGATTTGTGCGGGTGAAAAGGACGACTTAGGAAGTGTGATTTCTTCCAAAGCGACCGGTGGAGTTTTGCGGATATCGGAGATTTTGAATTCGTCAGCGAGAAAGGCGAGAATCTCCTGCATCTGTCCCACTCTAAAAAAATCTTGGCCGTAAGCGCCCCATGCATTCCATCTCAAATTGTCCCTTGAATAGTCTATCTTTGCATTGAGTTCCGTATAAAACATGGTTCTAAAATCTCCGAATTGAATGATGAATGTAAAATTGTCCGAAGCACAAGAATCGGAACTCGATCGAATTTCGCAACAGAATTCCGAATCGATCGGTCAGGAAGCGATCAACTTTCTGAGTTCCTTAACTCTTTCGTTTTGAGGTTCGAGTTCAAAAGCCCGATCGATCAGATATTTTGTCCGAGCCTTGTTTCCTTGAAGACGATATACGTCCGCGAGATGAATTAAATTTTTGACGTGGTTCGGAAAACGAAGCCTGAATCTTTCGCTCAGTTCTTCCGCCTTTTTCAAAAGTTCGCCATTCTTACTCTTGGAATATTCCCGTTTGGTAAGAAGGGAGGAATACAATAAAAGCTCATGATCCGCAGGGTCCAAATGCAATGCGCGGTTTGCGCTTGCGAGCGCCTGCGTTAGATCCCCTAATTTTTCGTAAACCCTCGCAAGAAGTTTCAGGTCTTCCGGAGAATGGGAAACGTCGGACGCAGAGGATTCTTCATAAATTTGAAGGGCTCCTTCAAAGTCTTTGGAGAGAACCGCTTTTTTGGCTCTGGAGAATTTTTCCGAATGAAGCGCCTTGGAAGAAATCGTTCCACCGTATTCGATGGACAAAAGGCTGTAGTCGTCCGAAAAGTTTCCGAAGGACAAAAGAAGATTTTCGATCTCGGACAATTCTCCCTTTGCCTCTTCGACTCTTCGCAAGAATTCGGTTTCGTCTTCGTTGATTTTTCTTTTTCCGTCCGAGGTCTCGACCAAAATCAAATCGTCCTTACCGTCCGAGCCGCAGAAAATTCGGTCTCCGGGTTTCATCTGAAACAATCGAACGTAAACCTGAGCGTTGATTCCCCCCACGCCGAGTTTGTAAAAATGAGTTTCGGGATCGATAAACGAAGCCTTTCCGTCCCGGTAAAGAATCAACCAAGGATGTTCAATATTCAAATAGTATAATGTTCCCGTGTCTTCTTCGACCAAACCCAAAACTGCGGAAACGAGCATACTACCGTCGAAGGTTTCGAAAACTTTTTGAAGATCGGTGAAACAATCCTTCAACCATCTCTCCGGGGAACGATTCGCCGAATCCGGGTCCATCTTAGAACGAATGATTACGGAATTGTAAACGGCCCCGAGAACGAGCGCACCTCCCGCACCTTGGATGGATTTTCCCATCGCGTCCCCGTTGATAAACGCTTTGAATTTTTTTCCTTGAAGGGTCAGATCGTAGGCGCTTAGATAATCGCCTCCCAATTCGTATTCCTTTTCGCGAAACATAAATTTCTTATATTGATTCAATGCAAAATCGATCTTAACCAGATCACCTTCCGTTTTTTTTGCGATCAAAGGATCGAGCAAAAGAGAAGTGAGAAAGTAATCCCCGTCCTGTTTTTCCTTTAAGTTTTGGATCTGTTCCATGTTCTCTGAAATTTCGCGGTTCTTTTCCAATATCTTAAAATGACTGATGAAGTTGGAAAAACGATAACGCTCCACGATAAAACCGCTGAAAAAAGCGAGTAGGTAACTGATCGCCAAATTCTGCATGGAATACGAAGCCTGATTGGTTCCAAGATTGGGATGATAAATCGCAACCGAAACGAGAAACGTGAATATGGAAAGAACGTAAAATGAAAAAAGAGCCTTTCTCGGAAAGGGCATAAACACAGCGGACATGACAACGATCTGAAGACCGGAAACGTAGTTTGGATCGTCCGCGATTCTTCCCGTAAAAAAAGCGGTTACGCTAAAAATATAAAGAAAAAGAATGTAAGCCCACTCGAGTCCTTTACCTCGAATGTTGGTTCCGGTAAGTCGATCTACTGCTAACGCGATCAGAAAGAAAAAACTGAGTAAACTCAAACCGATTCTGAAATAAAAAAGTTCCGGAAATTCGGGATGAAGCTTTCGATCGGTGTCTAACGCGAATCCGAGCCAAGCGATAATTCCAATGATGGAACCTGGGTAATGAAGAATCTTCGCCTGTCTATGAAGTTCGCCGATGTATTCTTTCTCGTGTCGGATTCGATCTTCATTGATGTCAAATATAAGGCGCAGATATCTTCGGACCGAATGGAAGGGATTCATCGTAGCTCAAATCTCCGCAGAATAACTTTTTTTTCAATCGAGTTTTTCTTTTTAGAAAAATACCTATCGATTTATAAAATTATTCATTTCAAATCACGGATCTAAAAGCGATTGACCCGGGTCTTTTTTATAAAATCAATACCGCTATGGCTCAAAATAAAAAATTGCCTTCTACAAATACGAAATTTTCCAAGGATTCCCATTCTTCCGTCTACGATCTGTTAGTGATTGGCGGCGGAATTACGGGCGCGCACGTTCTTTGGGATTCCACTCTGAGAGGAATGAAATCCGTTTTACTGGAAAAGAACGACTATGCTTCGGGAACAAGTCAGGCGACATCGAAGATGATCCACGGCGGTTTGCGTTATCTTAAAAATTTCGAATTGGGGCTCGTGAGGGAATCTTTACGGGAAAGAGCCACTTTAGCCAGAATTACTCCTCACGCGGTTCAAACGATGGGCTTTTTGGTTCCTATCTATTCCAACGCGGAAAGATTCGTTCTCAAAGTCGGAATGGAGATGTATAACGCGCTTTCCTACGATCGTAATGCGAATATTTGTACGGACCGTTTGATTCCTAAATACAGTTTTCTTTCCAAGGAACAAACCGTAATGGAATCTCCTACGATCGAACGAGATAAACTCAAAGGCTCTTATCTATATTACGATTATCTAAATCTCAATCCGGAAAGACATACCTGCGAATTCATTTTTTCCGCCCGCGAAAAAGGAGCGGAAGCGAGAAACTATACCGAGGTGATTTCGATTTCTCGTACAAACGACGGGATCTATACGGTGATCGCGAAGGAAAAAATTTCGGGAAAGAACATTTCGTTTCAAACAAAAGCGGTGGTGAACGCGGCCGGACCTTGGGCGGACTTTGTGGAATCTCTGGCCGGAGTTCCCATGGACAAACACTTGGTGCGATCCAAAGGAATTCACGTAGTCACAAGAAGAATTCACGGCGACAAAACACTTGTGACAAAAAAGAAAGACGGCACTCATCTTTTTATCATTCCTTGGAGAAACAAGACCATCATCGGCACGACGGATACGGAATATCCGGACAGCCCCGATCGTTTTAGAGTCACCAAAAAGGATATAGAAGAATTATTAAGCGAAGTGAATCATTCCTTCGGTTATACGGACCTCACCTTGGACGACGTCGATTTTTATTACGGCGGACTCAGGCCTCTTGTGGAAGATCCGGGCGAAACCAAATCCACATACAACGCTTCTCGAAAGACCGAAATTTTCGATCATAAAGATTCCGGCTTCCCCGGATTTTTTACGGCGATGGGCGGTAAATATACTACGAGCCGCGCAGTCGGAGAAGAAGTAGTAAACAAAGTGGCCGCTTATCTTCCCGGAAATTTTCGCGTTTGCGAAACTGCGACGATTCCCGCTGCGACCGGGAATTACTCGGATCTATCGACGTTGACTCGAGATCTCGGAAAAAAATTCTCCAAATTAAACGGAGAATTGATCGAAACGGCGGCCTTTCGTTACGGCTCTCAGTCTTTTTCAGTTTTGGAAAAAAGTTCTTCTAAAGAAGAATTTGCCGTTCTTCAAAACGGCGAAAAGTTTTTTGAAAGTGAAATTCGTTTTATCGCAAACCGGGAAGACATTCGTTTCGCGACTGATTTCTTTTTTAGAAGATCGGGTGTGGGAGTTCCGGGTTTACCCGAGGAAAAGGAAACGAACAAGATCGTTCGTTCCTTGGCGAAACACTTGGGTTGGAACGGAGCCAGAATCTCCAAAGAGATCAAGTCCGTCGAAGAACGTTATAAGATTTACTAAAATTCTTAATTTTCGAAATTTCTTTTTTAGAACGTGAACGAGTTGGAAAGAAGAATGGACATGAAATCCTTGATGATCTCGGAAGTATCGGAAAGGCTGATCGCGTCTCCGTCCACGATTCTTTGAACTACGGTTCCTAAAATAACGCTGATTAGGATTCGGTTCAAGGTCGGGTTTGTCACTCCTAAGTGTTTCGTGATGATGTTCACGTATTCTTTCAGCGCGTCCGCGATCAAAGCCTTTTCCTCTTCGTGGTTCTTCAAGCGGGAAACGTCGCAGATGATGTATAAAAGATTTTGAAAGTAGGATTCTCTTGCTTGGATCATTTGGAAAAGGGATTCCACTCTGGCTTCGAGGGTTTGTCCCGGATTTCCTTTCGAGTAGAGTTGTAGTTCTTCGATGTCCTTGCTGAGGACGAACTTCACCAATTCCTTAAATATATCTTCCTTGGTTGCGAAGTAGTGATACAGAGTTCCGGTGGAAACGTCGAGTTCCGTCGCGATTTCCCGCATCGAAACCGCGGAGTAACCCCTTCTTGCGAGAATATCCACACACTTGGATAGGATTTCGATTTTGTATTTTTCATGATTCACTATCTTTGGCATCGGATTTCCTCGGAATTTTTTTTCGGCAACTCGTAATACGTGATGTTGGAACCGCCTTCGCTGGTCAAGAAGATTGGGTTTCGGCGGTTGTTACAAAGATCGCAAAACGATCAATAAGCGATTTTCATCTTTTTATAAACGAACCCCAACAACCAAATCGGCCCGATCATCAAAAACTGAAGATCCTTGAAGAAGGAAGGTTTTTTACCTTCGATCTTATGACCGATGAACTGTCCGATCCAAGCCAGAACGAAAATCGTAATCGAAAGTTCTAAAATTCCATACGCATAGGTTCCGAGCATGATCGGAAGAACCATTGCTTGAAGAAGAACGATCAAATAGATCATCAATGAACTTAGGAAGAACATTCCCAAGGCCAAGGACGGAGAAAGTCGAATGTAAAATGCGAGCGCCAATACGAGGGAGATCGTCGCGAAGTTCAAATACGGAACGGATAGAAAAAAAGCAGGCGCGGGGATCGACCAAAGAAGACCAATGACCGTAAAGTAAATCAAAGGAACGCAGATCCAATGTATGTTTTTATTCACCGGATTCCGATGACTGTCCGCGTATTCGTCAAACCAGGTTTCAACGGATTTCATAACAAAACTCCTTTCCGTTAAAAATTTTAAACGTTCGAAATAGAATCGCAAGTGTTTTTTATCGAACTTAGTGAATAAAATCCAAAATGTAGTCTTTAAGAAATTGCTAAAGTAGATAAGAACGTTCCAAATTCCGACTTCGCATTAAAACGAACACCGTTTACAAAATCAAAACGATCCTGGTTTGGATTCTTCTTCCGGAAGAGGTTCCGAATCCTCGTTTGAAGATTGGGTTTCCGGTTTTTGAGTTTTGGTTTCGATCGGAGCTGGTGGAGTTTCAACTTCCAAAGGTCTTGTGATTCTTTCGATCGGAAGTTTTTTTACGTGGTTGGCCATTTCTTTTAAGATCGCTTCCGTGATCTGCTTCATGATTTCACCGGTAACTTCGTTTTCCAAAACCTCGGTGATCATGGAACTGATGTCCTCTCCGAGTCGTTTGGAAATTTCTCCCATAAACGGAATTCTGGACAATTCTCCCAAAAGAAATTTGGATTGAAGAGATTCGTTTACCTTTGTGTTGAATTGATCCTGATGCAGTTCGAATGCTTTTTTTGCGAGTTGGCTGTAATCCAGACGAATCATCACTTCTTCCACTCTTTCCAAAGAATGGAGAAACACCGCGTCCGCGATCGTATCCACGATCACATCTCGAAATCGGAATGTGATTTCTCTCGTAACGATATCGCTCAGATTTTGTCCGGACTGACCTAACTTGTAAAAGGCGATCAGAATTTTCATTCCTCTCAAAAGTAAAAAAGGACGAAGGAAATAAAACGGAATCACTCCCACGATTTCATACCAGTTCATCGAGAAATAGGTTCCCGGATCCTTGGATTTTCGGAACTTAGTGATGAGCTCCATCGCCCAAACGACTAAAACGAAAAAATCGAAACCGATCATATAGGCGTACAATTCTTTCGGAAGAATTTCCTTATAGGAATTGTAGATCAAAAGAAGAAGAACGTCGAAGGCGGCGAGAGAAAGTAAAAACAAATCCCTTCCCGACCCGGGCAAAGCCCGAAGCCAAAGATAAAAATGCCAGATGTTAAATTTGTTGACCCGGACCGGATAACGTTCGGAATCAGCCATTTTACTCACAATCTCCCAGGAAAGGTTGGTTTACAGTATTTACGAGAATGGGATTCTGGTCACTACAATTCCATGTCTTCTCAAGTGGCAATTGACGGTTTCAATCTGATTTATAAATTCCCCGATTTGGAAGAATGTATGTATCAGAATCAGCTTTCAAAGGCAAGACAAGGGCTTTTGGAAACGATCGAGTTGTATTCCAAGAAAAAGATAAAACAAACCTTTCATGTTTTTTTCGACGGTAAGAAAGAAGTCGGAAGCGAGGTCTTTCAGGAAAACTTCGGAAAACTGAATGTGTATTTCAGTAGAGATAGAAAAGCGGACGATGTCATCAAAGAATTCGTTCGGACCAATGTTCGTCCTTCTGAAATACAAGTGGTCAGTTCGGATAAAGAGATTTTCTTTCACGCAAAAAAATGGGGAGCACATCCGATCACCTCGGAAGAATTTTCGGCGATCGTAAACGCGGAAATTTCCCCGCCTAAACCCGAACTCGACTCGGAAGCGTTCAAAGATAAAAAACTAAACCCCGAAGAATTGGAATATTGGAAAAATATATTTAGGAAAGGCAAATAACCGTGCTGTTCAACTCAGTTACTTTTGCGATCTTTTTTGCAGTCGTTTATCTCATCTATTGGTCGATTCCCAAAAAGAACCGTCCCGATTTTCTGATTCTTTCCAGCGCTTTCTTTTACGTCTGGTTTTCCTGGATTTTCTTTTTCCACTTCGTTCTCGTAATCTTACTCAATTATTTTTTCTATCTTCGGATTAAAACCTCCTCCGAACATTCCAAACGATGGATGATCGTGTCGGTCGTTTTCAACTGCGTGAATCTGGGATTCTTCAAATACTTTTATTTCTTTTCAAGAGTTCTCGCGGATCTCACGGGTTATCCATTCTTTCAGGAAATCCAAGGAATCGTTCATATCATTCTTCCTTTGGCGATCAGCTTTTACAGTTTTCAAATGATCGCCGCGGCGGTGGACGCGAGAAGAAATCCGAACGGAGAAACGATTTCTCTCAAAGGATATTTTTTATTCGTACTCTTCTTTCCGGTTTTGATCGCGGGTCCGATCATGAGAAGCGGAGATTTTTTTCCGAACCTGGAAAATCTCGTTCCCGATCGGGATAAAATCTATAACGGCTGTTATCTGATGATCAGCGGCTTGATCAAAAAAGTTTTGATCGCCGATCCCGCCGCGGGACTGATTTCACCGATCTTTTCCAATCCGGAAGTGTACGATTCCACTTCCTTGATCCTTGCGGGAATCGGTTATTCGATCCAGGTCTTCTGCGATTTTTCCGGTCTTACCGATATGGCGCGGGGAGTGGGGGCATTACTCGGATTTTATCTTCCCGAAAACTTCAAGGCTCCTTTTTTCTCCCTAAGCGGAAGAGAACTCTGGCAGAGATGGCACATAACGTTATCCTTTTGGCTTCGGGATTACATCTATTTTTCCCTGGGTGGAAGTAAGGTCGCTCAGTGGAGAACTCACTTGAATCTCATTCTTACGATGACGATCGGAGGTTTTTGGCACGGAGCGGATTATACGTTTATCACTTGGGGATTTTACTGGGGTTGTCTTCTCGCGGGAGAAAGATATCTCGAAACGTCCCTCGGTTGGAAACTCACACCGGAAAAAAATATTTTCCTAAAAATTTTGAAGGCTTGTATCGTTTTTCTTATGTTTTCGTTCAGCGCCGTTTTATTCAGAGCGGACAACGCGAAGACAATGGTGCAACACGTGGTCGGAATTTTTAGAAACGTTCCGACTAAGATTCAAACCGAACTTTCCAATTCTTCTTTGTCTTGGCTTGGCGACGCGGGTAGTCTGATCGACGGAGATTCTTTCTTTTTACTCAAACAACTGGAGAATGTGGAGAAATTCTTTTATCTCTTTTTAGCCCTTGTTCTTTTCAATTGGGTTCAGTATGTTCCCGATTTTTGGAAACGATTTAGAAAATACGATCCTTGGCTTCTGACGTTTGTCGGCGTTTTAACCTTGTTTTTTCTCGCCTTGTTCTCGGAAGACTCGGGCGCGTTTATCTATTATAAGTTTTAGGAGAATAGAATGTTTCGAAATCGATTTCTTCTCGTTCCTTTCATCATATTTATCATCGCGTTCGGTGTGGACAAACTCATCAGTTCCACCGCGTTTGAGCCGTATTATTCTCTTACGCTTTCCGATTTGAATTTTAGACATAAGGAATTTCTTTTCGACGAGCTGAAGGATTATCTGAAAAAAGAGGATCGCAAAAAGGTCCTCGTATATTTCGGAAATTCTCGGGCTCTTTTATTCAGAAACGATTATATAGAAAAGAAATACCCGAATTGGCTCTTGTTCAATTTTTCCGTGCCCGGCGGTTCGCCCGATTACTATCTGTATTGGTTGGAACGTTTTCAAGCGGACGGAGTGAAACCCGATTTTATCCTGATGGACGAATCGATTGAAATTTTCAATTCATCTTCGGTGTTGACGCTCGATGAGGTTCTTTTCTACGGACTCAGTCCTTCTTTTGTTTTCAGACATGTGGATCGATATTCTTCCTCCGATCTCACCGGTTATATCGCAAAAAAAATATTCAATACGCATAAGAATCGTCCGAGATGGAACGTGATCCGTGCTCGAGCGAAAGAAGGCGGAACTCTTGCAAAAGGTTACAGCAAACTTCGTTTCGAAATTTCGGAGAATCTTAAAACGCAAAGAGGAAGCGCAACTTCGGATGCAAGTCCACGGATCGTATTGCCTCCCGAGCTTTTGAAAAAGAGATCCAATACGGATTTTAAATCCTATTTAACTCCGTTTACGTTCAATCCGAAGATGCTCGCCAATCAGGAAGACGCGATTCGGATCGTTAAGGAAAGCGGGGTTGCCTACGCGACGATTTGGGTACGAGTGTCGCGGCCGTATTTCGAACTTTATAAAACCAGAAAGGTTTTGACGAACGAGAAAGACGAAAAAACCCCTTACGAGATCATGATTCCTATATTAACAAAATTGCATGAATCCACGGGCACCGTGTTTTGGAACATGAACGAGGACGCAGAATACAAATGCGACGACTTCAGTGATCCGGGGCATATGTCTCCGAGCTGTTTCAACGATTACGCCGATTTTATATTCAAAAGACTGCCGAATTAAATTCAATTTTTATGGAGAAGTCGATGATCGAACTCTTTGAATCTTCCATTTCTGGGAATTCTCATAAGGTGAGAATGTTGTTGTCCTTTCTGAATTTGAAATATGAAAGTATTTCCATCGACTTAAAAGAAAGGGAACAAAAGACGGAGGACTTTCTCAAAAAGAATCCGTTCGGGCAGGTTCCGGTTTTAAAAGACAAGGACGCGGTGATCCGAGACAGCCACGCGATTTTGTTGTATCTCGCATTGGAATACGGAAAAAATGAAGAATGGTTTCCGAGTTCCTCTGTAAACGCGGCCAAAGTGATGCAGTGGCTTGCGACTTCGGCCAACGAAGTAGGGCGAGGTCCCGCCGCATTACGCGCTCATTATAAATTCGGTAGGCCCATCAATTTGGAAGAAGCGACCTCGGTCACGAACGGTCTTTTGAAAATTTTAGAAAATCAATGTAAGGAAAGTCCTTGGTTGGTCGGGAACAAAATCACGATCGCCGACGTTGCGTTGTATCCTTATATCGCACTTGCAAACGAAGGAAAAGTAGATTTGCAACCGTATGCGAACATCCGGGCTTGGCTGAAACGAATCGAAGCGTTGCCCGGTTTTGTTACGATGGAAGGGATTTCGTTACAAGGAAATTGACGAAATCAAACTACATTCAAAATTTCTTGTACAAGCAAGGGTAGAATTTCCCCCGTTTTACCTTGCAGAAACAAATCCACCGAAGAAGAAAAAGAAGAACGTTCCGGATTGATTTCCAAAAGAAGCGCGCCCGAACGTTTTGCAATTTGAGCCAAATACACAGGCATACTGACGGAACCGGACGTTCCTAAGATCAACAAAAGATCCGTATTCTCCATTCTTTGGATGGATGCGTTTAACTTTTGATCGTCATAACTTTCACCGAACCAAACCACTCCCGGTCTCAACAAGGAACCGCAGTTTTCACACTTGGGCGGGAGAGAATTTTCGTCGGCGCCGATTTTTGTTTTGTTCTCGCGACAGCAGGAAACACAACGATTGATGAATATATTTCCGTGAATCTCAACGAGATTTTCGGAACCCGCACTATCGTGTAGACCGTCCACGTTTTGAGTGATGAGAAAAAAATCCGGATGCGATTTTTCTAATACAACCAAAGCCTCATGTCCCGGGTTTGGACGTTTGCTTTCTATGATGTTTCTTCTCCAGAGATACCATTCCCAAACGAGTTTCGGATTTTTGGAAAACGCTTCGGGTGTTGCGAGATCTTCCGCGCGAAAGTTTTTCCAAAGACCGTCCGTGCCTCGAAAGGTGGGAATTCCGCTTTCCGCCGAAACTCCGGCCCCAACGATCGCGGTTATTTTTTTGAGTTTCTGTTTGTGTTTGGATAAGAATTCTTTCATGAAACCAGTTGTAGAGCCGATTTCACTTTGAACATGGATTCTTCCCCGCAAAGAATTTTTACGAGTTCGAGCGAAAATTCAAAAGCGGAACCCGGACCTACGCTGGTAATGATCTTTCCCGAGATTTCCAAACGGGAACCGGTGTAACCCGGAGCGTCTGAAACGATTCCCGGAAACGCGGTAAACCGATCCGAGGACGTTAGAATATTCTGATGTACTAAAACACTCGGAGCCGCGCAGATAGCGCCGATCCATTTGTTTTCTTGTTTGGCTTCTTTGAGAAACTCGGAGATTCTGGGGTCGGCTCCGAGGACCTTGGTTCCCGGGCCACCGCCGGGTAGAACGATCATATCGAAGTCTTTAAGTTTTACCTGATCGAGAGTCGTATCGGCGAGAATTTGAACGCCGCGAGATGCCCTGATCGGACCGTCCTTTAGGGCCGCGCTGACCACTTCGACCCCGGCTCTGCGAAGAACGTCCACGATGATCACCGCTTCCATTTCTTCCATTCCTTCCGCGAAAGGAACCAAAACTTTTGGCATGGAAAATTCTCCTTAAACGAATTTAATCCCTAGAACCTTTCCAAGTTACGTTTAGGTTCAGGAAGTAATTCGTTACCATCGCCGCTAAAATGGCAAGCGAATCTGATAAGAGTTTTATCAGAAGTCCGGCGGAATTCAATTCCAAAAGAAAGAATCTTTGATACAAAAGTTGAAACACGCTGATTTGAATCAAAAGTCCCAAGAGACTCACGAGATGAAAGAGTACAAGTCCTTGCAGGATTCGAATTCCTATATAACGTTTTTCGTAAAAGGTGATGTAATTGTTCAAAACGAAATTGGAAAGAATCGAAATTTCGATTCCGAATAAAACGGAACTGTAGAGCGGATTCAAAAGTCGAAACGGAGTAAAAATTTCGGGGAAATGAAACGTTTCTCCGATGAGAAGACCGAATAAATTTACGAGAACTCCGAAGGAACCCACTAAGGAATACAAGAGGAAAGTAGGGGAGATTTTTTTGCCGAAACGAAGATCGAGGAGCGCGATCAGATAATTCCGAATCACGGAACCGTCCAATTTTGTTTTTCCGAATTGTCTGCTTTGAAATTTGAAAGGGACTTCCGAAATTTTCGGACTTTCATTCGATCCATGCAAGAATTCTAATAGAATCTTAAACCCTCTTGGATTGATTTTGTCGGTCGTCTTTTGAAAGTAGGCGCGTGATATCGCAAAAAAACCGCTCATCGGATCGGAAACTGGAATCGGTAAAAGAAACTTTGCGAGCCTTGTCGCCGAAACGCTGAACAGTTTTCGAATCCAAGACCAATCGGAAGTGGAACCTCCGTTCGTATAACGCGTTCCTACGCTGACATCGGATTGATTTTTCAAAATCGGCGCGACGAGTTCGGGAAGAATTCTTTCATCGTGTTGGAGATCGGCGTCCATCACGACGAATACGTTTCCCTTTGCGACGGACATACCCGAGATCACCGCGGAAGAAAGTCCTCTTCCTTCCATCCTTCGGACCACGATCAAATTTTTATGCGAGGTTTTGAGACCTTCGGCGACTTCCCAGGTTTTATCGGGGCTGTTGTCGTCTACGACTATGATTTCGTGAGAATGGTTTTTAAGAGCGTTTTCGATTTTCGGAATGAGAATGGGAACGTTTTCTCTTTCGTTGTATGTGGGAAGAATGACGGAAATTTCCGGGTTTGCCATTGGATTTCAGAATTTAAGAAGTCGGTTTCATTGTAAATCTATTAATTAAGTGCGCACTTACTTATTTTGCAATCGAATTGAGAAAATCGAAGCGAAAAATAAATGCGCGGAAAATTCTCAAAGGATCTCATTTTCAAAAATTACAAATTCCTGACATTTTGAAATAGCTTTCAAAAAAGAAGAACGTAAAAATACGGACGAACGAGAAAAACTTTTCTCATAAATCACAGTTGTTACGAAATGGAAATCGTATGGTATTCAAAAAACGAATCCATCCTAGAGTTTGGTCCCGTCTGTTAGGCGCGATTGCGTTTTTAGGCGTTACTCATCTTTTGACATCCTTCCTTTTAAAAAGCGATCTTGAGATCCGAAAAAATTCTCCCTTTCAAGGGGATCAAATCCATACTCCCTATTCTCAAACCGAACAAAGATGGTTGAAGCTCGCGTTTCATCTTCATTCGGATCGGGACGGGTTTTCTCCGTTTCGAAGTCCTCCCGAAGAAATTCAGGAACGATATTCCGAAAAGAATTACGATCTGATCGGCATCACGGATTATCTAAAGATCAGCGGGGTTGATTCCGGGAATCTGAAATTTTTTCCGGGTTATGAATGGGGCAGGGACTTCAATCGCAAACACATTCTCGCGCTCGGTTCGGAATCTCCGGTTCGGGATTTTTTTCCTCTCTATGCTTCGATCGGAAACATTCAGTGGACGATCGATCAGATGCGGAAGGCCGGTTCCTTTGTAGCTGTCAGTCATCCCGGTTTGGAAGGATCGATTTCTTATCCGATTCTGGAGAATCTGCGTGGTGTGGACGCGGTGGAAGTTTTTTCTCCGTATGGAAATACGTTCTCCGATTGGATCGGTCTTTTAGATCGGGGAATTCCGATCTTAGCCGTGAGCGGCGACGATCTTCATTACTTTCCGGGAGAATCCATTCGCGCTATGAAACTTCCTTTGTATCAAAGAATTTTTCACGAACTTACTTTTTCGGATCAGAACGAGGGAGAAGCTTTTGTTCGTTACGTTCTTCTCAACACGAATTCCGTGGATCGAAAGGAAATCGTCCGCAATTTGAAACTGGGGAATTACGTTTCCGTTGTGAAAGCGACGGATTATATGGACGATCCGAAGATCACGGAATTGAAACTGGAAAAGAATCGAATCGTCGCCGAGTTCCCCGAGAAATTCATCAAACTGGAATTTATCGGAAAAAACGGAACGATTCTAAAAGAAGATAGGCAGATTCAAAAAGCTGAATATACGTTTCGGAAAGAGGACGAATACGCGATCGTTCGCGCGGTTTTTCCTTCCGGTGTTATCTATTCGAATCCTTTTTACAGAACCTCTACGGATTGATTCTGCAACAGAGTAGGGCGCTTGCTCCTCCGTTTCTTTGTGCGATCCCACCGACATATTCGTTGTCGCCACACTGTCCTTTGTAAGAACCGTATGCCCAATCCCCTCCTTTTGTGGAAGGTCGATTGTCTCCCCGATCAAACCAAATCGTTCTGCATGAATTACTCAAGTTTCGATTGCTTGACGCGCAAAGAATTCCGCTCGTTCCCCAAGAACGTTTTGAAAATCCGGAAACGTAAAAGTTCGTCGGGCATTCGTATTTCGTAAACCCTCCTGCCCAGTCTCCGGTTCCGTGGTAGCGAGTGGATGTTTCATACACTGCTTGGACGTTGTAGTTGCGGCTTTGATTCCAAAGATTTCCGGTTGTTATATCCGTACAAAGAGCCTTTTGATTTGTGCTCAATCCGTTCAAACGATATCCGTCCGGGCAGGTTCCTTTGTTGGCGCCGTTGTCCCAATCGTTTGTGATCGTGGAAGAATTATCGTTTCCTCCGCCGATGGAAAGATTGGAAAAATGATTCTCGTGGATCGCGCCACTTCTTCCCGTCGTGGAAAGAAGTCTGTTGAGATGTTGGAATCTCCAGTCGCTCTTTAAGGTTCGGGACCAGTCGCTTGACAAAAGTCCCCATTCGTCGTTTCCGTTTAACGGCCAATAGGCGAAGTCCATATCCCTTTCGATCAGAACATCGGTTAATCTTCTGAGCCACTCCTGATCGGTCGCACTGCTGTTCGAAGGAGAAGCTCCGAACTCGCTCAACCAAACCGGCGCCGAGTAATACGTTTCCGGAGTGACCACGTATCCCCATTCGTTGAATACCGTTGACTTAAACGTATTCTCATCCATATCCCTGTATTTGATATTGTTCCCCGAAGTGGAATCGTCGCCGTTGTGATTCGGTCCGATATAAGCGTAGTTATGCGCCGCGTACACCAGTTTATTGGAAAGAGGGAGATGGACCGGAAGATCTTTGATCGGTTTTAAGTGAGGACGTTCTCCCGATCCCAAAATGGGGATCAAACCCCACCAGTTGATTCCTTCCACAACGACGAGAATATTAGGATTTTCTTGTGTAATCAAAACTCCCATGTCTTGAGAAGCCTTGTGCCAATCGTTGACGTCGTTCATTCCCCAGTTCGGACTATCCGGAATATGGGTATCTCCCTTGCGCATCGTCCGTACTTCGTTACGAAGATCGGCTCCGGCGACAAACGGATTGTTTTTATAACGACGAATCATCGTAAGCCAATCCGCTTGCCACATTTCCGTGCTTTGATTGTATGCGAATGTCGAGCCGGTATGATACCAGAGTCCGTTGTAGTCGTAGCCGCAACACCATTCCGAAAATGTCGTATGGTTGTTGAGAATCACTATGATTCCCGCCGAGGTCAACGCTTGTATGGTCGCGTCATATACTTCCAAGGGGGACTTTCCGAAAAATTGCGGATTGGCCGCAACCGATTCGTTGGAAACCGGATCGGTTCTATGAAGCATCAAATTGGAGAACGGGAGTCGTACCGAATTGAATCCCCATTCTTGTATAAGAGAAACTATATGTTCGATCGGTTGTTTATCCAAACCCGCGACCACATACTGAGTATCGCTGGCCCCATACCAGTTTACGGACTTGAGTCGAAATCGGTTTTGACCGGAATCCACGATGTATCTTCCATCCGTGCTCAAAGGTAGACTGGAACTCGGAGTGGTCATCATAAACGAAGAGGTCGATCTTCGTAAATTGTTGGCGGCGTCCACGTTCAAACCCAATTGAGTCAACGCTAAAGGAAGTAAGGATCGTGGATCGTTCGACGAAGAATTCGAATCGCATCCCGAGATCCAGATCGAGATCGAGATCGAAAGTATGAAAGTCGTTTTCCAAAAATTCGGTTTTTCTTTTTTGTTCGTTAAAATTTTCCGCATCGTTATATTCTCCCATTTTCTCTTCTGGAAGAATATAGCCTGCGCTTATATCGAAGTCAAAACGCCCTTATAAAACCCTTATATTCCAAAATCTTTAAGACGACTTCTGAGGCTGAGGCTGTTCGGATTGAATGAAAAATGTTTCCGCAAAGCAGATCACAGTTTTTGGAATATATCCATTACTTCCGATAATACATATTATGTCTCATTAAAAACGAATTCTAAAATAACAAGGTTTCAAATCCATAAAATCAAAGAGAAACGCGGTCCTGCAACGTTCCGATTTACAAAGAAGAATTCGGAAAACGTTCCTATATACATTATAAATTGAACTTTAAAATTTTGTTTCGAATCTTCTTCGAAAATGTGAACGAAAACTACTTTATAAAAGTATAAAATAGTAATTTTGTTTTTTATAACTCCCGATTCTTTGCACCTTCTTTGTTTTCGAAATAGGATTGAAATTCCGAATCGAAAAAGAATCTTTCGCGCATGAAAAAACAAAATATCAGTATGTTTCTTGCGGCATCTGCCTGCATTCTCCTCTTAAGCGCCGGTTGTAATTCACAAGATCCGGTTTCGTATAACAACAAGATCATGGAAGTTATGAACACCTCTACGGAGGATATGAATTCTATGAACGACGCTATGGAAAAAGAAGACTACGCAACCGCGGAAACCGTAAGAAAATCATGGGAGGCCAAGCTCGTGAAATCCTCCGAAACCATCAAGGGTGTCGGCGACTTCAAAGGAGATTCCAACTTTAAAAACGCATGTGTGAAAGCGATCGATTCTTATAAGAACGCGGTAAGCGTTGATTACAAAGCTTTGATTGAACTCAGAGCGAGTCAGAAAAACGGAGCCACCGTGGATGAAAATAAAATCAACCAGACCTTAAACAGGATCAACGATAGTTTTGAAAAAGCTTCGAACGACGTAAACGCGGCTTCGGATAAGTTCGAAAAAGATTTCGCGAAGTGATTCGGATCGTTTTTGGGAAAGAACGGATCGAAAGAAAATTTTCGTTTTAAGAACTTCTCAATAAAAAAGACGCTCGTCTCCGGACTGTTTGGAAACGGGCGTCTTTTGGAAAAGAAAGAGGATGTTCTTTTAGTAATACTGGCCGAGGGTGATCGTAACGATCGTTTTTCCGTTGTCCTTTTTGTTGATACATTCGCACTTCACTTGAGCCGATTGGCTATAGTAACCCTGGCTTGCGGAGAATCCCGGAGCCGCCTTACAGCTCTTATAGAGTCCCTCGTTCACCAAACGGTTGCAAGCTTCTTGAATCGCGGCCGCGGCGTCGCTTGCCTGAGAAAAAACCTTTCCCGGAACCAAAATTCCTGCTAAAATCACTGTTACAAATAACGTTCGTTCAACCCATCTTTGAATCACGGAAATTCCCTCGCTTATGAACTGAAAATAAATAATTCTTTCGTCTAAAATTTCAAGATTTTATTTTCCGAATTGTCGATTTATCAACAATTTTCAGAAATAAATTTTCATATAAAAAAATAGGAATTCAGGACTATGAACCTTCTGCCTTTGAGAACCCTTGTGTATATTCTGGTGTTGTCGTTTGCATTCTCACTTGTGGCGCAAAACGCCGTTACTGATGAAAAATCCTTAGAAGAATATAAGGTCAAAAAGAACGATTCGCTTACTAAGATCGCGAAAGAAGTTTTGAACGATCCGGGCAAGTGGAAAGAATTTCTAAAATACAATCAGATTCAAAACCCTTCTTTGATTAAGGAAGGAATGGTTCTCAAGGTTCCCGTCCACTTGAGAAAGGTGGTCGAAGTCGAAGGTCAGCCGATGGCCGCGTTGGAACTCTTTCATGGTGTCGTGGAATATTCTAAAAAACCTGCGGAAGGATCTCCCGTTTGGAAGTCCGTTGTTCGAAATCAGATTTTGAGAGACGGAGAAAGTTTAAAGACCGGAGTCAAATCCGGGGCCTTCTTAGCCTTCGTCGAAAACGAAACCAAGGTTAAGATTTTTGAAAAGTCGAGTTTCAGCGTTTCTAAAAAAGCGGCGCCTGAAATTTTTCTGGAGAATGGACAACTGCAAGCCGACGTAAAACCGGGTCTTTTAAAGACCTCTAAAAAAGTGGTTCAGAAATTGGTGATTAGTACACCCGTTGCGGTCGTCGGTGTGAGAGGAACGAAATTTTATGTGAACAACGAAGGTGAAGAACGCACCGACGTCGGATGTTTTGAAGGAACGGTTAACGTTGCCGGTTTCGGTAAGGACGTGGACGTAAAAGCGGGTTTTGGAACTTATGTGGAAAAAGGAAAACCTCCTGTGGAACCGTTTCCGATTCCGAACAAGATTCAGATCGATAAGGACTTTCAAAACAAATGAGAATCACGAAATATCTTTCGATTCTTTTTATCCTAATCTCGTTCGGAATTCTATACGCCCAAGAAAGAAAAGAATTGGAACTCAAGTGGAAAGCCGATCCGGCTTCACAAGCGTATCGAGTCGAATTTTCAAACACTTCCGATTTTCAAATCGTAACGAGAACCGTCTCTGTAAACGATAGAACGATTCGATTCTTTCCCGAATCGAACGAAAGATACGTTCGAGTCGTCGGGATTGGACGTAAAGAATCCAGAGGCGAACCTTCCGATCCGATTCTCATCGATTCGTTACGCGCGTTTGTGAAACTCGAAAGAAAGGCTCCTCCTCAAGATAAGGCAATCATTCTTTCTCCGACTCAAAACGAAAAGATCGTATTGGACAATCCGAGTTCGGGTAAGAATGGAGTGAAGGTTTATTTCCGGGTCAACGAAGGAGAATGGAAAGAATACCAAGGAACGATCTCCGGACTTCAGGAAGGAAAAAACGACGTTGAGTTTTATTCCGAAACCGCTTCCGGGGTTAAGGAAACCACAAGACTTATGGAAGTCGTTCAAGATACAAAAAGACCAGAGATCCGAGTGGAAATCGGAAAAGGGTTTAAACTGGAATCCGTTTACGTAACGAGAAAGGATCAAACGTTAAAGGTGGAAATCGCCGATGCGGTTTCCGGTGTTTCCGATTCGGAATTTTACTTTCTACAAAACGGAAGAAGAACTCAGGTCAATCCGATCTCACAAGACAAAAACGATTATACGTTTAGACTTCCGGATTCTATAGAAGACGGTAGTTTCGGAATCGACGTAAAGGCGAAGGATCAAGCGGGAAATAAAACCGAAGAAAGTTTTTTCGGAATTTTGGATTCGAATCCTCCGATTTGCAGAATCAGTCCAAGACTTTCCACGGGAGAATTGTTTCCGATCGGAACGGAGATTCAAATTCAGTGTGAAGACTTGATCTCCGGCGTGAGATCGATTCAGTTTAGTCAAAACGGAAGCGAGTTTAGAAATTACGCGGAAGGTTTGGTCTTGGATCCGGGCAAACACAACTTTGAATTTAAGGTTACCGATAAGGTTGGAAATTCTTCCGTAATCAAGGCGCAATATACGATCTTGAATCCAACCTTGGAATCCAAGGTGAAGGTTAAAACTCAGACTTCGCCGCCGACATCGACGACGAAATGATTCGGTTCAGTTTTCGGATTGAATGCTGAGAACTCGTAACTCGGAGGCCTGTGTTTTGATTTTTACGATTTCTTCCTGAAGCATACCGGAATCTTCGTTGATCTCGTTGATTTCGGTTCCCAGGTTTCCCATCGTTTGAACCATTTCCGTTTGACCGAGCATTTGTTCTTTGGTCGATCTGAGAATTTCCTCCGAAGTCGATTTGATTCGGTTCACTTCGGATACGAATTTTTGAATGATCGATTTTTGTTCCAGATAAAATAGATTCATCTTATCGATTCGATCCACGGTTTCCAAAATTTTCAGTTTTTGATTTTCAGTCATGTCTCCGGTTTCTGTAGAAGCGATTCTTGCTTCTTCGATAAACTTACGGGATTGATTGACGATATCGGAAATCGACTTTGCGTTTCCGGATGTGAATTCTGCGAGTTTACTCACTTCGTTGGCGACCACCGCAAAACCTCTACCCGCAACCCCTGCCCTCGCGGCTTCGATCGAAGCGTTGAGCGCGAGAAGATTCGTCTTATCGGCGATCTCGCTCATGATCCGATTGATCTCGTCGACTCTGTTAAACGAATTCGTAATGTCTACCAGATAGGATTTCGTTTTTTCAGCGGCGATGGTGACGTTCTCCATATCTTCCTTATTTTCTTTTGCAAAAACCGCAAGGGCTTCGCTTAAGGAAGCGCTGTTTTTTAAGATTTCGTCTAACTTTTCGGAACTTCCCGCGAGTTCACCCAAACTTAGGTTTTGTGTTTCGATGGAATGTGCCGTGCTTGAGGAAGACGCGGAAAGTTCTTCGATGACCGCGTTGACTTCCTCGATCGCCGCCGCTTGAGATTCCATCTTCTCGCCGGTTCGATTGATAAAATCCGCAAACTTACGGATGGACGCTTCTAAATTCTCCGCGGAACTTTCGAGAATCTTGCGATCCTGAGTCAGTTTATTTAAGAGAACTTGAGAATCCTGATACAATCTCGAACCTTCGTCCGTGAGTTTACCGAACAGTTTCATCAACTGCGAAAGAATGATACTCGCCGTAAAAACGAAAGTCACCTTCACGATCTGCACCGAAAAAATCATGTGACCCGGAACCTTTCCGAGCTCGGGATTTTCGGTAAGAATCATTCCGCCCTTCCAAGCCACGAACATGGATGAAATGATTCCTAACGCGGCAAGAACGCCGATCCAAAGAACGAACCCTCTTTCACCCAAAAAGGAAGAATAGATCATCACGTAAAAATAAATAAAGAAGATGAGCATGTTGGCGAGAATCCCGGATGAAACCGCCGGTTCGATCGAACAATCGGCCATCAAGGTTAAGGAAAGAATATTCACGTCCAAGAGAACTAACGTCTTTTGGAATCGAACCCCTACTTTTCCGGATCTGTGAAGAATGAATTCTAAAATACAATAAGCGGCCATCAGTCCGGTCCCGACGACGTGTGCGATTACCTGTGTGGGGTGATTGGTTTTGGATACGCTGAGCAACGTAAGAGAAAATAAGATCACTAACCCGAGCCGGATTCGGTTGATAACTACGGCTCCGTCCTTCCAAATCTGATGGATGGAGGATTTTTGGGATTGGGCCGGATTCTGCATGAGAATTCTCCTATGAAGAAGTTCATTTTGAAAGCCCGGACAAAAAAGAAAAGCAAAAACTTCGGAATTATAAAATGCAAAAGGATCTGATTTGGCGCGTAACCAATTTTCTTACGGTGAGTATCGATCTTATGTGTAACACTATCCTAACGTAAGATCGTATGCGATTTGAAAAAAAGAAATTTCTTAGATGCACTGCATTCTTGTGCATCTAAGAAACGAATGGTATCATTGGAATTTTTTGTGATTTATTTTTTGGATTCCAGTACGATGGATCCGCGAACCTGTCCTTCCGTTCTATCGATCGTCTTGATGAGAATGTAGAGTTTTCCGGCATTCAGATCTTTTTTCTGATTTACGTTTAGGTCGCAGTTACCCCAATCCTTCCACGGACTGTTCGTCGCGTTGTATGGAGGTTTGAATGTACAAAGAGGCGCTTCGGTTCCTTCGGTCAGAATCAATATCTCGGTTGCGTTGCTTCCGAAATATTCATAAGAACCGGAGATTTTGAGTTTGCTCGTCTCGTCGTCGAGAATCGCATCCACGCTTCCTCTTGCATTTACGTTCAATTGAGCCGCATCCTTAAGAGACGCAACGTATTTGGTGTTTCCTTTTCCATAAACGACAAAGGGAAGAACTAAGATACACAAGGCAAAAAGATAGCCTTTTTTTAACATGATCTATATCCTTTTTTTATTATTCCAAAACATACTTTCCTTGTATTCAAAAGTTAGAATGTTCCAGGTGAATTGTTTAACTTCGTTTGTCGAAGTTATTTGCCAAAAAAAAATTTATTTTAAGAATATCTTATAAGTGGCGAGCCTTGCGTTTTGTTTTTAAATTATAAGTTAAGTGTTGAATTCAAAGATGATTCTTAAGTTAAAAGATGGGCTTCTGAATCCTTTGGTTTCCTTTCGTAACTTTAAGGCGAGGCATTTTGATTTAAAAAGTAAAAATGGTTTCTACTTTCGTTTCGAAATCGGAATTTAATTCCGCTTTTTCAATCCGATTCTTCTTTCTAAAATCCATTCGTATACGTTCTGTTTGGTGTCCTTCCAAATCCATTCGGAACTATGAAAGTATTTCTCTTGGGATGGATGGCGGATGAGGTCCGTCTGAATCCATTCTTCCCTTTCCGAAAAATGGGGAGTCGTTTTGAATTCCGTACCGGTCGGAATGTGAATGTAGGCTCGTTCTTTTGGAAAAATTTCCGGACGCGTCGTGTTCCGTAAGGAGCCGGAAGCGATTTCTAATTTTTTGAGCCCTTTTGATTTTAGGGATTCGTAAAATTTTCGATCGGTCTTATTTCGAATTCCAACGCTCGTAAACCAGATTTCGAATTCGTTTTCTCCGGTTACGGAGTTGAGGATTCGAGTGGAAGCCCCCTTTTCGATTAAGAATTTTGCGAGGTCGTATTTTCGATTTAGAACCGCGTGCAACAAAGGCGGCTCGTAATAGGCAGATCCGATTCCCTTCGGATCGTTTTGTCTATATCCGCCTAAGTTGACGTTTGCTCCTGCTTGGATTAAAATTTTCGCGGTTTCTAAATTCTGAACTTGGGAAATCGGCGTATGAGAGGCAGTAAAAAATTCTTCTTTGGAGATATACTTTTCTTCGATTGTAAGAATCGATTCCCTTGCACATCCGGTTTCTCTTTGATTTGGATCGACTTTGTTTTCCAATAAGAATCGAACCAGTTCAAGATTTCCCAACCTCGAAGCGAGGACCAAGGGAGAATTGCATTCATTATACGTTCTCCATTCTTCCGTTTCTCGGATTTTTATTTTGGCGTCCTCGTTCTTCCCCTTTCGGATCAGTTCGTTTAAGTTTGCAGAACAGTGAAAAAGAAATGGTACAATTGACGAAATTCCTAAAAGTAGAATTCGTCTTCTTTGCACTTGGAATGTAGAGAACAAATTATATGATTTCAAGATCCTAAATTTTTGAATGGGTTCCGATTCTATTTGGAAGAAGCCAATTCAGCCGTTATCGATCCGTAAAGCCGATTACTGGAAAACCAATCCGGAAATGATTTTTTCGAATTCTTCTTTTTCAAGATCGAATCGGTTTTCCAGAGTATATGTCGTAAATTGAATGGAACCTTTGCTGTTACTCGTCACAAAACTATAAAAAATAAATTTCATACCGCTGAACAAGGCCGCGTATTTTATGAGTTTGCCCGCCCTGCCATTCACTTTACAATCCGTTGTTTCCACGAGATGTGCGTTCGGATCTACGGCTCTTGCGTTGACTACCAAAAGTTCCGGAAAAGATTCCATTGGAATTTCAAGACCTTCAAAGATAACCATCGCATAACCGCTTCTCTTTTTGTTTTCGAATTCGTATTCGGAAACCTTATTCGATTTTTGTGCGGCTCGATTCCATTTTTTGGAATTGTACCAAACGCTGAATTCTCCCGATTCGCTTTTGAGTTCGGTATCGTGCTCGGCGGATTTTGTCAAAACGAGTGTGGAGGGTTTTCCTGTTTTATTTTTGTCGGCGCTTTCATCCGCGTATTTCCAGGTGAAATCGGAATTGAGGATTACTTTCTTTCCACTTTTGGTTGTTGCTTCCTCGGAGGAAAGTTGTCCGAGGCTGAGAGTGAATATAAGAAGGAAGATTATTTTTTTCATCTTAGAATCCGTTTGTTTGCAAAGAACGAGAATACGATTTTAAAGAAAACTCGCCTAAGAATATTTACTGCAGAATTTCTGAAAATCGAAAAAGGGAAAGATAATCGGTCTTAAAACGAAAAAAGCCCGGCTGTATGAGCCGAGCTTTTGTTAAGACTTTGATAACAGAAAAAGTAGCGTGA